>JANOKC010000077.1:0-8301 GCA_031419035.1 Novosphingobium sp. | reverse complement strand
CGTTTATCGCGATCGCGTTGCGCCATATTGAAGCTTTTGTGCCACTTTGGTCATACCGACCCGGCTTTTGAGTATCATCATGACTGACCAGTTCGCCCTCAACGAAGACCAGCTTGCCATTCAGGAAATGGCGCGGCGGTTTACTGCAGATGCCATCACGCCGTATGCCGCGCAGTGGGACGAGGAGCATATCTTTCCACGTGATACCATCAAGGCCGCGGCCGAACTTGGCTTTGCGGCGATCTATTTGAGCGAGGAAAGCGGCGGGATTGGCTTGGGTCGGCTCGAATCGGCGCTCATAATGGAGGCGATGGCCTATGGCTGCCCGGCGACCTCGTCGTTCATCTCGATCCACAATATGTCGGCATGGATGATCGATTGCTTTGGCGGTGATACGGTCAAGGCCAAATTCCTGCCTGCGCTCGTCACCATGGACAAGATGGCGAGCTATTGCCTGACTGAACCGGGCAGTGGCTCTGACGCGGCGGCGCTCAGGACCACGGCCCGGCTGGACGGTGATCACTATGTGGTCAACGGCACCAAGCAGTTCATCTCGGGCGCGGGGGTGAACGACGTCTATGTCACCATGGTCCGCACCGGGGTTGATGGCCCCAAGGGCATATCCTGCTTGGTGATCGAAAAGGACATGCCGGGCGTCAGCTTTGGCGCGCCTGAGCGCAAGCTGGGCTGGCATGCCTCACCCACCGCGCAGGTGATCTTCGATAATGTCAAAGTGCCGGTCAGCAACCGGGTTGGTGCAGAAGGCGATGGCTTCCGCTTTGCCATGGCTGGCCTTGATGGCGGACGGATCAATATCGGGGCCTGCTCGCTCGGCGGGGCGCAGCGCTGTCTGGACGAGGCGATTGCCTATACCAAGGATCGCCAGCAGTTTGGCCAGCCGATTGCCGATTTCCAGAACACCCAGTTCACCTTGGCAGATATGGCGACCGATCTGGAAGCGGCACGGGCGCTGCTCTATCTTGCGGCTGCCAAAGTATCCGCGAACGCACCCGACAAGTCGCGCTTTTCGGCGATGGCCAAGCGTCTGGCCACCGACAGCGGCAGCAGCATTGTTGATCGCGCCTTGCAGCTGTTCGGTGGCTATGGCTATCTCAAGGATTATCCGATCGAACGATTCTGGCGCGATTTGCGGGTCCATTCGATCCTTGAAGGGACCAATCAGGTGATGCGAATGATCGTCGGCCGGGACTTGCTGCGTCAATGACCCAGGACATACTTATCCGCCGCGAAGGCAGTGCCGGTTTTCTCTCGCTCAATCGCCCAAAAGCGCTTCACGCGCTGACGCAGGATATGGACCATGCGATGACCGCTGCGCTGCTCGAATGGCGCGATGATCCTGAAGTCCATTCAGTGATCATCGACCATGCCGAGGGGCGCGGCTTTTGCGCGGGCGGCGATATCGCTTTCCTGCGCAACTCGGCGCTGAACGATGGCGGTGTTTCAGGGCGGAAGTTCTTTTACAAAGAATATCAGCTCAATCATTTGCTGGTAACTTACCCCAAGCCGGTGGTCGCCTTTATGGACGGGATTACCATGGGCGGCGGGGTTGGCATTTCGCAGCCAGCCAAGTTCCGCGTCGCCACCGAGAATACCCGTTTTGCCATGCCGGAAACGGGCATCGGCCTGTTTCCCGATGTCGGCGGCGGCTGGCATTTGTCGCGCCTGTCAGGACGCATCGGACAATTTCTTGCGCTGACCGGCGCACGGATAGACGGCGCGGAATGCCACTGGACTGGCCTCGCGACGCATTATCTGCCGCATGAGGCGCTGGCCGAGGCCAAGCAACGGATTGCCCATGGGCACGAGCCGGGCGGCGTGCTCAGCTCGCTTGCGGTGACCCCGCCAGAGGCACGGATTGAGGGCAATGCGGCGCGGATTGCCAGGTATTTTGCATCCGACCGCTATGAAGAAATCCTAGCCAGTCTGGAAGCCGACGGCAGTGATTGGGCCGCCAAGGAATTGGCGACCTTGCGCACCAAAAGTCCGCAGACGTGTAAAGTGGCGCTGCGGCAATTGCATGACAGCCTGGAATGCGCCGATTTTGCAGCCAACATGGTGATGGAATACCGCATTGCGTCGCGCGTTCTGACCTTGCCCGATTTTGCCGAAGGGGTGCGGGCAGTGATTGTTGACAAGGACAACGCGCCGAAATGGCAACCGGCAACGCCCGAGAGTGTCACCGATGCGCTGATCGATACAATTTTTGGCGCCTTGCCTGAAGGCGAAGAATGGAAACCACTATGACCTACGAAACCATCCTCGTCGAAGCGAAGGGCGCGGTTACGCTGATCACGCTCAATCGTCCGCAAGCACTAAACGCGCTCAACTCGCAGGTACTGGACGATCTTATTGCTGCTTTCGCTGCCTTTGAGGCCGATCCTGCACAGCGCTGCGCTGTGATCACCGGCTCGGGCGAAAAGGCCTTCGCTGCCGGGGCCGACATCAAGCAGATGGAGGATAAATCCGCGGCGGAATTTTTCGCGGAAGATTTTTTTGCCAAATGGACCAGCCATATTGTCAAGGCAGTGCGCAAACCGTGGATTGCAGCGGTCAATGGCTTCGCGCTGGGCGGCGGCTGCGAGCTGGCGATGATGGCCGATTTTATCATCGCCGCAAACAGCGCCCGTTTTGGCCAGCCCGAAATCAAACTCGGCGTTGGCCCCGGCATGGGCGGATCGCAGCGACTGACGCGGGCGGTGGGCAAGGCCAAGGCGATGGAAATGTGCCTGACTGGGCGGATGATGGGGGCCGAAGAGGCCGAGCGTTCGGGGCTGGTTACCCGCGTGGTGCCTTTGGCCGATCTGCTGACGGAGGCGCTCAAGACTGCCGGCGAGATTGCCGCCATGCCGCCGCTGGCCGTGATTGCCAACAAGGAGGCGGTCAACGCTGCCTTTGAAACGTCGCTCGATCAGGGTCTGGTGATGGAGCGCCGGATCTTCCAAGTGCTGACTGCGACCGAGGACAAGGCTGAGGGGATGGCGGCGTTCATCGAAAAGCGGCCCGGCAACTGGAAGGGGCGCTAAGCCATGAAGATCGCGTTCATCGGACTGGGAAACATGGGCGGCGGGATGGCTGCTAATCTGGTCAAGGCGGGGCATGAGGTTCGCGCGTTTGACCTTTCCGGCGAAGCGCTGGCCCGCGCCCAGGCCAATGGCTGCACCACCTACACCAACGTGCGCGAGGTGGTTCAGGGCGTCGATGCGGTGGTCTCGATGCTGCCCAATGGCGCAATCGTCGATAGCGTCTATGCCAGCGAAGTAATTGGGCAAGCACCCACCGAAGCGCTGCTGCTCGATTGTTCGACGATTGACGTGGCAACCGCAAAAAAGGTGGCCGAGGCTGCCAGCGTGGCAGGTTATGCTATGGTCGATGCACCGGTTTCGGGCGGAATTGCGGCAGCCAACGGCGGCAGTTTGACCTTCATGGTCGGCGGCAGCGATGCGGATTTTGCGCGTGCAGAGCCGATCCTCGCAGCGATGGGCAAGGCGGTGATTCATGCCGGCGGCTCAGGCGCAGGGCAGGCTGCGAAGATCTGCAACAACATGATCCTTGGCGCGACGATGATCGCCACAGCCGAGGCGTTTGCGCTGGCTGAAAAGCTGGGGCTCGACCTCCAGACCTTCTACGACATCTCATCCAAGGCTTCGGGCCAGTCATGGTCGATGACCAGCTATTGCCCGGTGCCCGGCGTTGGTCCGCAAACCCCGGCGGACAACGATTATCAGGGCGGTTTTGCTGCGGCGCTGATGCTCAAGGATCTAAAACTGGCCGTCGCGGCAGCGCAAGGCGCCGGGGCCAAGGTGCCGATGGGCGATCTGGCTGAGCGGCTCTATGCCGATTTCACGGAAGCTGGAAGCGGCGGGCTCGATTTTTCGGCGATCATCAGAACGCTGTGAGCAATTGACCTTTTCGCAAGCCCTGTGCAAAGGCAGCGCCCGCACAAGGCGGCGCCAAGCGGGTGTAGCTCAATGGTAGAGCAGCAGCTTCCCAAGCTGAATACGAGGGTTCGATTCCCTTCACCCGCTCCAAACGTTTTCAATTAGTTAGACCAGATCACCACATGGTTTAGTCTCTTTTTAGTCTCCTGATTCTTGTACGATGACCCTTTTCGTGAGCACCGGCCCGCCGTTCGCTTGTACAATGCTGTGGCTTCAGTCTCGCGGGCGCTTCCTCATACGATGTTGGCAGAGCCTCAAAAAACGATCACTCGCTCTGGTGATGCCGGTGACCCTCTCTGGTCCTGCTCTAAATCACCAATTGCATGAGGCGGTTTGTACGCAGCCCGCAAGGAGTCAGGGGTGATCACTTCCCACTTAAGTCGGTCAATGGCCTCGTCGTCATCCATGGGTGCATTGTACCACGGCTCCACTACCCGTCTCATAGTGTCGGACGTCCGACACTATGAGATACCCCGAACTGGCCCATGAAGAAACTCGCTCGGCATTCAACTCATTGCCATTGGGGCTTGTTAGCTCCAGTCTGCTGGCCTCACATTCGACAACTTTCGATCGCGGATCCGATTTATTTTAATGAAAAGAATGTATTATTATTTTTGCCCTTTTATCTGAGTCTTATTAGCATGCCAAATTGGCACTTCTAGCGATGCCAAATTGGCACGTCTAGAAGTGCCAATTTGGCACTTCTGGCTATGCCGTCTTACGCTTGCCGTTGGTCGTCAGGCTCAGCTCGTACAGGTTTGGTCGACCCTGGCCCCGCTTCTTGATCCTCACAAACTGCTCCTTCTCAAGCTCTTGAACGTAGCGAACCACGCTGCGCGCGCCTGCTCCCATGTCCTTTGCAAGCCGTTCCTGGCCGGGGAAGCAGAAGTCGTTCGGCCAAGCGTAGCTGAGGAGCATAGCGTAAGCGAGTTTGGCTCCGGGCGAAATCCGTTCGGAACGCAGCACGTGATTGGGAACCTGGGTGAAGCCGCGTTGTGAGAGCACGTCAGCGCCCTTAAGCACGATGTTCTTGTCGCGGATAAGCTCACCGATATGCTGAGCCCCGGTGGTGTGTTGCATCATTTCCATATTACCGCAGGGAGGCGCTGCAAGCTACCTTATCCCCTGACTGCTTCCGAATGGGTACGACTGAAAGTTCGACCTCCTTGGGGCCTGTCGTATTGACGCTGCGCGGAATGTCGGGAGTGTTGGACGTTGCCGACAGTCTCCTTTTGAGGACGTGATCACGGTAAGCGGCCATTCGTTCATCCGGTGCCGTGGCGGCAGCTTCGTTGGACACTGCCGACAGTCCGGTTCTGTAGGCGCGATGGAGGTAAGCAGCCGTTTGTTCATACATCGCTTTGACGGCAGCTTCGTCGGACCTTGCGGACTGTCGGGTTTTATGCACGAAAGTCCAGTAAGCGGCCCTTCGTTAAGATTGGCGGTTTCACGGCATCAAAGTTGGGGGGTCCGGAATGTCCACTTCTTGTGGCTGGATAGTGATAGCTGCCGTTCGCGCAGCAACCAACATAACAGCTTTACGCCCCCTTCTACGCCGCGTTTAAGCGATGCGGCAATAAGCCGTGATCAGCGATCTGGTCGTCAACGGCCAGCGATTGCGGCACCAAACCTCTCGAAAAACAGGCCGTCGTCGAGCGTATCACTCATCGCGATCCACGCCTCGTCGGTCATACTTCCGCGCAAGCCGATGAACATGTGTGCATCCTGGCCGCACAATGTGCGGAAGGATGTGGTCCGACCGCTGACGATGTCGAGCACCGTGTCGGCGACCACCGACGGGGGCGTGCCTTTCGCCGCATCGGCATTCAGGGCGACCATGCGCCCGCCATGCGGGTAGGCGCTGTCGGCGCGCGGCTTCGGCAGATTGGCGACGGCCATATCGGTCGCGGTGATCCCTGGCTCGACTAGCGCGATACGGACACCGAAGGGCGCCAGTTCCTGTGCCATTGCCTCACTGGCCGCTTCAAGCGCGTGTTTTGATGCAGCGTAGGCTCCTTGCCCGAATGGGGCCATTCGCCCCGAGATCGACGAGATGTTGATGATCAGCCCGCTTCCGCGCGCGCGCATCGCCGGCACCACGGCTTTCATGCACCTTACCGCACCGAAAAAGTTGGTGTTCATGATCGCCTGCATAGTGGCGATGGTTTCATCCTCGATGGCGTTGATCGACAGGATGCCGGCATTGTTGATCAGGATGTCGATGGGTTCGGAGTCAGCGACCGAAGTCGCAAAGAACCGGGCGACTGAAGCATCGTCATCGACATCGAGGTCGGCAACGACAATTGAGAGATTCTCGCGGCGTGCGATATCGATCAGATCGCAGCCGTCCGTGCGACGCATCGTTGCGACTACTGCGTGGCCCCCACGTGCGAGCGACAAAGCGATCTCACGGCCGATTCCCCGTCGCGCTCCGGTAACTATTGTTCGTGCCATTGTGCCTCCATGGCGCCCCTCGCATGCAACCAGCATAGCTGCCGAATTCAGGGCTTGTCAAAAGATGGCCAGTTCTAGTGAACCCGTCCTCAACCGGGAATGGCTGGTTTTTTCGCGACAGCGGTCATCAGTACCGCGACGCGGGCAATGGCGGCTTTCCTCCTTTCGCCCCCACAACCTGCCTGTCAGGACACGAGATATTCGCGCCAAAAGCGGACTGTCCGGACACGACAACATTGCGGTCGTTTCGGAACCCGCGCTTGCGACCTCGAAACTGGACGTTTGTTAATGCACTACGTTCCTGACGCTAGCCAAACGCTATGAACGCCGTTCGCATGGACGAGCGACATTCTCCGGTTGCCGCGCGCACGGTTGCTGGTATCCACATCGCATAGTGGGGGCCTTGGAAGAAAATGACCGCTTTCGATGAAACACTGGCGCTGGAGGCTATCGGCCCGGGCAGTTGGCGCGGACATGCACACGCGCTGTTTGAGGCGTTCAATGGCATGTTCGGGGGCTGGACGGTCGCGCTGCTGCTCAAGGCCATAATCAGTGATCCAGCCGCCACCGGGTCTGCCATCGCGATGACGGTCAATTTCATAGCTCCCGTCCAGCCGGGCAGCGATCTCCGCCTGCATACCACTTGCATCGGCGCGGGACGCTCTCTGGCGCACTGGCGTTGTGATTTGGTGGACGAAGCGAGCGGCACTCTGCTCGCCACTGCACTGGTCATCCTAGGCAATCGCAGGGAAAGTGACCGCTATACCGAAGGCACGATGCCCGACATAGCTCCGCCCGAGACGTTGCTGCCATTTCGTCCGCCACTTCCGAACAAGCCGCCACTTGAAATTCGTAACAGAGCGGGAGGTCTGACATTTAACCAGGGTCATACTCGGACGCTAGGTTGGGAAAAGGAAACATCTGGCCGGCCAATCGATGTGCTGACCTTGGCGCTGGTGTCGGATGGAGGGATGCCACGCATCTCTACCATCAGCCCCGCACGGCGCCTCTCGGCCACTCTGGCCCTATCGGTTTATTTTCTAGCAAGCGAGGCCGAACTCGCCGCCTGCGGTGATGATTTCATCCTGTCGGACATGATCGCAACCCGCATTGAGCAATCGATCGTTGGGACACGCAAGACCATGTGGAGCCGGGCCGGTACGCTGCTTGCAACCTCGGAACAGGTCTGCTGGTTTCGTTGAGGTAGCGGTCCTCCGGCTCCCATTTTTACCGTTCTTGCGCCGATTGCTCGCCCGAATGTCTGTTACGCCACGCTCACTTCCCGAAAGCGGACAGGCAGTTAACCACAACAAATGCGCCGCTGCGACTACCGCCCGAGTGCCTCGATTGCAGACATTCGTAATCTCAGGCGACCGGCTGCAGCAGGTCGCAATCCGGACCCAATAAAGACCCATTCAGGCGTTCAATCATGCTTTGACTTTACCCGCCATGCGCGACCAGCCGAGCGCCCTTTCGATCCATTGCTTTTTCAAGCCAACGCAATGCCTTATTCCCCATCCAACTGGGCCCAGCACCGGTCGGAGGCAATTCTAAGCTGAAAGGGCTTCCAGAAGCACCAAATCACCTTCCTAAGCGGAAGTGCCTTTCGGCTTATCTTTATGATTTTCCTATGGAAAGTGCCATAAAACAAGTGGTGCCGCTTAGAGGATTCGAACCTCTGACCCCATCATTACGAATGATGTGCTCTACCGACTGAGCTAAAGCGGCGTACTTGGCTGACTTGCGCTTACGGGCGGGAGTGCCCCAAATGCAAGCAGGAAGCTGGAGGCCCGAGCCGGAATCGAACCGGCGTGCGAGGATTTGCAGTCCTCTACGTAACCACTCCGCCATCGGGCCTTGTGCCCCTGCGGCAAGCCCGCAAGGAAGC
>JANOKC010000076.1:0-9217 GCA_031419035.1 Novosphingobium sp. | reverse complement strand
CAGATGCGGGATATCGTCGTAGCTTTTCAGTTCCAGCACCTTGGGATCGACCAGGATCAGGCGGCACTGCTGCGGGGTGAGCCGGTAAAGCAGGGAAAGCAAAATGCAGTTGAGGCCGACCGACTTGCCCGAGCCGGTGGTGCCCGCAACCAGCAGATGCGGCATGGCGGCTAGATCGGCCACAATTGGCCCGCCCGAAATATCCTTGCCCAGAATGATCGGCAGCAGCGCCTTGGATGCGGCAAACTGCTCACACGCAACCAGTTCCTTGAAGCTGACCATCTGCCGGTCGGCGTTGGGCAGTTCGATCCCCATTACGGTGCGTCCGGGGATTGAGGAGACGCGGGCCGAGATCGCGCTCATATTGCGGGCGATATCATCGGCCAGGCCGATAACCCGGCTGGCCTTGATGCCGGGCGCGGGTTCCAGCTCGTACATGGTCACCACTGGCCCGGTGCGAACTGCTGTAATCTCGCCCTTGACGTTGAAATCATCGAGCACGGTTTCCAGCAGCCGCGCGTTGCGTTCCAGCGCCAGCCGGTCAATCTTCTTGTGGCTGCCTTGCGGCACATCGGCCAGCAGATCGAGGCTGGGCAGGACATATTGCGCGAACATATCCGCCTGCCGGCTTGTGCCTGATAGCTGGGCGGGTTTGGCTGCACGGCTTGGGTCTGAAATCTCGGGCGGCTTGCGCGGGGCATGGATTTGTTCGCCCTGAACCTTGCCGTCGCGCAGCTTTGGCTCGCGCGGTTTGAGGAGAGGAATCGAGGGGGCACCGATAGAATCAGGATTTCGCTTTAGCGCTCCGGGGAGGGTCAGGAGATTTCCCCAATCGAGCGCGAAAACCCGCCCTGCCAGCAGCGAACCGCCCAATAATGCCGCGATAGCCGCAGCGAATATTGCCCAGCCCTGCGCCGCTTCGGGCAGCAACCCGGCCAGCCCTCGCACCGCGCCCGCGCCAAGCAATCCGGTCATACCGCCCATCGAGGCGGGAAGTGAACCGCCGGGGCCTGTGAAAGTGAGCGCCAGCACGGTGGCGAGCAGCGCCATTGCGAACAGCAGAATACCGATCGGACGCCACCAGGCGTGGTCGGCGTGGGGCAGATCGCTGTCTTCCTCCTCGGCAAATCGCCATAGCTTGCGGGCGAAGACGTAGAGAAGCGGCAGAAACAGGGCCGAGACCGGACCAAACAAAAAAAGCGCGCGTTCGGATACCCAGGCACCATAGCGGCCCATCCAGTTTAGCACGGGCCCGCCCGCAGCGGTTGAGCCTGATGGGTCGGTCTGGTGATAGCTGATCAGCGCGAGGGCGAGGAAGATCATGCCCGCAAACAGCACGACTGCGCCTGCCAGCTCAAAGCTGCGGCGCAAGCTGCGCCGCAAAACCGCGCGCCAGTTTGCGGCCCCTGCCGGCCCGATTGCACGAGTTGCCATAACTATCCCCAAAGTCCGAAACCCATCATGCGCCTATGGGTGACTCCTCGTCAAGAATCCTTGGGAATCAGCCCGTCGATTGCTGCCCAGCGAGGAACTCCCAGCTGGCGGGCTCGGGCGCGGGTCATCCCGCCCAAGGCGATCACCGGGCGGCGGGAATGGCGAGCAAGGCGAAGGAACCGGACAGCGCCCAGCGCTGCTCCGCCGGGATGCGATCGGGTCTGGAAAACCGGGGAAAGCAGCACAGCATCTGCGCGGCAGGCCTTGGCCAGTTCGCGCAAGGAGTGGGCGGTGACCAGCCGGATGGTCCTTGGCCCCCGCGCCAGCCGCTGCGGCGATCCATATGCTCCGTCCGCACCCCAAGCCCCGGCTTGCTTTGCGCTTCCTGCCAGTATTACCCGATGCCCGAAGCGCCGCGCAATCCGAGCAAGCCGATCAAAGCGCGTGCGGCGTGCGGCGGGTGGCAGGTGATAATGGCGATAGATCAGCCCGCTGCCGCGCGGCAGGCGCCTAAGTGCAGCCTCAAGCCCCGCATCATTGCGCGGATCGCTGATCAGCCAGATATGCGAGTTGGGCTGGCGCAGCGGCATGGCATCGCTATAGCAGCGCGCCATGAATGAGCCAGCCATACTGCTTGAAACTGTCCTTGCGCGGATCGCTGCAGCGGCCCGTATTGCTGGGCGCGCGCCGATTGAGATTACGCTGATTGCGATCGGCAAGACCCATCCCGCTGCGCACATCACCCCGCTGATCGCGGCAGGCCAGCGGGTGTTTGGTGAGAACCGGGTGCAGGAAGCGGCGGAGAAATGGACGGAACTGCGCGAAAAATGGTCTGATGTTTCGCTCCACCTGGTTGGCCAGCTTCAGTCGAACAAGGCGCTTGAGGCTGTCCGGCTGTTCGATTGCATCCATGCGCTGGACCGGATCTCGCTAGTCGCCGCGCTGGGCAAGGCGATGGATCAGGCCGGACGGCGCGTGCCTTGCTTTGTCCAGATCAATATCGGTGCAGAAGCGCAGAAGGGCGGCGTCGCGATTGCCGATCTGCCGGGACTATTGGCAGAAATCCGATCTGCACAGATACCGCTTGCCGGGTTGATGTGCGTGCCGCCCGCCGGAATAGAGCCCGCACCATTCTTCGCGCTCACCGCCAAACTTGCTAATGATCACGGCATATCCGGCCTGAGCATGGGGATGAGCGATGACTATGAAACCGCGATTATGCAAGGCGCAACGCATGTGCGGGTAGGTTCGGCCTTGTTTGGCGCGCGCGGTTAACAGGTTCTGCTCCTAAGCCAGCACCGGCTCTAGCTTGGCCTCGCGGAGCGGTTCTTCTCCCGCCATCGCTGATAGGCCGAGCCGCGCGAACAGTGCCGCATCAGCATCATCGCCAGCATTGGCAGCGGTCAGCAGACGGTCACCAGTAAAGATCGAATTGGCCCCGGCGAGGAAGCACAGCGCCTGCGCTGCATCAGACATGCTTTCGCGTCCCGCAGACAGCCGGACCATCGACAGCGGCATGGTAATCCGGGCCACCGCGACTGTGCGCACAAATTCAATATCATCAATCTTGGCGAGCGGCGTATCGGCCAGCATATCGCCCAAAACCGTACCCTTGATCGGAACCAGCGCGTTGACAGGCACACTTTCGGGGTGCTGCGGCAAGGTGGCAAGGGTGTGAATGAAGCCGACCCGATCGGCACGGGTTTCGCCCATGCCAACGATCCCGCCCGAACAGACATTGATCCCTGCATTGCGGACATGGCCCAGCGTATCCAGCCGATCAGCCATGGTCCGGGTGGTTATCACCTGCTCATAGCGTTCGGGAGAGGTATCAATGTTATGGTTGTAATAATCGAGACCGGCCTTGGCGAGCTGCGCGGCCTGATGCGGCTCAAGCATTCCCAGCGTCATGCAGGTTTCCATTCCCATCGCACGGACGCCTTTCACCATCTCGATAATCGCAGGCATATCCCGATCCTTGGGGTTGCGCCAGGCAGCGCCCATGCAAAAGCGTTGCGATCCGGAATCCCTGGCCTGCGCGGCCGATTGCAGAACTTCGCGCACATCCAGCAGCTTGGTTGCTGCCACTCCGCTGTCGGCATGGACTGATTGCGAACAATAACCGCAATCTTCGGGGCATCCGCCTGTCTTGATCGAAAGCAGCGTGCATAGCTGAACTTGATCTGCGGTATGATGCGCCCGGTGGATTTCTGCGGCGCGAAACAGCAATTCGGTGAATGGCAGATTGAACAGCGCAGCGATTTCATCGCGGGTCCAGTCCATACGCGTGCTGCTCATCCCAGAATCTCCCGTTGCGCAGCCCATAAATCGCAAGTGCGCAAAAGCAAACCTTCAATCCCCTTCGTGGTGATCCAGCTCCTTGCCGGTCAGCGTCACCACATGCAGCAGATTGGTGGAGCCAGGAGTGCCGAACGGAACCCCTGCTAGCGCGATCAGCTTTGAGCCCTTCGTGCCAAAGCCCTGACGCAGCGCCATCCGCTTGCCCTTGGCGATCATCTCTTCGAAACTGCCGATATCCTTGGTGTGGACCGCATGCGCGCCCCATAGCAGCGCCAGCCGCCTCGCAGTTTTCTGTGAGGGGGTTAGCACCAGCATCGGCACAATCGGACGTTCGCGCGCAACTCGCCGCGCGGTCGAGCCGGAGCCTGTGAAGACAATGATTCCAGCCACCGTCACTGTTTCGGCAATCGCAGCGCTGGCCTGTGCCAGCGCATCGGCGGTGGTCGCATCGGGGCGCACCTGAGTGAAGTGGATCCGGTCTTTGTAACCGGGGTCATTCTCTACCTGCATCGCGATCCGGTGCATGATCGTCACAGCCTCGATCGGCCATTGGCCGCTGGCAGTTTCGGCTGATAGCATCACCGCATCGGCGCCGTCATAGACCGCATTTGCGACGTCCGACACTTCGGCGCGGGTTGGTGCGGGGCTCTCGATCATCGATTCAAGCATCTGGGTCGCCACGATAACCGGCTTACCGCTGCGGCGAGTAATTTCGACGATCCGCTTTTGCAGCGGCGGCACTTCCTCGGGATTGAGTTCCACCCCCAGATCGCCGCGCGCCACCATGATCCCATCGGAAAGCTCGACAATCTGCTCCAGAGAATCGAGCGCGGCGGGCTTTTCGATCTTGGAGATCAGTGCTGCGCCATGACCGCCCAGAAGTTTGCGCGCTTCGGCCACATCTTCGGGCCGCTGGACGAACGACAGCGCAATCCAGTCCGCACCCTGCTCGATGGCGAACGACAGATCGCGGCGATCCTTTTCGGTAAGCGCCGGGATCGGCACAACCGCATCGGGAACATTGACCCCCTTGCGGTCAGAGATAACCCCGCCAACTTCGGCCGAGCAAAGGATTTCATCGGCTCCTGCGCGGATCACCTTCAGTCGCAGCTTGCCATCGTCGATCAACAGGCGCTGGCCCTTGGTTAGCACCCCGAATAACTCGGGGTGGGGCAGGCAGACGCGGGACTCGTCACCGGGTTCAGGGTTGCGATCAAGCGTGAAGTGGCTGCCATGACGAATCACCGCGCGGCCATCCTTGAATGCGCCAACGCGCAGCTTGGGGCCTTGCAAATCGCACAGGATTCCAATCGGGCAGCCAAAATCCTTTTCCGCGGCTCGGATTGCGGCGATAGTTTTGGCGTGGGTTGCTTGATCGCCGTGGCTCATATTGACTCGAAAGGCATCGGCTCCGGCGCGCAGCAGCTTGGCGATCATTTCAGGAGATGAGCTGGCCGGTCCTAGCGTCGCGAGGATCTTGATTTTCCGGCCACGCAAGCTGACTTGAGACGGATTGAGCTTGGCCACAATTTTCCCCTTCGTGTAGTAGCCCGCCGTATGGCAAACGCTGGGGCAAAACCCAAGGACCAACCCATGAGCTGTGACACTAATACGAATGTAGACGCTTCTGATCCGCTCGAAGCGCTGGATGATGCGGTTGCAGCTGCCGCCTTCCGCCGACTGGTGCGGCATTTGCGTCATCGCCATGATGCCCAGAATATTGATCTGATGGGACTGGCGGGCTTCTGCCGCAATTGCCTGGGCGACTGGATCGTCGATGCCGGCGCACCGCTGGACAAGGCAGCGGCGCGCCAGGTGATACACGGTATGCCAGCGGCGACGTGGAAGGCTCAGTTCCAGAGCGAGGCGACGGCGGAGCAATTGGAGCGAATGGCGCAGAGCGTGAAGATGAACGCAGGCTAACTCCGTCGTCCCCAGCTCGACCGGGGACGACGGAATGTTTCCACAGCCTCGGCTTTGCCCGAATCGCCGACCCTCGCTATCGCCCAGCCAACCGATTCACCCCTTATCCGGAGATACCCCCTTGGCCGAAACCACCGATGATCGCCTGCGCTTGTTGATCGAACGCGTTGAGCGCCTCGAAGAAGAAAAAAAGGGCATCGCCGACGATATTCGCGATGTTTACGGCGAAGCCAAGGCGGTCGGCTATGACGCCAAGATCATGCGAAAGGTCGTGGCTTTGCGCAAAATGAAGCCCGATGACCGCGCCGAAATGGAAACTATCCTCGATCTCTACAAGGCGGCGTTGGGTCTGGGGTGATGCACATCCGCACAGCCATCGCTGAAGATGCGGCGCGCTGCGCGGAAATTTATGCACCATTCGTCACCGATGGTTGGGTTAGCTTCGAACTGGAACCGCCCGGCGCGGCGGAAATGGGAGAGCGGATTGCGACTTACGCCGCATCTCACTGCTGGCTGGTTGCCGAGATCGAGAACCGCGTCGTCGGCTATGCTTATGGCTCTGCGCACCGTTCGCGTGATGCGTACCGAACATCGTGCGACGTTGCAGTCTACATCGATCAAGCCTGCACGCGAAAGGGGTTGGGCCGGGGATTATACAGCGAATTGCTGCCGATCCTGAAAGCGCTTGGGTTCCACGCGGCCTTTGCGGGCATCGCGCTTCCCAATCCCGGGAGCATCTGGCTGCATGAGGCGATGGGGTTTGAAGCGATTGGCATTTACCGCGAGGTTGGCTGGAAGATGAGTGGTTGGCGCGATGTCGGCTGGTGGCAAAGGTTGCTCTAGCCGCACGGCTTGGTTAATGCACCCCATCCGTTTCTTCTGACACAAAAGTGACACATGGCAGGCCATTCCAAATACAAGAATATCATGCACCGCAAAGGCGCGCAGGATAAGAAGCGCTCGGCGAGTTTTTCCAAGCTTTCCCGCGAAATCACAGTCGCCGCCAAGATGGGCATGCCCGATGTCGATATGAACCCGCGGCTACGCGCGGCGGTCAATGCCGCCAAGGCGCAATCGGTCCCCAAGGACAATATCCAGCGCGCGATAGACAAGGCCACCAAGGGCGAAGGCGATAATTACGAGGAAGTGCGCTATGAGGGTTACGGCCCCGGCGGCGTTGCCCTGATCGTCGAAGCACTTACCGACAACCGCAACCGCACCGCCACCAACGTCCGCACCGCTTTTTCCAAGAATGGCGGAAATCTGGGGGCATCCGGCGGCGTCAGCCACGGGTTTGAGCGGCTGGGCCTGATCGAATATCCCGGCAAAGTCGGCGATGAGGATACGGTGCTTGAAGCGGCGATTGAGGCGGGGGCCGATGACGTTGAAAGCGACGAGGATGGCCATGCGATCTGGACCGCGATCGAAAACCTCCACCCTGTTGCCCGCGAACTTGAAAAGACACTTGGCGAGGCTGAGGCGGTCAAGCTGGCTTGGAGGCCGGGCCTCAAGGTCGATGTCGGCGAGGCCGATGCCGCAACGCTGTTCAAGCTGATCGATGTTCTGGACGATGATGATGACGTCCAGACCGTGTGGGGCAATTACGAAGTGTCCGACGCGGTGATGGAGAAGCTGGGCTGATCATCATCGGCCTCGATCCCGGCCTCGGCACGACCGGCTGGGGGGTGATCGCCAAGCAGGGCAATCGGCTCTCTCATATTGCCAACGGCCAAGTGAAAACCGATCCCGCAGCGCCCTTGGCACAGCGGCTGGTGGTGCTGGACCGGGAACTTACCGATGTGATCCTGCTCCACCGCCCGGATAGCGGCGCGGTGGAGGAAGTATTCGTCAATTCCAACCCGCAATCGACCCTCAAGCTGGGGCAAGCCCGCGGCGTCTGCCTGCTGGCGCTGGCCCGCGCTGGACTGCCTGTGGCCGAGTATGCCACGCGACTGGTCAAGAAGGCGATTGTCGGTACAGGGTCGGCGGACAAGGCGCAGGTTCAGGCGATGCTGGGGGTGCTGCTGCCCGGCGTCAAGCTGGCCGGAGCGGACGCCGCCGATGCGCTGGCAGTGGCGATTGCCCATGCGCATATGGTCCGGGGCTAATCACCTAGAGGTCTTCGCGTTTCAGCGCCGCCTGATAGCTCCAGCCGGGTGCAGCGGTGCAGCCGCCGGGCCGGATATAGAGACAGGCCTTGACCGTGCCATCGTTGCCGCAGCTGATTTCGCGATAAGCCTCGGCGCCTATTGGCCGCGAAGCAAACACCAGCGCATTGGCAGCAGCTGCCAATTCGGGCGAAAGCACTGCATTCTGATCGATCTGAGTTCCAGGTGCGATCATCAGCGAAACCACCCTTGGCAGCAGTGCCGGGACCAGATGCGCGCGCCATTGATTGGGCAGGGCTATCCCGCAAACGGCTGGATGCTTCGTCGCTTGGACCGCCATCAGCGGGATTGGCGCACCGCCCCGCAATGATCTGGCTCCGCCAGTCTGGAAATTTGCGGCCATGGACAGCCCCAGCCAACCCGCGCAGATCAGCGCCAGCCATGCCGGGTTCAGCACTTTGCCGCGTCGTTCCAGCAACCGCTGCGCCAGCGTGACCGAGGCAATCGCCGCCAGCACCACGATCACCAGCACCGACAGCCAGATGAAGCGGTATTCCTTGTGCAGGATCAGACTGTGGATCAGCAGATTGGCCGCCGCCGCCCAAACCAAGGGCCGATAGCGCTTGCCCGCTAGCACCGCGCCTCCCAGGATCAAGACGGCAGCCGGGCCAAGGTGCACCAGCAGCAGCCGAATATATTCGAACGGGCCGCTTGCGCCGAACCGCGCGGCGCGTCCGGCATCGATATTCATCGCGAAATTGTTGACGATCCACGCGAAGGGCACCTGTCCCATGGCAATATCGCTCAGCGCGCCGATCAATCCAGCGGCCAAGGCTCCTGCGATCAATTGTCCCCAGCGCCGCCAATCGAGCTGCAGCACCGCCAGCACCAGTACTGCGACAAACACCGCATATTGCAGCCGCACCAGCACCCCCAGGCCCAGCAGCAAGCCCGCCGCCCACATCACCCGACGCTCGGGCGGCTCGCGCAAAAGCAGGGCAGCGCCCAGCACAATCAGCGCGGTGGCAAGGCTTTCGGACAGCAGCAAGGTAGAGAAAACAACGCTCTCCCCCCAGGTCGCAGCCACAAACAGCGCAGCAAGCGCATGCCAGCGCGAGGTTAGCCTGCCCAGCAGCCATGCAGCGGGCAGCACGATCAGGCAGCTTGCGATAAAGCTCCACCGGGCCGCCAGCATGGCCGTCAGCGTGTCTGGCGCCAGCGTGTGTCCCAGCCACAACGGCAGCGAAAGCAACTGCGGGATCAGCCCATTGCGGATGCCATAGCGGTTTTCCCACGGGACAATGCCCTGCCCACTCGCCAGCCGATTGCCCTGCTCCAGATATTGCATCAGCTCATCGGCGTGCATGATGTCAAACGGAGCGAAGGCCCGGATCCTGAGCACAATCGCCAGCACCGCGATGGCGGCGATGGCGAGCATCCAGTTGCGGCGT
>JANOKC010000075.1:0-1795 GCA_031419035.1 Novosphingobium sp. | reverse complement strand
ATGGCAAGGCTCAGTGGTCGTTCTCGACGTCAAACGCGAGAATTACGACGCGAGCGCAGGGTTCCGGGCGCACTACGGGCAGGACGTTTTTCTGTTCAACCCGACCGATCGGGCGGGACGCACCGCGCGCTACAACCCGCTCGCCTATATCGACCGCAGCGACCCCGACGATGTGATCATCGAGCTGCAAAAGATCGCAACGATGCTGTTCATTGCACCCGAACGCGGCGAAGCCTTCTGGGCGAACGGCGCGCGCACCGGATTTGCCGGTGTCGGAGCCTGGCTTGCTGAAACCAGCGACGAGCCGCTGACGATGGGCGCGATCTACCGCCATCTGACCGAGGGCGACGCCCGCAGTTTCTTCAAAAAGGAACTGGCCAACCAGGCACTGAATCTGTCGGTATCCTGCCGGACGGCGCTGGCAGACTTTGTCGGTGGCTCCGACAACAGCTTTGCCGACATCAAGAAAACCATTACCAATGTCCTCGGCCTTTGGCTCAATCCGCTGGTCGATGCAGCGACCGCCGCGAGCGATTTTGACCTGCGCGAGCTGCGCAAGCGTCCCATGTCGATCTACCTCGGCGTATCGCCCGACGAACTCGACCGAATTGCCCCGCTCTACAATCTGCTGTTCCAGCAACTGATTGATCTGAATGTGCGGGAATTAGCGGGCGACACTACCCCGGTGCCGGTACTGGTCATCCTCGATGAATTTGCCCGGCTTGGCCGCGCATCGGTGATCGCCAGCGCCTTTTCCTATGTCGCGGGCTACGGCATTCGCTTGCTCCCGGTCATCCAGTCCCGCTCGCAACTGCGCGGGGTTTACGGCGAGCATGTCGCCGATGAGATCGTCGCCAATTGCGGGGTTGAAGTGGCATTCACGCCCAAGGAACTCCGCGTTGCGAACGAACTGTCGGAACGCATCGGCTATGTCGGCCAGGAGAGTGTCACCAGGTCACTCACGATCCACGGTTGGCTCGCCAACCGCTCCAAATCCATTTCGGAACAGCGCCGCGCCCTGATGCTGCCGCAGGAGCTGATGCAATTTCCAGCGGACCGACTGATTCTGCTACGCGGCGGTATCCCGCCGATCATCGGCGACAAGATTTTCTATTTCAAAAGCCGCTTCTTCAAGAAACGGGCATTTCCGCCTCCGGTGGTGTCGCCCGTCGATAAGCAAACGCGCGTGGCTGTCGCTCCCCCGGCGTTCCGGGACATGACCGACGAAGAGGCAGAGGGGAACCCGGCGCATCCGCTAACGCAGGATGACATCCGCACTGAAGATTATCCGAGCTTCTGTGCCGATATGCTGACGCTGGATCATAACGGCAATGTGGCGGGAATTTTAGCGGAAGGCGATGAAAATGGCTGATGAACTTGAAGGGAGCGCGCCTTCTGGGCGGAGCCGCACGGCGAAGGCAACGCCGGTTACACCGAAGCCTGCATCCGCAAAACCCAAGCGCAAATCTGAAACCCCCACAATCACCGATGATCTCACGGGCAAATTTCTGCGCGTCGGCAACAAGCTCTACCGCACGTCCGACGACAAAAAGCCGATTGTGCGGATTGAAGCCGACCGGCTCAAGACCCGCAATATCGACGCCCTTCCCGACATTATAAGGATTGCCAAGGCTAACGGGTGGACATCGCTCAAATTGAGCGGCGGCGACAAGTTCAAGAAGGCGGCATACCTTGCTGCCACCGCGCAAGGGCTGGCGGTCGAGAACTATACGCCGTCGAAGGTCGTCCAGGCCGAAGCTGACCGCCTTCGGGCAAGGCTCGCCGAACGCGAAGC
>JANOKC010000074.1:0-7859 GCA_031419035.1 Novosphingobium sp. | reverse complement strand
AGCAAGAGGGAGATACTCCGGATCCTCCGCCGTGCCATAACGGGTGCGGGCATGATGCAGCGGATGGACCCCTTCATACATGAACGAGGGGGTGAGCATCGGAATCCCTACAGCCAAATTCCACACCGCCCTGAAGCCGGGAATGGCTTGCTCATGGATATGGCTCAGCTCGTGAATGAACAGCAGCGCCCGGTACAGCGCCAGTGCCGCCACAATGCCCGAACATACCGCCAGCCAGGGATTATCAAGCAAGATCGCGCCTGCCAGTGCCGCATAGCCGATGCCTGCCGAGACAAGCATGTCGGGCCAATAGATATCGGGCCGCGCCGCAGAAAGATCGCGGGTCAGCTCTACCGCAGCGCGCAGCATCGCCTTGTCATCCGGGATTCTCCCAGCCTTGATGGAGGACACAGCCTTGGCCGAAATGGCGGCGGATTTGTCGATGGCTTCATAGGCAGTCATGCAATCGTTCCAAATGACCCTTGCCGGAATTGCCTTCCGGCTGAATTATGCGGCTTCGATGGCCTCCGATACTTGGCTTGGCAAGCACTTGGGGCCATAGGCAGTGCCAACTAGACCGCAACAAAGGCAAGATCGTGGCTCAGGCACAGATAATCGTCTCCCCCGTCAGCGGCAAGGCCGACCTCAAGGCATTTATTGATCTGGCCTGGACGCTTTATGCCGATGATCCCAACTGGGTGCCGCCGATCCGCGCCGAAGTGGTGGAAGCGATTACCCCAGGCAAGAACCCGTTTTTTGAACATGCTACCTACCAATACTTCCTGGCACGGCGCGACGGCGCGGTCGTCGGGCGGATTTCGGCGCATTTCGATCATCTGGCGCTGGCGCAGCCAATCGAACAGGGCATGGGGCCGGGCACTGGCAACTGGGGCCTGATGGAGGCAGCAGACGAGGCTGCGGCGCAGGCCTTGATCGCCGCTGCCGAAGGCTGGCTGCGCGAACAGGGCATGACCCGGGTACTCGCCCCGATGAGCCTGTCGGTATGGGAAGAACCGGGGCTGCTGATCAAGGGCAACGATCATCCGCCGACGGTAATGATGGGGCATCACAAGCCCGCATATCAGGGCTGGATCGAGGCGCTGGGCTATCAGACCGCCAAGAATCTCTATACCTATGAGCTGGACATCACCAAGGAATTCTCCCCATTGCTCCAGCGGATCATTTCATCGGGTGAGAAGAACCCCCGGATCCGGATCCGCAATGTGGAACTGAAGAATTTTGAGGCGGAAGCGCGCACTATCCTCGATATTCTCAACGATGCCTGGTCGGACAATTGGGGCTTTGTGCCGATCACCGACAGCGAAGTTGCCTATACCGCCAAGAAGCTGAAACCGCTGGTCCACGAGGATCTGATCCGGATTGCCGAGCTGGACGGAGAGCCGGTGGCCTTCATGATGACGCTGCCCGACGTCAACCGCCCGATCAAGGCAATGCGCGGCAGGCTGTTCCCGTTCGGCTGGGCCAAGCTGCTATGGTGGCTGCGCAAGCCGACCAATGCCGATATGCGGGTGCCGCTGATGGGGGTCAAGAAACGCCTGCAAAGCTCGCGCCTCGCCAGCCAGCTCGCCTTTATGATGATCGAATATATCCGCCGTGCGGCAGTGACCGAATATAGCGGAACCCGCGGCGAGATCGGCTGGATCCTGGATGACAATCAGGGAATGATCGCGATTGCCGATGCTATCGGAACCGTCGTCAACAAGGAATACAGGGTTTACGACAAAGCCCTATAATCGCTGGATTTTCGGTCAACCGTAGCGACAACCGCAACGTCCATCGTCACATTGCCAACCGTGCGCATAATGTCGGGCAGCACCTCAACCGCCACCAGCAGCGCGAGCGGACCAATTGGCACACCCATCGCCAGCGCAATCGGGCCGATTGAGGAGACAAAGCTGATCGCGCCGGGCAAGGAAGGTGCGCCCAGCGTCGTCAACAGCGCGACAACAACCCCGGCAGCGAGAACTTGCGGCGTCAGCACAACACCCGACATCTTCGCGACATAAATCGCCACCGCCAGGTTCATCGCCGGGCCAGTCGCGCGGAACAGGGCCACCGCCAGCGGCAGAACAAATTCCCCGCTGCTTTCACGTAGGCCCAGGTTCTTGCAGGAAACCAGCATGGCCGGAACACTCGCCAGCGATGATTGGGTGGAAATCGCCACTGCCTGCGCGGGCAGCACAGCGCGAGCGAATGCCCCCAGCTTTTGGCGCGCTCCCAATACTGCCAGGCAGTAAGCTGCCAACAGCACCACCAGGCCAATCAGCGCGACCAGCGCAATGTAATGCGCCAAGGCGCCGATTGCCGCCGCCCCGCTTTGCAAGGCAACCGCCATTGCCAGCGCAAACACGCCAATCGGTGCCAGCCACAGCACCCAGCCGATGATCACCATCATCGCGCCGGCAATTCCATCGAACAGCACGGACAAAGACTGGCGCGGGGCCGATGGCAGCCGGGTTATGGCAACGGCAAACAGCGTAAAAAACAGGATCATCGGCAAAATTGCGTCCTCTGCGGCGGCGGCGAAGACGTTGGACGGAACCAGCGAATTGAGAAACTGTTCGATTCCCGGCACCGCGGGCATGTCGGTCTTGGCCAAGCCTTCGCGCAATGCTTCGGCAGCGCCGCCGGGTATCGGGAAAGCATCAAGCAGCAACGGCATTACAGCAGCCGCCATCAGCGTGCCGCCAAGCAGTACCGCAAAGAACAGCCCCAGCGTGCGCCTGGCCATGGCTCCGGCTTGCGCCGCGGCAATGGTTCGGACGATCCCGATCACCAGCAGCGAGGCGACCAGCGGGACAATGGTCATCTGGAGACTCTTGAGCCACAGCCCGCCCAGAGTGGACGACCATTTGAGCAAGTCATCCGCCCAGGTGCTGCCGCCCATCAGCAATCCCAGGGCCAGTCCGGCCGCCAATCCGCCCAGCGACAAGCCGGCCGGCACGCGCACATCGGGCAGCGTCATGCCAGTCGTTTCACTCTCGCTCATCAAGCTACCCCGCGTTCGTTTGCAGGCGTGACATTAGCGGCCTCGTGCGACATAGCAATTTTGAAGAAAATCAACATTGATTGGGCTGGGTTATTGGGGGCCGAGGCATGGGACGGCAATTTTTCGGCACAGACGGGATTCGCGGGCGCACCAACGCAGGCGTGATGACTGCCGCCACTGCGATGAAGGTTGGTCAGGCGGCCGGCACACACTTCCTGCGCGGCAGCCACAGGCACCGGGTGGTGATCGGCAAGGATACCAGGCTATCTGGCTATATGCTGGAAAGCGCGCTGGTGGCAGGCTTTACCAGCGTCGGCATGGATGTCGTGCTGCTTGGGCCGATGCCGACGCCTGCGGTGGCGCTGCTGACGCGCGAGATGCGGGCCGATGTCGGCGTGATGATCTCTGCCAGCCATAACCCTTATGAAGACAATGGCATCAAGCTGTTCGGCCCCGATGGCTTCAAGCTTTCGGATGAGGACGAGCTGGCGATCGAGGCGATGCTGGGCGCCGAGCAACCGCTGGCCGCCGCGCCTGAGATCGGCCGGGCCCGCCGGATCGACGATGCCCGCGGGCGCTATATCCATGCGGTGAAAAGCTCATTACCCGATGATATCCGCCTCGACGGCCTCAAGATAGTAGTCGATTGCGCCAATGGTGCAGCCTATCAGGTCGCCCCTTCCGCCATCTGGGAGCTGGGCGCCGAGGTGATCGCTGTGGGGGTGACCCCCAATGGCAAAAACATCAACGACAAGGTCGGCTCGACCCATCTTGATCTGATCAAGGAAAGTGTCGTCGCAGCAGGTGCCGATATCGGAATTGCGCTCGACGGTGATGCCGACCGATTAATCGTGGTCGATGAGAAGGGCCAAACAGTTGACGGCGATCAGCTGATGGCGCTGATCGGCAGCCAATGGGCAGCCCAAGGCCGCCTGACCGGCGGCGGAGTGGTTGCAACGGTGATGTCCAATCTGGGGCTCGAACGGTTTCTGGGCGGTCAGGGCATCGATCTGATCCGCACCAAGGTGGGTGATCGCCATGTCCTCGAAGCGATGAAGGCGGGCGGCTATAATGTTGGCGGCGAGCAGTCGGGCCACATGATCCTGCTCGATCACGCCACCACCGGAGACGGGACGATTGCCGGACTGCAAGTGCTGGCGGCGCTGGTCAAATCAGGCAAGCGCGCGAGCGAGCTGCTCCATCTGTTCGATCCTGTGCCGCAATTGCTCAAGAACGTGCGCTTTTCGGGCGGAAACCCGCTGGATGATGTGCGGGTGCAGGCAATTATTGCTGACGCTGAAGCCCAGCTGGCTGGCAAAGGCCGGCTGGTGATCCGTCCGTCCGGCACTGAACCCGTCATCCGCGTGATGGCCGAGGGCGACGATGCGGGCGAGGTTGAAGCCGTGGTCGATGCGATCTGCGCGGCGGTTAAGGAGGCAGCGGCCTGATGCTTGAAATGCGCCCCGATTGCGAACGTTGCGGCAGCGATCTTCATGCCGAGGCCTCCGGCGCGTTCATCTGCTCGTTCGAATGCACGTTCTGTGCAGAGTGCGCCGAGGCATTGTTTGATCGTTGCCCCAATTGCGGCGGCGAGCTGGTGGACAGGCCAGCCCGCGCAGCCCATCATCACGCCAAGTCCCCGCCTTCGATGGTTCGGAAATTCAAGAGTGGTTGAATACCCCCGCATACTCTCCATCGCTGGCTCCGATAGCTCGGGCGGGGCGGGGATTCAGGCGGATATCAAAACGATCACCATGCTGGGCGGCTACGCCATGACCGCAATTACTGCGGTGACCGCGCAGGACACGCTGGGGGTGCATAATATTCAGCCCTTGCCGGGTGAATTGGTGCTTGCGCAAATGGCCGCTTGCATCGAGGATATCGGCGTTGATGCTATAAAAATCGGAATGCTTGGCGGGGTCGATGTTGTGAATCATGTTGCGGCCGGGCTGGTCGCGGCTCCGGAGATTTCCGCGAGATCGGCGTTGGGGCATAGCCGGAAGACATTGCCCCCGGGAGTGGAGCGATTTCCAATTGTGCTGGACCCGGTGCTAGTCGCCACTTCAGGCGCGCTGCTCTCGAACAAGGCGATTATAGAGGCGATGGTTGCACGCCTCTTCCCCCTTGCCACCTTGCTGACCCCAAATTTGCCCGAACTGGCGACACTGACTGGTACCGAACCCATCAACCTGTCAGAAATGCGCGAAGCGGCACTCACCCTGTCGCAGCGGCATGGCTTCCATGTGCTGGCAAAGGGTGGGCACACCCAGGGCCAAACCATCATCGACCTTCTGGTCGCTCCAGACGGCCATACACTGCAATTTGAAGGCTCTCGGATCGACACGCCGCACACCCATGGCACCGGATGCACCCTGTCGAGCGCGATTGCTACTTTCCTTGGCAAGGGCCTGCCGTTTGCCGAAGCGGTAGACCGGGCGAGGCTGTTCGTCCGCTCAGCCTTACGTGCCGCACCGGGCTATGGCGCCGGGCACGGCCCCTTGGGCCACGCACTGGCGCGGGGTTAGGACTCACCCGTTACAGATTGTAGAACTTCACCACTTCGGCCCAGGCTTCATCCGCTGTCTCAACCCAGTGGAACAGGGCCAGATCCTCTCGATTGATCACGCCCTCTTCGGCCATCGCCTCAAAGTTGATCACCCGGCTCCAGAACGCCTTGCCGAACAGCAGGATCGGGATCGGCTTCATCTTGCCGGTCTGGATCAGGGTCAGCAGCTCCATGAACTCGTCCAGCGTGCCGAACCCGCCGGGAAACACCGCCACGGCCCGCGCGCGGAGCAGGAAGTGCATCTTGCGCAGCGCGAAATAGTGGAACTGAAACGAGAGGTGCGGCGTGACATAGCTGTTGGGCGCCTGCTCATGCGGGAGCACGATGTTGAGCCCGATCGATTCGGCCCCGACATCATCGGCGCCGCGATTGGCCGCCTCCATGATCGACGGCCCTCCGCCCGAGCAGACCACGAACTGGCGCATCCCCTTCTCGACAATTCCGCAGGCACTGGCGATCCGCGCAAGATTGCGGGCTTCATCATAGTATTTTGAATTGGCGATCAGCCTCTCAACCACCGCCTGCCGCTCGGGCGTGGTGGCACTGTCCCGCGCTGCATCTGCCATTTCGGGCGAGGGGATCCGGGCCGAACCATAACACACCAGCGTCGAGCCGATTCCGGCCTCTTCCAGCAGCATGTCTGTTTTGAGCAATTCGAGCTGAAAGCGAACCGGGCGCAGTTCATCGCGCAGCAGGAAATCGGTGTCGCGATAGGCCAGCCGGTAGGCCGGATCGCGCTGCTGTGGCGTGCTATGGCCGTGCGATTCAACAAAGGAGGCTTCTTGATCGGCCTTGTAGAAGCGGCGGCGCGTGAGTCTTTTTTCAGGTTCGTCAGTCATGCGCCTTCATCCCCTGTCGCGGGCTAGCTGTCAAAGCGGAAGGAAACTGGATGCCTCGCAAGGATTATAACCTAGGTCCAGCCTCGTTCGGATGTGACCAAAAAGGTGTAGTTATTACGGATATTTGATAAAATGTCTGTTCGCATAGAACCATTGACGCCCGCCCGAAGCCGCCTATAAATGTGGGGACGTATGGGGGGATAATTCCCCATAGCGATTTGTGGGGACTGCGATGGGGAAGCTAACCGTGACCAAGGTGCGCAGCGCCAAGCCCGCTCGCAATGAAACCGGTAAACCGAGGGCCACGAAATTCAACGATGGCGATGGCCTGCTCCTGCTCGTGAAAGCGACGGGAGCCAAGTCGTGGATGCTTCGCGTTCAGGTTGATGGCAACCGCCGCGATATTGGACTGGGCAGCGTGGATGTCGACTGCGCGGGGCGCGACGCGTTTGGCGATCACGACCCGCTGATGAGTCTGCCCCTGATGCTTCGCAGATCCCTGTCTTTGGCTGAGGCGCGCGAAAAGGCCGCTGCGCTGCGCAAGCTGGCCAAAGCTGGCTCAAACCCCATCGCTGAGCGAGACAAGGAGCGGCGCATTATCCCCACTTTTGCAGAGGCGGTTACCACGGCGCACCAATCTCTTTCTTCTGGCTGGGCAGAGCGCACGGCGAACGCCTTCAAGGCCTCGCTGGAGGAACATGGCTACCCCAAGCTGGGGACCATGCGCGTTGACCAAATTGGCGCGGCGGACATCATTTCGGCGCTGGCTGCGATCTGGACCGACAAGCCGGTCATGGCAAAGAAAGTGCGTGCCCGCATTCTGCAAGTACTTGCCTTCTCCAAGGCGCGGGGCTGGCGTTCTGATGCCCTGCCCGACGCCCGCGAACTGCGCACCGGCCTTGCCAAGCAACCACGAGGTGGGAACTTCGCAGCAGTGCCTTTCGCCGAAGTACCGGGCTTTGTGGCCGATCAGCTTGCTAAAGACCCTGCCACCAGCCGCATGGCAATGCTGTTCGCCATACTGACCGGCGCAAGATCTGGCGAAGTCCGCTTTGCTACTTGGGACAAGATCGACCTCAAAGCTCGAACATGGTCGCGCACGGCGGACGACATGAAGGGCGACGTTGCACACGTCGCCGTTCTTAATGAGGCCGCGATCGCCATCCTCGAACGCTTGACTCCCAAGGAAATGCGCAGAGGCCTCATCTTCCCGGGCGTGAAGGCCGGAAGGCCGCTTTCCGATATGTCTCTGACACGCATGATGAGGTTGGCTGATCGGACTGAGACAATTCACGGTTTCCGCTCTGCATTCCGTGATTGGGCCGCGGAAAAGATGCCGACGATCCCGGCCATGGTGGCAGAAATGGCACTGGCCCACCGCGTCGGCACTGCCACCGAACAGGCCTATCTGCGCACCGACCTGCGCGACATGCGCCGAACCTTG
>JANOKC010000073.1:0-10241 GCA_031419035.1 Novosphingobium sp. | reverse complement strand
CGATTGGGCGGCCTGCACAAATTCATGAACTGGGACCGACCAATCCTGACTGACAGCGGCGGCTATCAGGTGATGAGCCTGTCTGAGTTGCGCAAGATCACCGAGGACGGCGTGACCTTTGCCAGCCACCTCGATGGCTCGAAGCATCTCATTACTCCGGAACGCTCGATGGAAATCCAGCGGCTACTTGGAAGCGACATCGTGATGGCGTTCGACGAATGCCCTCGCGCCGATGCCGACCGTGAAGTGATCGCTGCCTCAATGCGGATGAGCATGCGCTGGGCCCAGCGTAGCCGTAACGGGTTCGACAGCGGCGGCGAGCATGCGGAGGGTGCGGCGCTGTTTGGAATCCAGCAAGGCGCACTGCACGAGGATCTACGCCGGGAAAGTGCCGAGGAATTGAAGGACATCGGCTTCGATGGTTATGCAATCGGCGGACTTGCAGTGGGTGAGGGGCAGGAGGCGATGTTCAGCGTTCTCGATTACGCCCCAAGTCAACTGCCCGCAGATCGCCCACGCTATCTGATGGGCGTGGGCAAGCCGGATGATCTGGTCGGCGCGGTGGAGCGCGGGATCGACATGTTCGATTGCGTCCTGCCCAGCCGCTCGGGCCGCAATGGTCAGGCCTTCACCTGGAACGGACCGCTGAACCTGCGCAACGCCCGTTTTGCGGAAGACACTGGTCCGCTGGATGAACGCTGCCCTTGCGAAGGCTGCCGTAATTACAGCCGGGCCTATCTCCACCATCTGACCAAGTCCGGCGAAATTCTCGGCGCAATGCTGCTGACCGAACATAACCTCACGTTCTACCAGCAGCTGATGCAGGGGATGCGAGATGCTATTGGGGAAGGGCGGTTTGGCGGCTTTGCGAGGGAGTTTCGGCAGGGCTATTCAGGCCCAGACTGAGCTTGGTGTTACTTTTACCCGAATCCGACAAACACGGTAGCCTCGTCCACCCGCTTGCGCTCCGAAACCACTGCGTTCGCGGGAAAATCCGCGTCCGGCCAGCCCAGTGCGATGCTTTTCATGATCACCTGGTCGTCGGGAATTCCCGCATGTTCGCGCACTACGGGGCTTTGCATGATGCCCTGGCTGTTGATCACGCAGCCTAGCCCGCGTGACCAGGCGGCGTTGACGAGGGCAGTGGCCACCGCACCGCAATCGAACGGGGTATCGTCGCTTTCACTCAATACCCGGTCGTATGTGACGATCACGCAAACCGGTGCGTCGAACTGGCGGAAGCCGCGCAGCACCCAGTCTTGCCGCGCCGGGGCGTCGTCTCGGGCGATGCCCATTGCAGTGAACAGCTGTTTGGCAACGCCTATCTGACGCTCGCGGTGCTGGCCGGCAAAAGGCACACCTTTGCGAAATTCACGGCTGTCTGGCTCGCCAGCCAGAATGCGTTCGGTATTGCCCTGGCGAATCCTGCTGAGCGGTTCACCGGTGATGACATAAAAGCTCCAGGGCTGTGTGTTCATCGATGAAGGCGCGCGCATGGCGAGGTTGAGGATCTCTTCGATCAGTTCGCGCGGTACCGGATCGGGCTTGTATCCGCGAATGCTGCGGCGGCAGAGTATAACGTCGTCGAATTCCATCTGCGTCCCCGCTTGCTGGTTTGGGTTTAATCGGTAGCGGATTGCGCGGCAGTGGGAAGCCCCCTTGCATGAAGCCCCAAACAAAAAGGGCGGCCCCGCAGGACTGCCCTTTGATATGCCGTAATTCGCTTGCTGGGTTAGCGCGAATAGAACTCGACCACCAGGTTTGGTTCCATCTTCACCGGATAAGGCACTTCATCCAGCGTGGGGACGCGGACGAAGGTGATCTTGTCGGTGCCGTCGGGCGAGACGTAATCAGGGATTTCGCGTTCTGCCAGGCCTTGCGCTTCGATGATCAGCGCCATTTCCTTGGCCTTCTTGCCAAGGCTGACGATGTCACCGGGGCGGATGCGGCGACTGGCGATGTTGCAGGTCACGCCGTTGACCTGGATGTGGCAATGCGAAACGATCTGGCGGGCCGAGAAGATCGTCGGCGCGAATTTGGCGCGGTATACCACCATATCCAGGCGCTGCTCGAGCAGGCCGATCAAATTCTGGCCAGTATCGCCCTTCAGGCGCGCTGCTTCAGCATAGGTGCGCTTGAACTGCTTTTCGGTGACATCGCCGTAATAGCCGCGCAGCTTTTGCTTGGCGCGGAGCTGGGTTCCGAAGTCGGAGACCTTGCTCTTGCGGCGCTGGCCGTGCTGACCCGGACCATAGGCCCGGCGGTTAACCGCGCTCTTGGGGCGGCCCCAGATATTCTCGCCCATCCGGCGATCGAGTTTATACTTCGATGCTTTACGCTTCGACATGCGTTCGTCCTTCAATTTGCTGCCCATGAGCCAAAGCCCACGGAACCTGTGATGCCGGGCTGAAACCGCCCAATCTTCGCTTCCGGAACCGCACCATCCCGCCAAACTACGGGATGCGACCGCTGCTTCACCGGAGTGCAGGGTCAATTGCGAAGGCGCGCCATTGGCGGTGCAGGGCTACAAAGTCAAGCTTTGTCGGGCTTACCAGGCTTCTTGGTGCGACGCGGCGGCCGAAAGTTCGGATCGCGGGCCATTGCTGTCAGCACGCCGCGCAAAGTTCTGACTTCGAGGTGGTTCCAGCCCGGCTTGGTCAGGATCGTCCGCAAGGTCCGTTTGGTCGATCCAGCGCGGGCAGGAGGGAGAAAGTAATCGCGCGGTTCAAGCAAGTCGATAAACTGATCGATCATCCCTTCCAGCTCGTCTTGTGGGGCAGGGGGGAGGATTTCCTCGACTGTCGGTTGCGCCAGCGACTGCCCGCGCGACCATTCATAAGCGCAGAGAATCACCGCCTGCGCGAGGTTGAGCGACGGGAATTCAGGATTGATCGGTACGGTGATGATCGCCCGGGCCAGTGCAACATCGTCCGTATCCAGCCCGGATCGTTCCGGCCCAAACACAAAGGCTGAGCGACCCGGATCGCGGTGGACGGCGCGCGCTGCTTCGTCTGGCGCCAGCACTGGTTTAGTTACGCCGCGCTTGCGCACGGTGGTGGCATAGACATGGGCGCAATCGGCAACTGCCTCGGCAAGCGTCTCGAAAACCTCTGCGCGCTCCAGCACCTCATCGGCGCCCGCAGCCGACGGCCCAGCGGAGGGATTGGGCCAGCCATCACGCGGGGAGACCAATCTGAGCTCGGTCAACCCGAAATTGAGCATCGCCCGCGCCGCCTTGCCGATATTCTCGCCCAGCTGCGGGCGGACCAGGACGATGACTGGGTTGCGTTCAATCCTTGCCGACATCACTCACCGAACTGGCAAACTCCTCAAAGTCGCGGGCCTCGCTGAAATCGCGGTAGACCGAGGCGAAGCGGATATAGGCGACACTATCGAGGCCGCGCAGTCCGTCCATCACCATTTCGCCGATCGTCTTGGCGGGCACTTCGCTATCGCCCAGAGTTTCGATCTGGCGCTGGATGCCCGACACCAGCTGGTCGAGCCGTTCCTGCGCGATCCCGCGCTTGCGGCAGGCGAGCGCGACCGATTGCTCGATCTTGGCGCGGTCAAAGACTTCACGCTTTTCGCCGCTTTTGATCACCACGATGTCGCGCAGCTGCACCCGCTCAAAGGTAGTGAACCGCGCGCCGCAGCTCTCACACTGGCGGCGACGGCGGATCGACGTGTTGTCCTCGGTGGGACGGCTGTCCTTCACCTGGCTGTCATCATGTGCGCAGAACGGGCAGCGCATGCCCTAGGGGCGCAAGCGCTTGTAGAGCATGAAACCGGCACCGGCGATCAAGCCGATCGGCCAGCTCACAATCGGCAATACGGCTCCGGCTATTGCGCCCACCGCAGCGCCGGTCAGCACCGGCTTGGTCGAGGGGTGGTGCATGCCTTCCTTGGCCATACCGACGATCTCTTCGCGGGCATCGCCGATCAGATCGTCGCCTTGCTGCGGGTCTTGGGGGGCGTTCATGGCTTACATCTCCGGGTAAATGGGGAAGCGGCTGCATAGCTCTTCAACCCGGGCCCGCACCCGCGTTTCGACCTGTGCGTCGCCTTCCTCGCCATTATGGGCGAGGCCGTCAACCACTTCGGCGATCAGCCGCCCAACGACGGTGAATTCCGCCGCGCCAAACCCGCGCGTGGTGCCCGCAGGGGTGCCTAGCCGAATACCTGAGGTGACGAAGGGCGAGCGCTTGTCAAACGGCACACCGTTTTTATTGCAGGTAAGCCAGGCTCGATCGAGGCCCTTTTCGGCTGACTTTCCGGTGACATCTTTGGCCGTAAGATCAACCAGCATCAGATGATTGTCGGTTCCGCCAGAAACTATCCGCAACCCGTTATCGGACAGTGATGCCGCCAAAGCTCTCGCATTGGTGACTACTTGTGCCGCATAGGCCTTGAATTCGGGCTGCAACGCCTGACCAAACGCAACCGCCTTGGCCGCGATCACATGCATCATGGGGCCGCCCTGCATTCCAGGAAACACCGCAGTGTTGAACTTTTTGGCCAGATCCTCGTCATTGGTGAGGATCACGCCTGAGCGAGGGCCCCGCAGGCTCTTGTGGGTGGTGGTGGTCACGACATGGGCATGGGGGAAGGGGCTGGGATGTGCTCCGCCGGCAACGAGGCCGGAGAAATGCGACATGTCGACCATCAGCCAGGCACCGATCTCGTCGGCAATCGCGCGGAAAGCCGCGAAATCCCAAACCCGCGAATAGGCTGTGCCGCCCGCGATAATCAGTTTGGGCTTATGCTCACGCGCCAGCCGCGCCACTTGATCCATGTCGAGCATCTCGTCTTCCTGACGCACGCCATAGGGTATCGGCTTGAACCACTTGCCGCTCATATTGACTGGCGAGCCATGGGTAAGATGCCCACCCGAATTGAGGCCAAGCCCCATGAAGCTGTCACCGGGATTAAGCAGGGCAAGGAACACGGCCTGGTTCATCTGGCTGCCCGAATTGGGCTGCACATTGGCAAAGTTGCAGCCGAACAGCTGCTTAGCGCGCTCGATTGCCAGCGTTTCAACCACATCGGCAAATTCGCAGCCGCCATAGTACCGCTTGCCCGGATAGCCTTCAGCATACTTGTTGGTGAGGACCGATCCGGTGGCCTCCAGCACAGCAAGGCTGGCGATATTTTCCGAAGCGATCAGTTCGATCTTGTGCTGCTGACGGCCCAGTTCGCCCCGGATCGCGGCGTAAACGGCCGGATCGGCGGATGACAGCGTCTCTGTGAAGAAACCGGCAGAGCGAATCGAAGGCAAGGTCATTCGGAAACTCCGGAAGGGGGATTGCTGAGTTTATCGACACGGCGGACGTGACGATCGCCGCCAAAGGGAGTGGTGAGGAAGGCCTCGACGCAGGCCTTGGCCATCTCGATCCCAATGATCCGCGCGCCCATGGCGATTACATTGGCGTCGTTGTGCTCGCAGGCGAGCTTGGCTGAAAGTGGCTCGGACACCAGTGCACAGCGGGCTTTGGGATTGCGGTTGACTGCGATTGATATGCCGATCCCCGAACCGCACAGGGCAATGCCGCGTTCGGAGTTACCTGAGGCTATATGTCCGGCCAATTTGTAACCAAAATCTGGATAATCGACCGATGCTTCGGTATCAGGGCCAAGGTCGGCAACGTCATGGCCCAACTCGATAAGCCAAACCGCAAGCTCGCCCTTAAGGGCAAAGGCGGCGTGATCGGAAGCTATTGCAATGCGCATGGGGGATGCGGCCTGTTGCTAGGGGAGAATCGTTGCGCACCCCTTAGTCGCCCGTGGGCGGCAATGCCAGTGTAGCCAGCCCCACTTTCACCATTCTACCGTTCAAAAGTAGTCAGGCTAATGTCTTGATCAAGCAAATCGACAAAAGCTACTGATCTAGGAACGAGCGCATTTTGCGTGACCGGCTCGGGTGCTTGAGCTTGCGCAGCGCCTTGGCCTCAATCTGTCGAATTCGCTCGCGGGTCACCGAAAACTGCTGACCGACCTCTTCCAGCGTATGATCGGTGTTCATCCCGATGCCGAACCGCATCCGCAAAACCCGCTCTTCGCGCGGGGTGAGCGAGGCCAGCACCCGGGTCACAGTTTCCTTGAGGTTGGCCTGAATCGCTGCATCGACCGGGATCACCGCGTTCTTGTCCTCGATGAAATCGCCCAGATGCGAATCTTCCTCGTCGCCAATTGGCGTTTCGAGGCTGATCGGCTCCTTGGCGATCTTCATCACCTTGCGAACTTTCTCGAGCGGCATCGAAAGACGCTCGGCCATCTCTTCCGGCGTAGGTTCGCGGCCCTGCTCATGGAGGAACTGGCGGCTGGTGCGGACGAGTTTGTTGATCGTCTCGATCATATGTACCGGAATACGAATCGTGCGGGCCTGATCGGCGATGCTGCGTGTGATTGCCTGACGGATCCACCAGGTGGCGTAGGTGCTAAACTTGTAGCCGCGGCGATACTCAAATTTGTCGACCGCCTTCATCAGGCCAATATTGCCTTCCTGAATAAGATCAAGGAATTGCAGGCCTCTGTTTGTATATTTTTTAGCAATCGAGATCACCAGACGCAGATTGGCCTCAACCATTTCCTTCTTGGCGATACGCGCCTCGCGCTCTCCCTTTTGGACCATATTGACGATCCGGCGAAACTCACCCAGCGACATTCCAGTGTTTGAGGCAATGTCGGCGATTTCGGCTCTGATCCGTTCAACCGGGTCGGCCTCGTTCTCGGCAAAGGCGGCCCATTTCTTGTCCTTAGCGGACATCGTCGCCAGCCAACCGTCGTCCAGTTCGCTACCGACATAGCTGTCGAGGAAGTCCTTGCGGTTGACTTTGTGACGTTCTGCCAGACGCAACATTTGCCCACCCAGCGTGGTCAGGCGGCGGTTGAAGGCATAAAGATTGTCGACAAGATATTCGATCTTGCTCGCGTGGAATTTTACGCTTTCAACTTGCGCAGTCAGCTCCTCGCGCAGCGCATGATACTGCTTTTCCTTGGCCGTCGGGAAGTCATTGCCAAGGCCGAGAGCTTCGAGCCGGTTCGCTTGCGTCTTCTCAAACTTCTTGAAAATCTGCGCAATCAGCGCGAATTTTTCTAGTGCTTCGGGCTTTAGCTGCGCTTCCATCTGAGCAAGGGAAAGGGTGTTATCCTCTTCTTCTTCCTCAACCGGACGGCGCGCACGGCGTTCTACGCCGTCGTCATCCTCTTCTTCAACCTCAGGTTCTTCCTCTACTTCTTCTTCTTCCTTGAACGAGGGACCGGCGGTTTTCTCACTAATCTCGCCGTCGGCTTCCTCTTCATTGCCTTCCGCCATCGCCTCGGGTGCGGGCTCTTTGGACAGCATGGCGTCGAGATCAAGGATCTCGCGCAGCTGCATCTCGCCAGCGTTGAGCGCATCAGACCACATGATGATCGCGTGGAAGGTAATCGGACTTTCGCACAGGCCCAGGATCATTGTGTCGCGGCCGGATTCGATCCGCTTGGCGATGGCAATTTCGCCCTCGCGGCTGAGCAGTTCGACCGCGCCCATTTCGCGCAGATACATCCGCACCGGATCGTCGGTGCGCTCGATGATTTCCTTTTTCTTGACCAGATCGGGCCGGTCGGCGGGATCGACCTCGTCAACTTCATCAACTGCCTGCTCTTCGGACTCAGCTGCATCATCATCAGTTTCGACGATATTGACGCCCATTTCCGAGATCGCGGACATTACGTCCTCGATCTGGTCAGCCGTCATCTGGTCCTGCGGCAGCGCCTCATTAAGCTCGTCAACCGTGATCACGCCGCGTCGCTTGGCGCGGGCGATCAGCTTCTTGATCGAGGCATCATTGAGGTCAATCAGAGGAGCGTCACCGCTGTCGTTCCCGCTGCCGATGTTGTCTTCGTCTTCCATTAGTCCGCCATAGGTTTGGCGGCCTCACCCGAAGGATCGGCCGCTCGCGCGGTCGCCATTTGGCGCAGCCGCGCATTTAATTCCAGCTTTCTCTTACGCAACCGATCAACTTCGGCCTGCGCAGCTTCCCCATCATGCTCAAAACGGGCCATTGCCGCGGCAATTGCTCGCTCAAGTGCCGGTCTCTCGACCAATACGCCGATCGCAGTTCCCAATGCCTCTGCAGCTTCTGACGGATCGACATCATCCCGCAGAAAGCTATATTTGATATTGCCATATTCTGCAGGAGCGGGCGCCGCCAGTCTGCGTTCCGTCAATATGGTGGATAGTGCAGCGGATTCAAGCCGCGCGCCGCTATCCGCAGCATCGATCAACACATCAAAACGTGGATCTGCCAGATTGGCACGAGCGAGTTGTTCGGAATGGGGGAGTATCTGGGCTGGCCAACGCAGGAGGCCCGCCACCACTGCGGAGGCCAGCGCCTCTATCGCGCCGCCGCCAAGTGAGCGCCGCAGCTTCTGGACATTCGCCGGAGATGGCCCCTGCGTTGGCGGGGTGGCCCACTTGCCCGGCATGCCGCGCGGGGCTGGCCGCCACTCCTGCTGCTCTCGCCTTGGGAACGCAAAGCTGGAAAACCGCTCAAGCAATTCTCGGCGATAAAGCGCCTTGATGTCAGGATCGGCGATCGTTTCAACGTGTGCTATCAACCGCGACTTGAGCCCCGCCTTGTCTTCGGGTGTTTCCAGCGGAGCGGCTTCTTGCTCATGCTCCCACAGCGTATCGAGCAGGCTCTGCGCCTTACTCAGCAGCGCTTCCATTGCCGCGGCGCCGTCGCGTTTTAGCACATCGTCGGGATCCATGCCGACGGGAAGCCGCACGATCCGCAAGCTATGCGCCGGACGGAGTAAGGGTAGCGCCCGCATTACCGCCCGCATTGCAGCGCGCTGGCCCGCCGCATCGCCGTCAAAACACAGCACCGGCGTTTCAACCAGTCGCCACAGCATCTCGATCTGCCGCTCGGTCAGCGCGGTGCCTAGCGGCGCGACTGCATCGCCGATGCCCGCCGCCGCCAGCGCGATCACGTCCATATAGCCTTCGACCACAATTAGCCTTCCGGTCTGGCGGGAAATCGGTCCGGCGCGATGGAGATTGTAGAGCGTACGGCCCTTGTCAAACAGTGGCGTATCAGGGGAATTGAGATATTTCGGAGCGTCAGTTTTGGCCGCATCGAGGATCCGGCCGCCAAACGCGATCACCCGCCCGCGCGCGTCTTCTATCGGCAACATCAGCCGCCCGCGGAACCGGTCATACGGCTCCTTGTCATCGACTACGATCCGCAGGCCCGCCTCGACCAGCTGGTCCTTCTCGAACAAGGTCAGCGCCTGGGCCAGCGCCTGACGGCCTTCTGGCGCAAAACCAAAACCGAACCGGGCCACTGTATGCGCATCGAACCCGCGCGTGGCGAGGTAAGCGCGGGCCTTGGCCCCCTCGGGCGCGGCGAGCATTTCGGCGAACCATTTTTGCGCCGCCGTCATGACGTCGTGCAGGGAATTGCGCTGTTCCGCCGCCTGAGCGGCGCGCGGATCGGCGGCGGGCACTTCTAACCCCGCCTCGGAAGCCAGTTCCTTTACCGCATCCATGAACGCCATTCCGCGTTGGTCGGTCATCCAGCGAATCGCATCGCCATGCGCCCCGCAGCCAAAGCAATGATAGAAGCCCTTGATATCATTGACAGTAAAGCTGGGTGATTTCTCGTTGTGGAACGGGCAGCAGGCCTTGAATTCATGGCCCGCCTTGGTCAGCCGCGTCGTCCGCCCGATCACGCTCGACAGCGTGATCCGGGCGCGCAATTCGTCCAGCCATTGGGGGGTGAGCGACACCTCAGCCCAGCGCGGCTTTGACCAGCCCGCTCGCCTTGCTCATATCGAGCTGGCTGCCATGACGCGCTTTAAGCTCGGCCATGACACGCCCCATGTCCTTGACGCTCGATGCCCCCAGCTCAGCCTTGATCGCCTCAATCGCCGCCGTAGTTTCAGCTTCGCTCATCTGCGCGGGCATGAAACTTTCGATCACCGCCAGTTCGGCTGTTTCCGCGTCGGCCAGCTCCTGGCGGCCGCCTTGTTCATACAGTGCGATCGATTCGCGGCGCTGTTTGCCCATCTTCTGCAGCACTTCGACCACCAGCGTGTCATCATCGGGCACCTGCGACGACGTGCGCAGTTCGATGTCGCGATCCTTGAGCTTGGCGAGGATCAGGCGGACGGCATTCAGGCGCGGCTTGTCACCGGCTTTCATCGCCGCAATTTGCGCGGACTTGATCTCATCGCGGAGCATTTTGTGTGATTCCTGT
>JANOKC010000072.1:0-10241 GCA_031419035.1 Novosphingobium sp. | reverse complement strand
TGGAACCGCATCCCCGATGATATCCGGGCTGCGATCCTCCAACTGGCGCTCGAGGCCACCGAGCTGTCACCGCGCGAGCTGGCGGTGCGCTTTACCGATAGCCAGGGCTACTTCGTGTCCGAAGCGACGGTTTACCGCCTGTTGAAGGCCCATGATCTGATCACCAGCCCCGCCTTCATCGTGATGAAGGCGGCCAAGGAGTTTACCAACAAGACCACCCGGCCCAACGAGATGTGGCAGACCGACTTCACCTACTTCAAGATCATAGGTTGGGGCTGGATGTATCTGTCGACCATCCTCGACGATTACTCGCGCTATATCATCGCCTGGAAGTTGTGCTCGACCATGAAGGCCGAGGATGTCACCGACACGCTGGAACTGGCGCTGACCGCCTCGGGCTGCGACCAAACCTCCGGTCGCTGGCACCGCTGCAGAGATCGCACGAGACCTCGAACCAGGTGCATGGCAGCGCCTTTCCGCTGGCGAGGGCACCAAAGGCGCCCGGCTCCATGACTGGGCTTACTGCGAACTCGCCGATCTCGACGCCGACGAATATGATGAGACGAAATCAGGGCTTTGGACCCGCGGCCTTCTGATCCGCCGCAATATCAGCGACGGTGATCTCGCCTTCTTCACTACATGGTGCCCGGTCGGCACGAGCATCCAGACCCTTGTCGCCGTCGAAGGCCATCGCTGGGCGATCGAAGACAGCTTCGAAAAACCGCCAAGAACGAGCTCGGCCTTGACCACAACGAAACCCGGTCATGGCATGGCTGGCACCGCCACGTCTCTCTCGTCATGCTCGCCTTCGCCATGATTGCGGTGATCCGATACCGGGCCAATGACGTGACACTCCCAAAAAAACCGAGGATGCGGGCCATCGGGATCTGATCCGCTGGTCCATCCAGGAAGTCCGACGCATCGCCAACAAGCTTGCCCAGCGTCGTATCCAGCCCGCCACCATCATCGCATGGTCATGCTGGAGACGGGCACATCAGGCCGCTGCGCGGCGGGCCCATCTCAAGTCAAAACCGCAACTGTAATGCTAGTCGCCAGTCGGCTATTTCGGCGATTTCTTCGGACGAGCCAACACTATTGGCCTAGAGTCAACCAACAATTTTAGACAGAAAAACAACATTTGGATGAAAAATATGTCGCTCATTTATCGAAAGTTAACCGGCGTTTCACTGACCGCCATGTGCCTATTGCTGGCCGCTCCGGTCGCTGCTCAGGAAAATGTTCAGGGCGAAGAGGACAGCGCAAGCGACGCCAATGTAGTTATTGTGACCGCCCAGCGGCGGGAACAAAATATCCAGGAAACGGCGGTCGCCATCACCGCGTTGAATGCGGACACGCTTGCCAATCAGGGCATCGACGATGTGCAGAGCATCGGGCGCGCGGTGCCGAACCTGCAACTGTTGCCGGTCACCGCCAACCCATCGACGTTGCAGATCGGGTTGCGCGGCGGCGCCGAGCAGGTTGGCGGTTTGATCGTTTCCGAACCGGTGGTTGGCATCTATATTGACGATGTCTACCGCGCCCGGCTGCAAGGTTCGAACTCGCAATTGGGCGACATCGAGCGGGTCGAAGTTCTGCGCGGACCGCAGGGCACGCTGTATGGCCGCAACAACTTTTCTGGCGCGCTCAAGTTGATCACGAAAACGCCGTCGGCGTCCAACGAGTGGCTCAACGCGTCGGTCGGCTATGGCAGTTTTGACGAGGTGAAGGTGGCGGCGTCCGTCGGCGGCGGATTGTCTGACACTCTCGGCGGATCGCTTTCGGTCCTCTATCGCAATGTCGGCGAAGGCTATATTTTTAACCGCGCGCAAAACAAGACGATCGGCGAGGAACAGAATGTCGCCGTGCGCGGCAAATTGACGTATGAAAATGGCCCGTTTGAAGCGACCGTTTCGGCCAGTTATTCCAAAGACAATAATGATGGTTACATCGCGGTCGCCGGTCTGTTGCCGCGTGTCCCGTCAGGCAAGACCGATTTCGTCACGACCGATGATATCCGGCCGCGTTTCGGTACCGATCCCTATATCGCCGAATATCCGCAGAATTCGTTCGGACGGACCGAAACGACTGCAATTTCGCTCAACGCAGCCTATGATTTTGGTGGCGCGACGTTGCGCTCGATCACCGGCTATGTTGACCTGAGCGATGATTGGCGTTGGGATCTGTCCAGCGGCTTCGCAGTCGCGCCGAACGTCTATTCCGCCGGATTTGACCGGACGGCCATTGCGTCGGCGAGCCAGTTCACCCAGGAACTCCAGCTTCAGGGCACCGCGGCTGATGGCCGGCTGAACTGGATTGTAGGCGGTTTTTACTTCCACGAAAGCGGTGATCAGTCGCTGACCGACAGGATCCCGCTGTTTGGCCTCAACAGCCTCGATCCGACCTTTCTCCACATGAAGACGGACAGCTATGCCGCCTTTGCCCAGGTGGACTATGCGATCACCGATCGCGCGACCATCACGATCGGCGGGCGATATAGTAGAGACGACAAGAGCTTTGATGCGAGCATCCAGTCCGGCTTTGGTTTTCCAACCAACCCGCGGACGTCGGTCAGCGTGGACAGGACATTCGACGCTTTCACGCCCAAATTTGGCATCGACTATAAATTGTCGGACGATGTGTTTGCTTTTGCCTCGGTGTCGAAAGGCTTCAAGGCGGGCGGGTTTAACGGTCTGTCGATCCTCAACCCGTTCGTGCTTTCGGCCGTCTATCAGCCGCAAACGGTGTGGGCGTATGAAGCTGGATTGAAGAGCACGTTCATGAACGGCAATGGCCGCGCCAACCTGACCGTGTTCCGCAACGATATTTCGGACTTGCAGCAAACGTCGCTGATCGGTCCCGGATCGTTCGCGGTCCAGAATGTCGGCGATGCGAAAGTGTTTGGTGTCGAGCTTGAACTGTTCATCTCGCCTGCCAAGGGCTTTGATGTGTTCGCGAACGTTGGCTATCAAAACGGCGACTACAAGGTCCTGAATCCGGCGTCGCAAGCCGCGACATCCCGCGCCACCGACCTGCCGTTGGTGGCCGATTGGACCGTGCAGGCCGGGTTCAACTATGAAGGCAACCTCAACGACGCCATCATTGGGCGGCTGGGCATCGATGCATCCTATATCGACGATTCCTTCGTCGAGGTGACCAACTCGATCCTGGTCAAAGGCTATATGCGGACGAACGCCTTTGTCGCGCTCGGCACCGATGACCGCACATGGGAGCTGAAGTTTCAGGTCGAAAATTTGACTGACGAGAAAAACTATGTCAGCGGCTTTGTCGGCACGACGTTTCCAGGCTTTACGATCCTGAAACCGCGGACCTATCTGGCCAGCGTTTCATACAAGATGTGATCAGGCGATGGCGCGGGGCGGGCATAGACCAATTCCGAAGTGTGTGACCCGCTGGTATGACTGCCGTCCAAGAGGCCACATATTGCCGAGTTGAGCTAGCGGCTATTTGGCAATTGATGGCCGAGCACTTTGGCCAGCCGTAACAGGGTGGAACATCATGCGCCGCGATGAAGGTGGGCAGCGGGTCAAAATAAGCGGTATTTGACTGGTGAGGCCGAATTGTGGGAAAACCCGCACTGAAATAAACAGAAATGTTATCAAACAACTGATATTATAACATAATATTTACCGAGTGATAATCCTACTCGGGGAGCCAATTTTTCTGATTAAGCCGCTATTTTTACGCGCTTAATCGAGGCCCAACCTTGGCTCAATTGACCAAACCGCAGCTCAGAGCATCCAAACCTCGCGAAGGCATTATGGGCGAGGCGGTATCTTATCCCCTTGCCCATTAGGCAGCCGGCCAGGCACTGAAAATTCGCGATCGGTAGCAGGATCCATGGCGCGCAGCTCCTTTTCAGTGCGCCTGAGCGGCAATCGAAGCATTGCGTGAATCTTTGCAAGGCTAGCATCAGAAATGCGAAACGGCCCGATCGGCGGTTGGTTAGGACCAGGAATGAAGACCGCTAGCCCCCCCTCCTCCAGGGCAATGGTAACGCCGTTGGCTGCCACATCAATCGCACCTTGAACCGACTGCCCCTGCGCGTTGCGTCCGGGGCCGCGCAGCACGATAAGGCTCGCCGTTTCTTCGTCGGCGGTGAAGGCGCCAGTTACCCCAGCCTCAGCGCGAACAATCCCGATTGATTCCTGGCCGACAACTCCCTCGACAATCGTGCCGCGAATGCCGATGGATGCGACGGGAGTGCGGATTGCGGATTGACCCGGTTGGGCATGGAGCGATGGGCTCGACATGAAACGGAACGCACCCTTGGTAACTGTTGCAGCTACTGAGCTGGCGCGGCGGCTAGGATCATAGACGAACCTGTCAATCCGGACCCGCGCCTTTGCGCCGACCGTAAAACTGGTTTGATCGAGCAACAACAATTGCGTCATACTGGCAACGCCGGTTACGACGTCATTGCCCAGCGATACTCGTTCGCGAACTACTGCGCGATGAAGCACCGGCTTTGCTGCTGTGGTCAGCCGCACATCGTTGCGGACCACCGCAGCTATGCCCACGGTCTGTCCGGCAGCCGCGGTGCTTGCGGTGGTGGAGATGAAGATCGCAGCAAGCAATGCGACCGGATGGCTAACTGGTTTCATCACAATCACCTCCTGTTCCCGAATTTCCAGATCAGACTCAAATTGCCGCCAAAGCTGCTGTAATCGGCCAGCAGGCTCGTATTGTTGTAGTTGCGGTAGGAATGGGTAATCGCCGCCTCGATATTGAGGCCAGAGCCGCCCAACGGAGTGCCAATCGCCGCGCGACTGAATATGCGCAATTCGCTGCGCGCTGGGAACAGTGCTTCGTTCCCAAAATCAACATATCGCAAAGTCGCGGACATTTTCGCGTAAGTGCCCCTTCCACCGAGCGAAGCGTTTAATCCCGCGAGCAATCGCCCGGCTACATATTTATCCGAAGCGAATTTCGCGTCCTTCACTTCAAAACCTGCGCCTAGAAACCACCCGAATTTCTCAGACTGATTGACATCGTAATAGGCGACCAGATCATAATGCATGCCATCAGCAACACCAATCTGGTCGTTTTGCCAAACCACTTCAGCCCGGACTGTGGTGCGGTTTCCGGCGCTTGAGAAGGACGCGAACTCAGCTTCGCCGCCATATTCCGTAAAATTCGCGTCACCCAGAATACGCGCATGGCGGATCACGCTGCCAAGCTTTAGCTCCTTGTTGGACCAGCTTTTGCCATAACCAAGCGACAGCGATCCATACTGGTAATCCGATTGCGGCCCAGACAGCTCTTCCTTGGCTTGCCCCCAGGCATCCATATAGAAAAAATCTGCCCCCTCCCCGAACCGGCCGCGCAGGCGCGCGTTGGCGGCAAAGCCAAGTCCATCGTTGGAAGGCGAGAAGATCGTCGGAAAAACCCGCAGCGCCCCTTGCGCATCACCATCATAGGTCAGCCCGATGCCGATTTCACCGCTCAGGCCGGATTTGCGCGGCGGCGCCTGGACAGTTATCCCGCAAGCCTTCGCAGCTTCATCCCGTGCAGCCTGCCCGCCGCGCCCTCGCACAGCCTGAAGTTCAAGTTGGGCGGATTGGCGATCATCGAGCCGGCAGAGAATCGCTGCATAGGCCAGCCGTGCATCGTCAGCGTCTTCATCGGCGATAAGAACTCGCTCAAGCGTTGCTGCTGCACCCAGCAGGTCGCCTGCCGCAGCCTGCTCGCGGGCAAGCTCGATCGCAGATTCGGCGCTCGATGACCGTTCGCTCAACCTGTCTAGCGCAGCAATCTCGCTGTCCTGGGCCAAGGCCGGGATTGACCAACCAATCCCCGTAACTGCACAAACCAGCAATCCTGCCGAGCCGAGGAACCTGCCTGAGCGCTCTCGCATACCGATTCCCCTTGTCGAACAGATGGTCATGCCATCCTTGATCTGGTCTAACTACCGAATTCAAGATTACCCCTTATAGAAGGTAAGACTTCAATTACGAAAGATAATCCTGCAAGCTTGCTCGAAGCAGGTGAACAAGGCGTTACTTGATGCTGCCAAAGCGCGTTATCCCAGCTGATTGGAAAAGCACCATTTTGCCTGGTGCATTGGCACTGCTGGCTGTGCTTGTCTTGCAGCTCGCGGAAGTGACCTCGCTTACCAGAGTGGGCCAGCTGGTGTTTGACTCTTATGTCCGGGCACAGCCACGACAGTATCAGCCGGTGCCGGTCAAGGTGGTCGATATTGATGAGGCATCGATCCGCCAGTTCGGGCAGTGGCCCTGGCCTCGGACCGAGATTGCGCGGTTGATTCAAGAGCTGGGGGCCGCTGGTGCGTCAGTGGTAGCGCTCGACATCGTCTTTTCCGAACCTGATCGCACTTCACCGCCGCAAATCGCAGATCGACTGAAACGGATGAACAGCAACCCGCAGATTGAGGCTGCGCTGCGGCGGTTACCTGATAATGACGATTTGCTAGCCCAAACCTTGCGCGAAGTCCCGGTCGTGACGGGTTTCTTCCTAAGCAACGATGCCCGGCAGGCCGTGGTTACGCCCAAAGCCGGCTTTGCCGTATCAGGCAGCTCTCCGCTTGGTGTGGTTCCGGATTATCGCAACGCCATCCTTCCCCTCCCCGCACTGGAACTAGCCGCTGCCGGAAATGGCTCGCTGACACTTGCAGGGGACAGCGATGGCATCATACGAAAGGCTCCGCTGCTGGTCAGGCAGGGCGAGCAGATCCTGCCATCGCTTTCACTGGAAGCGCTGCGGGTGGCGCAGGGCGCAGGTTCGATACTGATCAAAGCCAGCGATGGCAGCGGCAATATCGGGGGCAAAACGAACAGCGAGGTCACTTCACTCAAGGTCGGTGAGTTTGAAGTGCCGACAACCCGAAATGGTGCCTTGTGGATGTATTATGCCGCCCCGCAGCCAGATCGTACCGTGCCAGCCTGGGAGATACTCTCGGGCAAGTTAACGCCTGCGGAAATGACCGAAAAGTTCGGCGGGCATATCGTGTTTGTCGGAGCAGGCGCTATCGGTCTGCGCGATCTGGTCTCAACTCCGATCCGCGAACGCGAGCTGGGCGTTATGATCCACGCCGAAGCCGCCGAACAGATGATCCTTGGCCAGTTCCTGACACGGCCTGATTGGTCGAACGGCCTGGAGAGAGCTTTGTTGGTCGTGTTGGGCGGACTGCTGTTGTGGTTTCTGCCCAAGCTAGGCGCCGCCAAGGGTGCGGCGCTTGGAATTTTGCTGGCTGGGATCACTCTGGCGGGAAGCTGGTATGCCTTCCTAAGTTTCCACTTTCTGCTCGATCCCACCTATCCGATGCTGGCGATTTTTGTGGTCTATATAACCGAAACGGTGCTTACTTTTTACCGCGAGGAAAGGCGGCGATCCTATATCCACCGTGCGTTCGATCGCTATCTTTCGCCAGAGCTGGTTAGCCGGATCGCTGCTGACCCGCGTCAACTCGAACTTGGCGGGGAAGTTCGGCAAATGACCGTGCTGTTCTGCGATATTCGCGGTTTCACACATATATCCGAACAGCTCGCACCCAAAGACATCGTTCGCTTCCTCATCAATTTCCTGACCCCGATGAGCGACATTCTGCTGGCCCGGAAGGCCACAATCGATAAATACATCGGCGATGCCATCGTGGCCTTTTGGAATGCACCGCTTGATGATCCCCAGCAATATGAGAACGCAGCCCGATCTGCACTGGCAATGATCAAACAGCTTAGGCAGCTCAATATCGAAATGCCTGCCAAGCCAGATGAGCCTTGGCCCGATCAAGTGAAAATTGGAATCGGTCTCAACGCCGGGCCATGCTGCGTGGGCAATATGGGATCGGCGCAGCGGCTGTCCTATTCACTGATCGGTGACACAGTGAATTTGGCCTCACGGATCGAAGGGCTGACGAAGTATTATGGCATCCAGATCGCCATTGGCAGCGCGATGCGCAGCGAAATTCCTGATTTTGCGACTGTGGTGGTCGATCTTGTGCGAGTCGTCGGAAGGGAGCGCCCAGAAGAGATTTCGGCTCTGATCGGAGATCAGATCGTGGCAACCGATCCAGCGTTTGGCAGCTTTTCCAACACGCATAGTGCAATGATCACCGCTTTCCGCACAAGGGATTGGGAAACGGCCCTTGGGCTACTTGACGAAACTAGCGAAACAGCGCGAAACTTTGGCCTCGACAAGGTTCAGGCGCTTTATCGAGAGCGGATCACCGCGCTGCAGGTCGCACCTCCGCCCGCTGACTGGGACGGTGTATTCGTTGCAACCGAGAAATAGCGCCCACAATCAACGGGACCAAGGGAATTGATGCAGATGATGGCCGCGCCAATCAAAGGAAAGTGGGTCCGGCGCAGCTTGGGTCTGAGCGCCGCATTGATGCTCGCGCTGATGCTTTTCCTTGCCGATGGCCTGCATTCCTCATCGGCGGCCGCAGCAGGTTCGGGTGGGCGGTTTGAGGGCGTCGCGACCTGCGCCGGATCAACCTGCCACGGCCGCGCCGAAGGCAATGGCAAGGTCGTCAGGCAGGACGAGTTACTCCACTGGCAGGAACCTTCCAGCCCCGGCGGCGCGCATAGCCGGGCCTATGCCATTTTGAACGGACGCCGCGCCGCGCAGATTGCCGCCTCATTAGGCCTTGGCAGCGCCGCCAGCGCGCCGGCCTGTCTTGGCTGTCATTCAACCAACGTGGCTGCCCCGCAGCGCGGCGAACGATTCCAGCTGACGGACGGGGTTGGCTGCGAATCCTGCCACGGTGCCTCGGGCGGTTGGCTCGCGAGCCACTACGCAGTCGGGGCCAGCCACGCCTCGAATATCTCACAGGGGATGATCCCGCTGGATAGGCCGCAGGCCCGCGCCTCGGTCTGCCTTGATTGCCATTTCGGTAGCAGCGCGCCAGGGCAGTTCGTTTCGCACCAGATGATGGCCGCCGGGCATCCGCGACTGGCGTTCGAACTTGATCTATTCTCTGCGCTCCAGCAGCACCACGATGAGGATAGTGACTACATCACTCGCAAAGGCCGGACCGACAGTGTGCGCCTATGGGCGGTTGGCCAGGCCGAGGCAGTCCAGCGCTCGCTCAGCCTATTTGCCAAACCGGGTCTGGGCAGTCAGGGGATATTTCCCGAGTTCACTTTCTATGATTGCCACAGCTGCCACCGCGACATTGATGACAAGGCGACACGGGTGCTTAGTTTTGAAACCAACCCTGGCCGCCCTATTCCATTTGCCACTCCGCCCTATAATGACGAAAATATCATCATGCTGTCTGCGGTCGCGCGGGCGCTGGCACCCGGTCAGGCGGCGGGCTTTGAAAGCGCCAGCCGAAATTTTCACGTCGCGATGGGTGTCGGTCGGGCCGAGACGGTCAAGGCCGCTACAAGGCTCATTCTGGCAGCCGGAAACTTGTCGAACGCTATGGCGCAGCGCAGCTATGGCGGAGACACCGCTTTTGCGGTGATTGCGACCATCGCAGGCAAGGCGATTTCGCCGCGCTTCACCGATTATGCGGGGTCTGCACAGGCGGTGATGGCGGTTGACACGCTGCTCAATTCACTGGTGCGCGAAGGCCGTATCACGGTTGGCGCGGCGGCAGGGATCAGGGCCAACATCAACCGCGCCTATGCTGCGGTCCGCGCGCCCAGCAGCTATAATCCGGCGACCTTCCGTGGTGCCCTGGGTGAAGCGGCTCGTAGCATCGAAGTGCTGCGCTGATGCGGCTGACCGGGCATTTCCTCTCGGTGCTGGCGCTTGCCATGCTGACCGCATGTGGCGGTGGCGGTGGTGGTGGTGGCAGTAGTAGCAGTTCATCCAGCGGAGGCAGCACTTCTGGTGGTTCCAGTGGGGGTGGCTTACCGCCGTTCTATGTCGCCCCTGCCTTATCCAGTTTGAGCGTTGCCGATGTGCAGAAAATTGTCGCGCAGGCTGCTTTGCAAGCAACCGCCGACAGCTCGCCAGCGACAATCGCCGTAGTGGACCGAGTTGGCAATGTGCTGGCGCTGTTCAAGATGACTGGCGCGCCTGCTACAGCACTCATCCCGCCTGCGCCAGGCAGCGTGAATATAGATATTCAAGGCCAAAATGTGCCTGCCACCGCCGCAGCGGTAGCCAAAGCAATCACCGGGGCCTATCTTTCCAGCGGCGGCAATGCCTTTTCCTCGCGCACTGCCAGCATGATCGTCCAGCAGCATTTCCCGCCCGCGCCATCAACAGTGGGCCTTGAAAGCGGGCCATTGTTCGGGGTCCAGTTCAGC
>JANOKC010000071.1:0-13165 GCA_031419035.1 Novosphingobium sp. | reverse complement strand
AGGGGTCTCGAACCCCCGACCTCCGGTACCACAAACCGGCGCTCTAACCAACTGAGCTACGGTCGCCATAGTCTTTGACGCATGCCAAGGTGCGGGCTGTTAGGGAGGGCAAAGCCTCACCGCAAGCGGCGATTAGCGCGGCTGCGGCCTGTTGCACAAGGTCTGGTTGTTTGGAAGCAAAAAGTTCGTGCCAACGGCGCAGACGTAATTTTCTTTCTCCACCCAATCGGATATGACCAGTGCGATGGAACGCTTGGACGAATCTTGCACAGCCATGCTGCGCGCTGCCCCCGGGGTGCAAAAGGTGCCCTCCCCCCGGCTTGAGTTGTTCATCCTGCGCAATTTCATCGATCCAGCGCAGTGCTCTGAATTGATCGAACTGATCGATGCAGGCCGCCGCCCTTCGACCATCGCGGATGCCAACGGCGATCATTATTTTCGGACCAGTGAGACTTGTGACCTTGACCATAATATCCCGGTGGTGGCCGCGCTCGACGCCAAACTAGCCGCACTTTGCGGCATCAAAGCCGCCTATGGCGAGCCACTGCAAGGGCAGCGATATGCAGCTGGCCAGGAGTTCAAAGCCCACACTGACTATTTCGAGCCGGACGGTGCTGACTATCAGCGCTACTGCGCAGTGGCCGGACAGCGGACCTGGACTTTCATGATCTACCTCAACCCGGTTGAAGAGGGCGGCGCAACCAGGTTCAAAATAATCGACAAGACCATCCAGCCCGAACCTGGCAAGCTGCTTGCCTGGAACAACCGCCGCGCTGATGGCAGCGGTAATCCTGCAACGCTCCATCATGGGATGAAGGTTCGCAAGGGAACCAAATATGTGATCACCCGCTGGTACCGTGAGCGTGTCTGGGGATAATCTTCAATGATGCAGCGTTAGCTTGGCGCGCCAATCAAATGTTAAAGCCATCCTGCTAGCGCACGAGTGCGTAATCCTTAACGGGCTAGCAGGGGCAACAAATGACAGCGGTAGGCAGACGAGCCAATTTAGTTGATACCGAAGTGTCCGCGCCTTTCCAGCAAAGGCGGAAAGTCGCCCGGCACCGGGCAAACGCAATTGTTCAGGTTTCAAATGCCGCGGGATTGGCCACTTCAATGCGTGTGATTGATCTGTCGACACATGGCTGCAGCATCAACGGCGATGCCTCAACACTGCGATTGGGAATGATCCTTTCGATCAATCTAGGCGATGATCGGCCGATACAGGCAATAATCCGCTGGGTTCGCGGCGAAGTTGCCGGGATTGAGTTTTTCCGTCCGCTCATTGCCGACCAATCGGCTTGGCGCGCTTTGCTGGCAGATCAGGGGTTCTAGCAAGGCGGACGGCTGAAATCACTAAAAAGGCGGCCCGGAAGCCGCCCTTTTATTTTTGCTCAAAGCTTTGAGACGCGACGTGCGTTCAGCCTTTCTTGAGCGAGAGACCACCAAACCGCTTGTTGAACTGCGCAACGCGGCCACCTGCTTCAAGCTGACGCTGGCCGCCAGTCCATGCCGGGTGCGACGTAGGATCAATATCGAGCACCAGCGTGCCGCCTTCCTTGCCCCAAGTCGAGCGTGTTTCATACACACTGCCATCGGTCATCTGGACCTTGATCATGTGGTAATCGGGATGGATGTCGGCCTTCATCGGATTGGTCTTTCGTTGCGACCGGTTCCGACCGGCCTGAAAAGGAAGCGCGGCGCATAGCCGGGGTTTAGCGGGAAATCAAGCTTCAGGCGCATCCGCGATCATCGCGGTAAACTGCACTTCGCAGGCGACCTTGTCGCCCAGCATGGCCTTGCCCCAGAACTTGCAGACGCGGGCGCGTTTCTGGACGAAGCCGACGTGGAGATCGAGCAGGCAGCCTGGTTCCACCGGAGTGCGGAACTTGGCCTGTTCGATCGCCATGAAGTAAACCAGCTTGCCCGAACCCGATAGCTCCAGAGACTCTATCGCCAGAATCGCCGCCGCCTGCGCCAGCGCCTCAATCTGGAGGACGCCTGGCATGATCGGACGACCGGGAAAATGGCCCTGAAAAAACTGCTCGTTGAAGGTCACTGCCTTCACCGCATGGATCGTCTCGCCGATCTCAAGCGCCACGACGCGATCAACCAGCAGCAGCGGGTAACGGTGCGGCAGGGTGCTGAGTATCTTGCGGATGTCGTAATGGGGTGCGGCATCAGCTGCCGCACCCTGTTCTGAAGTATCGCTCATCTCAGCCCCCCGATAGCGCGCTTAGCGGCCGTCAGGCGATGGCCCAGCGGGACGCGGTGCGGGCTGAGCTGCCGGACGCGGCGCTGCGGCGGCACCTGGTGCTGGCTGGCCGCCCTGCTGCTGAGCGCGCTGTTCGCGGACCTGGCGTGGTTCCCAGCCCTGCGGCGGGACCAGGTTGGCGTTGGGCAAAAGCACATTAAGCTCGTCAAGAACTGCCGGATTCAAATTATAAGCGGATTCAGCAAAGAGCACGGCCTCTGGCGTGACGATCAGACCAACCCGCTTTTTCGTGGCGGCCTGGCTGATTGCCTTTTCCAGCTGCTCGTTAAGCTGCTCGTCAACATAGGCTTCGGAATAGGCAACCGGCTGGAGGATCCGGTTGATCTCCTGCTGGCCAGCCTGCTGGAGCTGCTGAATCTGCGCGACCTGCTGCTGCAGGGCAGGCGTGTTTGGTGTGGGAGCGGCACGATCGCGTTCGAACTTGTCGACCAGTGGCTTGAGCTGCGCCTGAATCGCAGCTGCGCGCGAATTGGCCTGATCGATCTGCGGCTTATAGGTGGTCGGGCGCTGCTGCTGGGCGACCTTGTTGGCATTCGAATTGGCCTTGATCGCATCAATATTGACCACGCCAATCCCGGCAACAATCGGTGTTCCTGTGGCAGCAGCCGGAGCAGGCTCCTTCTTGGCAGCTAGAGCTGGCTGCGTGCTGATGGCAAGCAACAGCCCGGCGCCGAGGAGCGGTTTGAAAAGGGTTTTCATCAGAATTGGGTTCCTACGTTGAATGTGAAGCTTTTGATATCATCGCCCGGCTGCTTGAGCAGCGTCTTGGCGAAATCGATACGGAACGGACCGAACGGCGAATTCCAGTTAACCCCGATACCAATCGAGAGACGAGGCTTGACCGAATCGCCGACAAAAAAGTCTTGGAAGGGCCCAATCGTTTGGCCCAGCGCGGTATTGCTGGCGCTGGTCAGGCAAGCTGGTGGAGTGGGGTTGATCTCGCTGGTCACGGTCGTAACGTCGCCGACCGCCGTGCCCGGGGTGCAGACACCGACAGTTCCACCGGACGGAATAACCAATGTCGCCACGTTAATCTGGGTATATTGCGCCAAACCACTGACGGGATCGCGCTGCGGAATCAAGATGCCATTGGGGAACGGACTGCTATCTTCTACCGGTTTTCTGATACCCCAGACTGCACCGGCGTCCATAAAGATCGAGGGCCGCAGCCCAAGCTCCCTGGCGCCCGAACCCAGCGGAATTTCTAGCTCTGCATGGGCAAGGTAATAATACTTGCCGCCAAGCGCATCATCCGACCAAGTGTTGGGGTCAGGATTTGGCCCAAGCGTGATTATATTGTCTGTCAGATCGGTATCGATCGTCGGTTTGCGCAAGACACGCGGGCCAACGCCGCGGATGTCAAACCCGCGGATCTGCGGCTCACCCAGATAAAACCGGTCAGTCAGGCGCACAGGATCTCTGCCGGCAACCGAACTGGATTCAAACGACTTAATCGCCCCGGCTTCACCCGAGACGGAGAAGATGAAACCGCCACCCACTGGCCAGAACTGCTTCACATTACCGCGCAACCGGGCAAACTTTACCGAGCCGCCCAATCCGGCGAAATCGGCGCTGAGCGATGCCGAACGCCCGCGCGACGGGCGAGCCCGGTTATCGAGTGAATCATAGATTAGTGACAGGCCGAGGATCGAGCTGGTGCGCTTGCCCAAGGCCTCGCACAAATATCGCCCGGCCAGCAGAGGATCGCATTCAAACAGCGCTGCATTCTGCCGCTTGGTGAAGAACTGGTTCTCATCAATCGTCACATCATCGATGTTGAAGGTGTAGCTGCCAACCACGGACAAAAACTCGGTCAGCGGGACACCAGCACGCAGCTGCAGACCAGTGGTAGCCTGCTTGTACGTCGTGTTGCGGGCGCTGTTGAGGTAGTTGAAGCTGTTGGAATCGCGCCGATAGAGACTAACCGCGGCCGAGATATTGCGATCGAACAGATAGGGCTCGGTAAAGCTGAGTTCAGCGCTCTTGGAATAGCGCGAATAGCTGACACTGGCACCAACCGTCTGACCGCGGCCACGAAAGTTGCGCTGCTGGATCGAGGCCTGGAGGATGAAGTTCTCAATCGAAGAGAAACCGGCCGAAAGCTGAAGTTCCCCAGTAGGCTTTTCCTCAACATTCGCTTCCAGCGCGATCCGATCCGGCGCGGTGCCGGGCTTTTGCTCAATATCAAACTTTTCCTGGAAATAACCCAGCGAGTTGATGCGTGCGGTGGATCGTTTGATTTGCAGCGAGTTGAACGCATCACCTTCAGCCAGACGGAATTCGCGGCGGATTACCTTGTCCTGCGTCAGCGTGTTGCCGTTTGCCTCGATCTTTTCGACATAGACGCGCGGTGCCTCGGCGATCTGGAAGACCAGACCCATCGTCAGCTCGTCCTTGTTGCGTGCATAGCTGGGGCGGACATCGGCGAATGCATAGCCAAAGGTACCAGCGGTCTCATTCAGCCGCTCAATCGTGTCTTCGACCAGCTTGGCATCGTACCAATCGCCCGCCTTCATCGGCAGATTGGTGGAAAGCCGTTCGCTGTCAAAATCGCGCAGCTGGCTGTCAACCTTCACGTCCCCGAATTTGTAGCGCTTACCCTCTTCCACCACATAAGTGATGATGAAGTCTTTCTTGTCAGGGGTAAGCTCTGCCACAGCAGAAACCACCCGGAAATCGGCATAGCCTTCGGTCAGGTAGAACTGGCGCAGCTTTTGCTGATCGAACGCCATCCGGTCCGGATCATAGCTGGTGCCCGAGCTGAATAACTTGGTTATGCTGGAAACCTTGGTGACCATCTCACCGCGCAGATCGCCATCCGAGAAAAATTCGTTGCCGATAATGTTGATCTGGCGGACTTTGGATTTTGGCCCTTCAGAGATTTCGTAGATGATATCGACACGGTTCTGGTCGAGCATCACCATTTTTGGTTCGACTGAGGCCGCGAACCGGCCCTGACGCTTATAAAGCTCGATAATCCGGGCAACGTCGGCGCGAACCTTTGAACGGGTGAAGATCTGGCGTGGGGCCAGTTTGATCTCTGGCGTGATCTTGTCTTCTTTAAGCCGCTTGTTTCCTTCAAGCACGATCCGGTTGATGACCGGATTTTCCTTCACCTCGATCGCCACAACACCCTTGTCGTTGCGAATCTGAACGTCGGTAAACAATTCGGTCGCGTATAGATCCTTGAGCGCCTGATCGGCCGCAACCTGGGTATAGGGCTGGCCAAGCCGCAGCTTGATATAGGATCGGATCGTATCGGGTTCGAGCCGCTGAGCGCCTGTCACCGCGATGGACTGGATCATCGCGACCGGTTCGGCCGGAGCAACCTCCGCAACCGCTGGAGCAGCAACAGGAGGAGTGGCAGCAGCAGCCTGAACCTGCTGGGCCTGTGCCGCCACCGGAAGCGAAGCGAGAATCGTCGTCCCCAACAGGATCGCTGCTAAGCGGGTTGAGCCGCCGGACTTTTCTTTGCTGCCAGAATTTCCGGCGCAAACGGTATCACTGCGAACCATTGTGTATCCAATCATCGGCACGGTTTATCCCGTAATATTGCGTAATACAGTCGGCCCACCCCGTGCGGGGCCGTGCTTGTTGCAGACAAGTCGCCGCCCTCTGCCCGATGCCGTCACGCCAATCAAGCAAAGTCGCCTCATAATCCGCAGTTCCCAAGTCCTTTCCGGTCAACTCCCGAAGATTGGGAGCGAGGCCAGATCATTCAGCGTGACGAACAGCATCAAGGCCAGCACGAATGCAAAGCCGGTGCGGAACGCCCATTCCTGACCACGCGCACCGATCGGCTTCCGGCGGACCGCTTCTGCGGCGTAGAAAGCCAGGTGCCCACCATCGAGTGCCGGGATTGGCAGCAGGTTGATGAATGCCAAGTTAATTGAGATCAATGCAGCAAAAGAGACAAACTCAGGCCAACCAAGCGAGAACTGCTCGCCAGAGAATTTGGCAATCTTGATCGGCCCGCCAAGTTCCTTGACCGAGCGTTCGCCGGTGAAAATCTGGCTGATCCCGGTCACCATCATCCGCACGATGCCGATGCTCTGTTCAAAGCCCAGGCCAACCGCTTGAACCAGCCCGGCCTTTTCCCACACCAGATTGGGTGACCGGACCCCGATCAGTCCGCGCCGGGCTTCATTGCCGAACTGGTCCTTATGAATATCAGCAGCGATCTTCACTGGGAAGGTCAACAACTGTTCACCGCGCTGAACCACGATACTGATCGTGCGCTCAGGATAGATCGCAACATGTTGCGCTACTTCGGAAAAGCTCGAGATCGAATCGCCTTCAATCTCGACAATCCGGTCACCCAACCGAAGTCCCGCAGCCTGCGCGGTAGAGGTTTCGGCAAAGGCTTCGATTACGGGAGGTGCAATCGGGCGGCCATAGGCCATGTTGAACGCGGCGAATATCGCCACCGCCACAAATAGGTTCATCAGCGGCCCGGCCAGCACGATCAACGCCCGGTGCCACAGAGGCGCAGCCTGGAAGATGCCCTTGAGCGCTTCGGGCGGCGCATCGGCAAAGGCGGGATCGGGAACGCTGGCGGGGTTCATGTCGCCTGCGAATTGCACATAGCCGCCCAGTGGCAGCGCTGAGAGCTTCCAGCGGGTGCCGCGCTTGTCGGTCCAGCCCAGCAATTCCTTGCCGAAGCCGACCGAGAAGGCATCGGCCCGAACGCCAAACAGGCGCGCAACCAGATAGTGGCCCAGTTCATGCAATACCACCAGCGGGCCAAGCACGAGAAGAAACGCGCCAATCATAACGAGAATGGATGGGGATTGGATCAAGTCAGGCTAACTCCAAAATCATCCGGGCATGGCCCCGCGCCTCGGCATCAATGGCGATAACATCCGCCAGTGAAGCAGGGGCTGCGGGAGCATAACGCTCCAGCACTTGCTCAACCATTACCGCAATCCTTGTGAATGCGAACTGACTTTTCAGAAAAGCAGCCACCGCAACCTCATTGGCGGCGTTTAGCACTGCCGGAGCCGCCCCGCCCGCCTGCACTGCTTGACGGGCAATGCGGGTAGCGGGGAAGCGCAGCTCATCCGGCGCGCGGAAGGTCAGCTCGCCCAGCGCGGCGAGATCGAGCGGCGCGCAGGGGGTTTCCATCCGCTGCGGCCATGCAAGGCACGAGGCGATCGGCACCCGCATATCCGACGGACCAAGCTGCGCCAGCGTCGAGCCGTCGCGATATTCGACCATCGAATGCACCACCGATTGCGGATGGATGATGATCCGCAGTTTTTCGAGCCCGACCGGGAACAGATAATGCGCCTCGATCAGTTCCAGCCCCTTGTTGAACATGGTGGCGCTGTCGACACTGATCTTGGCGCCCATATCCCAATTGGGATGCTTGACCGCTTGTGCCGGGGTCGCGGCGTGGAGCTGTTCCAGCGTCCAGTCACGAAACGGCCCGCCACTAGCGGTGAGGGTTATACTTCTTACTTGCTCTAAGATATTTCCAGCAAGACACTGAAATATAGCATTATGCTCTGAATCAACCGGCAGCAGTGTCGCGCCGTGCTTGGCAACCGCGGCGATCATCACCTCGCCCGCAGAAACCAGTGCTTCCTTGTTGGCCAGAGCGACCGTGCGCCCCTGCTCGATCGCAGCCATAGTAGGCGCAAGACCCGCACAACCGACGATAGCGGCAAGGGTCAGATCGGCTGGGCGGGATGCGGCTTCGATCAGGGCTGAGGGGCCGCCTGATGCAACGATCCCCGATCCGGCCAGCGCTTCACGCAGCGCCGGGAGGCAGGCCTCGTCCGCCACCACCGCGATCTCAGCCGAAAATTCCCGCGCCAACCTCGCCAGTTCATCGGCGTTGCTGTTGGCGGTCAACACGACAACCCGCCACTTGTCCCGCTCGCGCCGGATCAGGTCGAGTGTCGATGCGCCGACTGAGCCGGTCGCGCCAAGGATGGAAATGGTGCGGGTCATGCCGGAGAAGGCAACAGCCCCTCACCGAACAAATAACTTTGGGCCATGGCCGCAACCATAACCAGTCCGCACAGAAACAGCACCGCAAGCAGGCCGTCAAGGCGATCGAACAATCCCCCATGCCCGGGAATGAGTTTGCCTGAATCCTTGACCCCGGCGCGGCGTTTCATCCAGCTTTCGAAAAAGTCGCCAGCCTGCGCCGTCACCGCAACAGCAATACCAAAGCCGGCCGAAGACCATGGAATTCCTGGAGGCGCAAGATCGCCTGGATTGCGGCTCCAGACTGTCAACCAAACCATAACTGCCCCCGCTGCAAGTGCACCGCCCAGCAAGCCGGACCATGTTTTTGAAGGACTGATCGAGATCGCTATCTTCGGGCCACCGATAGCGCGGCCAGTGAAATAGGCACCAACATCGGTGGCGACAACCGGGAGCAGAACCAGCAAAACCAACAGCGCATCATTTCCCATCGGCGGAGAAACCAACCGAATCAACATCATCATAGCCGCAGCCAGTCCGATATAGAAAACACCGGCGACCATCCATAGCGCCTCGGCACGCGGTGCGACGCAGAATGCCCGAACCAGCCCCCACCATTCAAACAGCACACCTGCGGCCAGCAAGGCGACGAATATCGACCAAAACCAGCTGCCCAGCCACAAGGCAGTTCCCGCAGCCGCGATCATCACAACCGCCGATACTACTCGTACGCCAAGATCGGATTTTTTGGTTTGGGCGTCGGTCAACAAATCCTCCCCGACACGGGGAGGGGGACCGCCGAAGGTGGTGGCGGAGTCTCTCGTCCGGGCACGACTGCGAAAGGGTGCGCCAAGCGGCCAGCCCCCTCCACCATGCTGCGCATGGTCCCCCTCTCCATTCCGGGGAGGATTTTAACGCCCGCCATAGCGCCGCTCCCGCTTTGCAAACTCGGCCAGCGCCGCTTCCAGATGCGCCGGAGTGAAATCAGGCCACAGCACATCGCTGAACACCATTTCGGCATAGGCGGCCTGCCACAGCAGGAAGTTGGACAGGCGAACTTCGCCCGAGGTGCGGATCAGCAAATCGAGCGGAGGCAGGCCAGCCGTATCGAGCTCCGCCTCGATCGTCTCGGGAGTAACCGCACCCTTGACCGCAGCCTTCGCCGCAGCCCGCGCAATCTCGTCTTGCGAGCCGTAATTGAGCGCGATCACCAGCCATGTACCGTCATTACCAGCGGTTTGGACCAGCGCGTCATCGATCATGGCAACAATGTCGGCTGCGAAGACGGTGTAGTCGCCGATTACTTTCAGGCGGATGTTGTTGGCGACAAATTCCGCCAGATCGGCAAGGATATAGCGCCGCAGCAGCCCCATCAATGCCGAGACTTCATCCTCGGGCCGCTGCCAGTTCTCGGTCGAAAAGGCATAAAGCGTCAGCGCCTCAAGCCCCATGTTCCGCGCCGCCCGAACCAGCGTCCGAACCGCCTCAACCCCTCGGCTGTGGCCCACTGCGCGCGGCAAATGGCGGGCCTTGGCCCAGCGACCATTACCATCCATGATGATCGCAACGTGGCGCGCACCACGACCCCCGCCATCGCCACCGCCCGAAGAGGCCGCCGCGCTGGTCACTGCGTCATGATTTCCTTTTCCTTGAGCGAAGCCGCTTCATCGACTGCCTTGATAATCTCGTCGGTCAGCTTCTGTACTTCGGTTTCAGATCGTTTGCGATCATCTTCCGAGATTTCCTTCTTGTTTTCATCGGCTTTGAGCATTTCCATGCCATCACGCCGAACATTGCGGACCGCGATCCGGGCCTTTTCGGCATATTGCCCGGCCAGCTTGGCCAGCTCCTTGCGGCGTTCCTCGGTAAGATCCGGGATCGGCAAACGCAGCGTGTTGCCATCGTTGATCGGGTTGAGCCCGAGGCCAGCCGAACGGATCGCCTTTTCAACCGGGCCAATGTTCGACTTATCCCACACCTGTACTGAAATCATCCGCGGCTCGGGCACCGAGACGGTAGCCACCTGATTTAGCGGCATATTGCTGCCATAGACCGTGACCATCACCGGATCGAGCAGCGAGGCATTGGCCCGGCCCGTCCGCAATCCCGAAAGATCGCCCTTCAGCGCCTCAATCGCACCCTTCATCCGCCGTTCGAGATCAGCCTTATCGTATTTGGCCATGTTCAGGCTTCCTCTTGCACGATGGTTTGAACGCCCTGCCCTGCCAGAACCTTGGCAAGATTGCCTTGCTCACGGATTGAGAAGACCACGATCGGGATCTTGTTGTCACGGCACAATGCCACTGCTGATGCGTCCATAACCTTCAGATTATTTGCGAGAACTGTATCATAACTCAATGTTTCATAACGGGTTGCTGTTTTGACCTTTTTCGGATCGGCATCATAAACGCCGTCCACACTGGTCCCTTTGAACAAGGCATCGCATTTCATTTCCGCTGCCCGCAACGCAGCGCCGCTGTCGGTGGTGAAATAGGGGCTGCCAACACCAGCGGCAAAGATCACCACCCGGCCCTTTTCAAGGTGACGTTCAGCGCGGCGGCGGATCACCGGCTCACACACCGCATCCATCTGGATCGCCGACTGGACACGGGTTTCAACGCCGATCTGCTCCAGCGCATTCTGCATCGCAAGGGCGTTCATGATCGTTGCCAGCATACCCATGTAATCGGCCTGCGCCCGGTCCATGCCTTGCGCCGCGCCTGCCATCCCGCGAAAGATGTTCCCGCCGCCGATCACCAGACACAGTTGGAGTCCGGTATCCTTGGCCGCCTTCACCTCCGCAGCAAGCCGCGCCACGAACAGCGTATCAATCCCGTACTTCTGCTCGCCCATCAGCACTTCGCCTGAGAGCTTGAGCAATATGCGTTTGAATTTGGGCATGGACATGATTGGGTCTCGCTTTTGGGCGATGGGTTGGCGGTGCAATAGGACCAAGCCTTGCCCCTGCCAAGTGGGCAGGAAAGCCATCCACATTTTGGCCATCCGCATATGGAAAGGGCGGCGACCTTTCGGACGCCGCCCCCCAAAGCCTACCGTCGCAGGCTAACTCTAAATAGGATCAGTTCAGGCCGACAGCGCCGCAACTTCGGCTGCGAAGTCCGTTGCGGCCTTTTCAATGCCTTCGCCAAGCTGGAAGCGGACATAATCGACCAGTTCGATCTTGGTGCCGGCAGCTTTGCCAGCTGCTTCGACAACCTGGGCGACCGGGGTCTTGTTATCCATCACAAAGATCTGGCTGAGCAGCGCGTTATCCTTGGCAAACTTTGCCACGGCGCCATCGACCATCTTGGTCTGCACCTCGGCGGGCTTGCCACTTTCGGCAGCCTTTTCCGCTGCAATCGCGCGCTCACGTGCGATCATTTCAGCGTCAAGGCCATCTGCGCTCAACGCCAGCGGGAAAGCCGCGGCGATGTGCATCGCGATCTGCTTGCCCAGCGGCTCGAGCACATCGGAACCGGCATCGGATTGCAGCGCGACCAGCACGCCGATCTTGCCCAAATTCGGGGCCGCTGCATTGTGCATATAAGGCACAACCACGCCGCTGGTGACAGAAACGGACTTGATCCGGCGCAGCTGCTGGTTTTCACCGATGGTGGCGACATTGTTGGTCAGCTTTTCAACCACGGTGCCGCCATCGGGATAGGCTGCGGTCTTCAAGGCTTCGACATCGTCCGAACCTTGCGACAGCGCAACTTCGGTGGCCTTGCGCACAAAGTCCTGGAACTGCTCGTTCTTGGCGACGAAATCGGTTTCGGAGTTCACCTCAACCGCGACGCCTTTGAGGCCCGAAACAGCGACGCCAACCAGCCCTTCGGCCGCAGTGCGGCTGGACTTCTTGGCGGCAGCTGCCAGTCCCTTGGCACGCAGACCATCAACCGCAGCTTCGATATCGCCGCCAGTCTCGTCCAATGCTCTCTTGCAATCCATCATGCCAGCGCCAGTACGCTCGCGCAGATTTTTCACGTCAGTGGCGGTGTAAGCCATTGCGCATATCCTTTTGAAAAGTTTGGAAGTGGCCGAACTCTGAGAGTTCGGCACACGGCCAGTTCAATACCTCCGGGGCTCAAGCCTCGGTGGCGGGTTCTTCAGCTGCGGCTTCCACCGCGACTTCGACTATTGCGGCTTCTTCGACCGCAGCAGGCGCTTCTGCAGCATCCTCAACAACAGCGATTTCTTCAACCACTGCAATCTCTTCTGGCAGAGGCACGTCCATCGCGCCGATGTCAGCGCCCGAATCGACTACGCCTTCGCGGTGACCCTTGGTCGCTGCCTGGGCCACGGCATCGCAATAAAGGCGGATGGCGCGGCTGGCGTCGTCGTTGGCCGGGATCGGGAAGGCGATGCCCGAGGGATCAACGTTCGAATCAAGGATACCAACGACCGGAATACCAAGCACATTGGCTTCCTTGATCGCCAGCTCTTCCTTATTGGTATCGATCACGAACATCACGTCCGGAATTCCGCCCATGTCGCGGATGCCGCCCAGCGACATTTCCAGCTTGTCACGCTCACGCGTCAGCTGAAGGACTTCCTTCTTGGTCAGGCCTGCGGTGTCGCCCGAAAGCTGTTCCTCAAGCGTCTTGAGACGCTTGATCGAACCCGAGATGGTCTTCCAGTTGGTAAGCATCCCGCCCAGCCAGCGGTGGTTTACGAAGTGCTGGCCGCAAGCCCGCGCGGTCTGTGCGATCGGCTCCTGCGCTTGGCGCTTGGTACCAACGAACAGAACTTTGCCACCGGCCTGGACCGTAGCTGCGATAAAATCGAGCGCACGCGCCATCAGCGGAACGGTCTGCGAAAGATCGAGAATGTGAACACCGTTGCGGGCGCCGAAGATATACGGCTTCATCCGCGGGTTCCAGCGGTGGGTCTGGTGGCCGAAGTGAGCGCCGGCCTCAATCAATTGCTGCATTGTAACGACAGGAGCCGCCATAGGTATTT
>JANOKC010000070.1:0-4282 GCA_031419035.1 Novosphingobium sp. | reverse complement strand
CACATCGGGTGCATCGCCCGCGGTATCAATCGCGGTCGAGCCAAAGTTGATCTGAAACGCCGACACGCCAAACAGCGTGCCTTGGGGGGCGCGGATTTCCGCCGGAAAATCGGGGAAAGTGGCGAAATCATTGCCCGAAAGCGCGGCTGACAGGGTGAACTGCCCGCCAGTCAGCTGCATCCCATCGCCAGAATCCCCGGCAAAGCGGACCACTACGGTTTCGGGGCTGGAATTACTTGCTTCGGGTTCCGCGAGTTGCGTGGCCATGTATTGTCCTTGTCAGGCAGTAGAGCGGTTCCGCGTCGTTGTGCGAAACGCCCTAGGCCTCTCCCGTTTCACCGCGCAATCAAGAAAAACTGTTTAGCGGCCAATTGATGCTGAGCAAAGAACCGCTGAGCACGCTAGTCAAGTGGCAATAGGCGACTAAGTTCCTACAACGACCTATCAAGTTTGAGGATGATCCCAAGGAATGACCCACTCTGAGACCAAGCATTTCGTCCGCGAAGATGTTGCTTCGTTCCTTTCCTACCTGAATGGTGCTGCGCGACCCGACTCCAGCACCTTGCCGCTGGCCGATGCGCGCGCAGGCTATGGCGCCATGCATACCATCGCCGATGCGCCTGCTCGCAAGCTCGCGGTGATCCGCGATCTCACTTGCCCAGGACACGGCGGCGACATTCCGCTGCGGCTCTACGATGCCCGCGAGAATCGCGAATCGGGCCCGGTCATCATGTTCTTCCACGGCGGGGGTTTTGTGATCGGTGATCTGGAGACGCACCACAATTTCTGCACCGAAATTGCAGCGGAAATGGATTTGCCAGTGGTTGCGGTGGATTATCGCCGTGCGCCCGAATCCCCCTTCCCCGCCGCACCCGATGATTGCGAGGCCGCCGCCCGCTGGGTGGCGGGCAGCCGGAAGGCGATTGGCCGCAAGATCACCGGTCTGATCCCGATGGGCGACAGTGCGGGCGGCAATCTGGCGATTGTCGTGGCGCAGGCGCTGGCCGATCAGCCAGCCAAGGTGCCAGTGGTGCTCCAGGTGCCGATCTATCCGGCGACAGACGAGCGGCCCGATCATGTCTCAATGCTGTCATTCGGCGATGGTTACCTGCTGACCAAAAGCACGATGGACTGGTTTATGGAGAGCTATGCCGCAGAGGCTGGCAATCCGCGCGGATTTCCGATCCATGGCGATCATGCAGTCGCCCCGCCAACCGTTCTGGTCACCGCCGGACTCGATCCGATCCGCGATGGCGGGCGGCAATATGGGGCGCATTTGATCCAGGCCGGGGTTGATGTGGTCTTCCTGGAAATGAAGGGCAGCATCCATAACTTCGTCAATTTGCGCAAAGTAATCCCCAGTGCCCAAGCAGATACCCACGCCATTTTTGCGGCCATGAAGTTGATGTTAGGCAGGGCCAGTGGCTAGAGCGCCGGAATGACAAACAGCTTCGACCACCTCCCCTACCGCCCCTGTGTTGGCGTGATGCTCGTCAATGGCGATGGCCATGCCTTTGTCGGCAAGCGGATTGACAACCGCGAGGGCGATTTCTGGCAGATGCCACAAGGCGGGATCGATGACGGCGAAGATCTCCGCGAAGCCGCCTTGCGTGAATTGTGGGAGGAGACCGGCGTTCTGGCCGAACACGTAACCCTGCTCGCCGAAACCCGCGAAGAGCTGTTCTATGATCTGCCCGATGAATTGCTCGGCAAACTGTGGAAGGGCAAATATCGCGGCCAGCGGCAATTCTGGCTGCTGGCCCGGTTCAATGGCAACGACGAGCATATCCGGATCGACGCCCATGATCCGGCGGAATTCTGCGAATGGAAATGGATCGAACCGGCATTGCTGCCCGATTTGATCGTGCCCTTCAAAAAGCGGGTCTATCGCTCTGTTCTGGAAGAGTTTCGGGAATTGATTTGAGGCCAGTGGTCCCCGGCTTGACCGGGGACCACTGGCCTCATCGATGCTAGCTCGGAATGATGAGGCCAGCGGTCCCGGATCAAGTCCGGGACGACGATATTCAATTCGGCGTCACCACTGGCTTGGCCTGAACCGCCTCGGCGGTCACAACCCGCGGTGCCGGACCTTTCAGGATCGCGGCGGCAAGCTGCTTGCTTGCCTCACATTCACCGCCGCACAGCTGTTGCAGCCGGGTGAGATTGCGGCGAGCCTTTTCCACCGCGCCCTTTTCAACCAGCGTCGTTCCCTCGCCAGCGATAGCCCAGGTGTTGTCTGGCTCACGCTCCAGCGCTTCACGGTAATAGTGCAGTGCCTTGCCTTGCAGTCCCTGACGGCGGGTCGCCTCGGCCAGATCAAGGAATATCGCTACCTGTCCCGGCTGGACAGTCAGCGCCGCTTCAAACGCATCGATCGCTGCATCGGGGTTGCCAGCAGCCAGCGCGGCACGGCCTTGTGCGACCAGCGCAGCCGCACGCGGATCAATCTGCACGGCTGCAGGCGCGCCAAAGCCAACACTGGCCGTAACCGCTGCCAGCAAAGACAGCGCGAGGGCGGCGGGGGCATAACGCATTATCTGCTCCTTGAGGGTCGGCATCACCGACGTGGTATCACGGCTTTTCGAGCCTTGCGACGAAAAATCCGTCTGTCTCGTCATGGCACGGGGTCAGCCGCATGCCTGATCCGCGTGGCCGCCCGGCTATTAACCCAACCGGAACGGCATTCCACTCAGGATGCCGGACCAGAAACGCATCAATCTGCCCTGCCCCTTCGGCATCGAGTAGTGAACAAACTACATAAACCATCCGTCCGCCCGGACGAACCAGCGCCGCTGCAATATCCAGCAAGCGCGCCTGTAGCGCGACCAACCTGGCCAGCTCCTTCTCGGTCAGCCGCCAGCGGCTTTCCGGATTGCGCCGCCAGGTTCCGGTGCCCGAGCACGGCGCATCAACCAGCACCGCATCCGCGCCAGACTGCCAGCGGACCAGCGCCACATTCTCGCGGCCCGGATCAAGCAGCAGAGTCTCGATGATTGCCACCCCGGCGCGCTCGGCGCGCGGTGCAAGCCGCGCAAGCCTGCCGCGATCGCTGTCGCAGGCCAGCAGCGCGCCGCGATTGTCCATCATGGCGGCCAGTGCGAGGGTCTTTCCCCCGGCCCCGGCGCACAGATCGACCACCGCCTCGCCCGGCTGGTCTCCGACAGCCAGGCAAACCAGCTGCGATCCGCTGTCCTGAACTTCGATTTGTCCTTCGGCATAGGCGGGCCAGGCTTCAACTTGTGTGCCTGAAGGGAAACGTAAGCCGCTGGGCGCAATAGTCGGCTCGCCTGCGATCGGCAGTTCCAGAGTTTCCCGCGAGGCTTTGAGGGTGTTGACCCGAATGTCGAGCGGCGCACGGCCCAGCAGCGCCTTGGCTTCGTCGCCAGCGATGTCTGAACGTTCTAGCGCGGCCTCAAGCCAGCGCGGGGCAATCCCGGCTGCGGCAGGGATTGCGTCAGGGCTAATCGGAGCAGGAGCATGGGCCGATCCATCGAACAGCGCAGCAAGTTGCGGATCTTCGGCAACCAGCCGCAGCATCGCGGCGCGGCCACTGGCAGGCACTTCGCCGCACGCCCTGATGCCGCGATAGACCAGCTCTCGAACCGCGCGGCGATCTCCGCTCCCGGCGAAGCGCCGCGTGCGAAACCAATCGGCAATGATCCGGTCTGCAGGCGCGCCTTGGGCCCGGGCAGCAGCGATCACCAGATCGAGGATTTCGATTGCGGCCTGAACGCGCGCGGCGGGGGTCATAAGGCCCCTCCCGCAAGCGGGGGGGGGGGCTCAGCGCGAGGGATAATTTGGTGCTTCCCGCGTTATCGTTACATCGTGAACATGGCTTTCACGCAGGCCCGCGCCCGTGATCCGCACGAATTGCGCATTGCTGCGCAGATCCTCGATGGTCGCCGAGCCGGTATAGCCCATCGCTGCCTTGATCCCGCCGACCAGCTGGTGAACCACATCCTTGGCTGCGCCCTTGTAAGCAACCTGGCCTTCGATCCCTTCGGGAACCAGCTTGAGGCTGTCCTTGATCTCCTGCTGGAAATAGCGGTCCGCGCTGCCGCGCGCCATCGCGCCGACCGAGCCCATACCGCGATAGCTTTTGTAGGCCCGGCCCTGATACAGGAACGTTTCGCCCGGCGCTTCCTCGGTGCCGGCCAGCATCGAGCCGATCATGATGGTCGATGCGCCCGCGGCAATCGCCTTGGCGGCGTCCCCTGAGGTGCGCAGACCCCCATCGGCAATGATGGGAATGCCCGCCTCGGCAGCAGCGCGCGCCGCATCG
>JANOKC010000069.1:0-5589 GCA_031419035.1 Novosphingobium sp. | reverse complement strand
CAGCGGCGGACAGGATCGGAACTGCAGTCCTGCCAATCACCTTGGACGGATCGTCCTTGTCGAGCAGCGCCGCGCCAATCGCATATTTGCGCATCGCGCCGACACCGTGGGTCAGGACCAGCCAGCCCTCATCCAGCTCGATCGGTGCACCGCAATTGCCGATCTGCACCAACTCCCAAGGGAAGCGCGGTTCTAGCAGTAGATCGCCGCCCTCCCAATGATCGAGCGTATCAGAGCGCAGCAGATAAAGGTTCTTGCCGTCTTGCCGCCCGATCATCAGGAATTGGCCGCCGATCTTGCGCGGAAACAGTGCCATACCCTTGTTTCGCCCGGCACCACCAATGATCGGCGTCAGGGTGAAGTCCTGAAAGTCAAACGTGCGCAAGAGTTCGGAACGAATCTCGCGTCCGCTGTATGCCGTATAGGTGCCGATCCACTCAATCTTGCCGCTATCACACTCAAACTCGACCAGGCGGAGGTCTTCAAGCCCATTGCGCTGGGCTTCGGTCATGGGGAATATGACGGTGCCCGAAATGGTGCTTTCACGGTGACGATAGACCGATATCGCTCCATCTTCGGTGTCGAGTCTCGGTTTGCCCAACATCGCTGCAGTCGCGAAGGTCGGCTGCGGCAACAGGTTGATCTGGCGGCCGGAGGAAATGATCCCCTCGCGGAACGCGATGGTCGAGATATGTCCTTCGCCGACTGCCCGCAGCGACAAGATGATCCTCACGCTGCCAGTTTGCAGTCCGGATTGATCGGGATGACGGACCACGCTGGGGTTCATCAGTGCCGCTGCGGCAAAGCTGTATTCGTGGCAAAAATAGGCGCCGATAAGACGTTTGGTCTGACGCCGCAGGCTGCTGCCATCGAGATCGAGTGCGGTTTCGATTTGTGTGTAACGATCATCAAAGACCCGCTCGATCTGCCAGTGGCGATCCGCAAAATCGTTGAGAACGATGCTTAATTCGGCGCGGACGGTGCGCGGATCAAGTCCAACGATGTCAGCGACCAGCTTGCGCACGCGGTCAATATCAGGGCCGGACGCCTGCCAAGCCAGATGGAATGGGCGCACCACCACGCGGCCCGGATCGGCATGGAGCCGTAATTCGTGTTGGACCAGTTCGACCATGCGGAACTACCCTTGAACTGTATCGGCCTTCGCCATCAGTCTTTCCATAGTGCAGCCAGCCAGTTGCCAGGCAAGCACCGATTCTGCGCCTTCATTCAGGTTCAGGCCGCGCGGATTGATCCCATCATGGCAGGAGCCGGTGAGCGAATCGGCGACCACGACGCCGCGATCATTGGCGCCTGTAAACCATGCGTAGGCCTGGTTGGCATGGGTGATCCAGCTGCGATCATGTGTGGCGTCAAAAGCGGCGCTGGCCCCGTCGATGGCTGCCCATGCCTCGACAGGCTGTTGGTCAAATGGGCGCGGTGCGGAGTATTCATGGCCGAAGCTATCAGACCCTACCGGACGGAAGAGCCCGGAAGGAGTGGTCTGCAAATCCAGAATCCAGGCGAGCGTCTCAAGACCGCATTGGACGAATTCAGGCCGATCCAGCCGCAATCCGGCGCGGATCATAGCTTCGGGCATCCTGCAATTGTCATAGGCCAGAACGCTTTCAAACCACAGCCAGTCCGCGCGTCGGGTCTCGCCAAGGCGGCCAATCAGAAACTCTGCGCCGCTGAGCAGCAAGGTCTGTGCAGCTTTGTCCTCGCCATGCGACGCCAGCAAATAGTCCGCGCCCAGCATCGCAAAGGCCGTCGCACGCGGTGAGCCGAAATCGCGCGCGCTGAACGCCGTCTGATCGAACAATCCGCGCGCCCACTGGCGCAGCGACGCCGTTTGACCTTCATGCGCCGTCGCCCCCAACGCCCATAGCGCGCGGCCACAGCTGTCCTGTGACCCAGCAGCTTCCAGCCAGTTGCGGGCATAGCCCATGAAATTGCGGAACTCGCCGCTCTGATCGTTCCACGCGCTCTGCACAAAACCGGCAAATATGGCGGTGAGACGGGATCTGTGCGGTTCGGCATGATCGCCGATCCGGTTCATCAACATCAGTGCCCGGGCGTTATCATCGACGCAATAGCCATGCGCCCGGTCGGGCACCGAGTATATCGAGTGCTGGATGATTCCGGTGCTGTCGCAAATGCGCAGCAAGCCCTCAATGCTGTGCAGTTGTGATGGCACCTTTCGCGGCTTTGTTGCGTCAATCTGCGTGTCTGAGACAACCGCCATGCAGCGCGCAGCAAATTCGGGCCAGATCATCTTGCGACCTCGTTCGTAAGCGCGTTTCTGCAACTGCAGAAGTCGTTCGGAATCATCGAACAGAGCGGCGATTTCGCGCGCCAGAGCGGCGCTGTCATTGAACGGCACCAACACTCCGCGATCATCTGCCAATAGCTCTGCAGCATGGGCATAGGGCGTCGATACGACCGCTTTGCCCAGTGCCAGCGCATAGGATAATGTCCCCGACGTCGCCTGATTGGCCCCAATGTAAGGTGTCACATAAACGTCAGCCGCTTCGATCAGGTCGAGCAACGCATCGACTTCCAGAAACGCATCGATCCATTGGATATGGTCATCAACCCCTAATTGCCTGGCTAGGCTTTGGAGGCGTTCGCGATAGGCTTCGCCTTCGCGCGCCAGCAAGTTGGGATGGGTCGCTCCGACGATGCAATAGAGCGTGTCTGGATGCTGCGCGACAATCTGGGGCAGCGCGGCGATCACCGCCTCGATACCTTTGCCTGGCGAAAGGAGGCCAAAGGTCATCAATACCTGCCGTCCCTCAAACCCGAATTCGGCCTTGAACTGTGCCGACCGTCCAAACGGGCGATCCGGCACGCCATGCGGGATGAGGACGATCTGATCCTTGTCCGCTCCAAACACGGTCTCGAGCAAGTCTGCAGCGCGCTGCGACATGACAATCAGCTTTGAGGCCCGCGCAACCAGCCGCCGCAGCACGCGCAACTGATCTGCATCGGGATCGGGCATCACCGTATGCAGCGTCACTATCAAAGGTGCTGCGATCCGGTCGATCAATTCGAGGACCATGTCGCCTGCTTGGCCGCCGAACAGGCCGAATTCATGCTGTAGCCAGACCACTTCGGCACTACTCGCTTCAATCGCGGCGGCAGCGGCGATGAAACTGATCGCATCATTCTCTACGATCACGCCGGATACGGGCGCAGCAAATGCAATGTCGTTGGCAATCGGTGCCATCGCATAGATATCGACTGTGGCACCCGGAAATCCCCTGGTGATAGAGGCGTGGATATCGGCGGTGAATGTCGCAATGCCGCAGCGCCGGGGGGTGAATCCGCCGATCAGGGCAATCCGGGGCGCAGCTAGCTTCTGCGGGACCAGAGCCTCGACCATCGAAGGAAACATCACTGCTGCCTGCCTGACTGAGTCAGGCGAATGCCGATCCGGCTCCAGGTGGGGGGATGGAGGTATGCGCCCCGGCCGGGAGAGGAGTAGCCGGGGCGCGCTGGCGGAAGGAGGGTAGTTCGCCAGCAAAGTCATTCCTATCGTCCTATGCCATAATATCCGTTGACCAACATGCCGTAGGCCGGGTCATAAATGGGGATATTCTCGCGTTCATGCTTCGGCGCTCTGGCGAGCTGTTCTGTGCTGATATCGATCACAAACCCGTGCTGGGCGACGACGTATTTCAGCTTCCTCCAAGGAAGCGGATAGTGATCCTCACCCATGCCAAGGAAGCCGCCAAACGACATCACGGCGTATTCCACCTGGCCGCTATGCTTGTTGACCATAAAGTTCAGCATATGACCGATCTTCTCCCCGTCTTTGTTAAAGACTGAGGTGCCCTCCACCATGTCGGAAGCGATCAGCGATGATGTTTCGACATATTCAGGTTCGTGACCGGCCATGGTGCGTCTCCCTCGGAAGTGTATGAAGGGGGAACGGCCAGGAAGGCACAATGTTCCCCAGGCCGCGCAACATTTTGCCGACTTTGGTCCTATCCTTGGCTAGCCTCTGCCACAGCGAATGCGCGTGGTCTGCCTTATTGAGAAGTCGATATGACATGGAATTTGTTCGCAATTTGCGCCACTGACTATATCAGATTCTGACGTCAACACTGTCCAAGTAGCTGGACAAATCGACCAACTGCGCGCGAGCACTATGCAAGTCATTGTCCTCGCAAGCCTGCTCGATGCTTGCGCCGAAATCGGTGATTGCCTGATAGCCAAATCCCCCTCCGGAACCCCGCAGTCTGTGACCGATAATCGTCGCAGCTTCAAAGTCGAGCTGGTCAAGAGCGTCTTGCATAACGATGACATTTTGCCGGCAGTTTTCCAAATATGCGGGAATCCGCTCCGCCATCCTTCGCGCCGATCGTGATGCGTTGGCATCTGAGCCACCGACATCGCCTTCTGGGCGGGGCCCAGCCGCAGAATAATCCCTGATCGCCTGAAGCAGCACAACCTGCTTGATCGGCTTGGTCAGATAGGCAGTGCAACCCGCCGCCAGACACATCTCGCGGTCGCCCATCAAGGCGGAGGCGGTCAGCGCAATGATCGGGGTTGGCGGGCGGCCATTGGCCTGCTCCCAAGCCCGAAGCGTCCGTGTCGCGGTTAATCCGTCCATTGCCGGCATTTGCCGGTCCATCAGCACCAGATCATAGTGTCCAGCCATGTACATTTCGCAGGCGATAAGCCCGGTTTCGGCCACATCGATTAGGTAGGGCGTATCCTCAAGATAAGCCAAGGCGATCGTGCAATTATCGGGTGAATCCTCGGCCATCAGGATGCGCAGCTCCTGCAGCGGCGCTTCGGTATCGGCGCCGATCGGTGTGCTAACCGACCGGCCTGCACTAGCCCAGATTTCAAACGGGACAGCGAAGCCGAAGACGCTTCCCTCCGCGACTTCGCTAGCGACCCAGATGCGTCCACCCATCAACTCGACCAGCCGTTTGGAGATCGTCAAACCGAGGCCGGAGCCACCAAACCTGCGCGTCGTGGAAGAATCGGCCTGAGTGAAGCGCTCGAAGACACTGGTCAGCTTGTCGTCGGGGATCCCGATGCCGGTGTCCGCAACGGTAAACCGCAAGGCAGTCGACACCGAACAATCCCCATCCGGCTCCACCTTCAAGGAGACCTTGCCCGCTTCTGTGAACTTGATCGCATTGCCGAGCAGGTTGAGCAGCACCTGCCGCAGCCGCGTCGGATCGCCAACGAGATCGTTGCTGACGTTGGGGTCGATCTCGCACACCAGGACGAGATTTTTCTCCTGAGCGCGCGGTGCGACCATCTCGATCACCTTTTCCAGATGATCGCTGAGCGAGAATCCGGTTCGTTCCAGGTCGAGTTGCGATGCTTCGACCTTCGACAGATCGAGGATATCGTTGATGAGGTTCAGCAGATTATCGCCTGAGCGCCGGAAAATCTGGACATATTTGTCCTGTTCGGGAGAGAGCGAGGTCTTTGCCAGCAGATCGGCAATGCCCATGATGGCATTCATCGGCGTGCGAATCTCATGGCTCATACTAGCCAGAAAGTCAGACTTGGTCCGGCTGGCACTCTCGGCCGCAGCTTTGGCCTGTTGCAACTCCTGTTCAACCC
>JANOKC010000068.1:0-23811 GCA_031419035.1 Novosphingobium sp. | reverse complement strand
GGGCCAGCTTCGGGCGCGCGGAAGAGCTTGCGGATGAATGACAACATGGCGGTTCAGGGGTTAGTTGCCCGTATAGCCCTGCCCCTGTCGGACCACAAGGTGCTGACCCTAGCTGTTGCAAGGCGGACACAGCTTGGCCGCGATGCGCAATGAACCAGCTGATTTCCCCTTGTGCGGTGCAGCATTTGTGTGCAGGACTGTGCGTGCACAGGCTGAATGCTTCCAAAAGCGAGGAGCAGCAGCCCGAGCGCAGGTGGGACGAGCGCCAGTCACTTAAGGAAAATGACATGCTTACGTCCATCCGCGGCCTAGTTGCCGCTTCTGTTCTGATCGGCTGCGGATTGACCGCTGTCCCCGCTTTTGCCGAAGAAGAAACCGCTCCCCCCAGCGAAATCACCGTTACCGGAAATGTTGTCCTGACCACCGACTACCGCTTCCGCGGCCTGTCGCTTTCGGGCGGTGACGCTGCGATCCAGGGTACGATCAACGTCAACCACTCAAGCGGTTTCTATATTGGCGCCTGGGCTTCCAATCTGGAAGACAGCGCAGTCTACGGCAACATGGAGCTGGACGTCTACGGCGGCTGGACCGGCGAAGTAACCAGCGGCCTTACCGCCGATGTCGGTCTGCTTTATTACGTCTATCCGAATGGCAAAGTTGGCGATGCCAATGTGTTTGAACCCTATGCTTCGCTCTCGACCACGTTTGGTCCTGCGACGGCCAAGGTTGGCGTTGCCTATTCCTGGAAGCAGGATTCGCTTGGCGGTGATGACAATCTGTATCTCTACACCGATCTTGGCGTTGGCATTCCCAGCACCCCGATTACGGTTTCGGCGCATCTGGGCTACACCAGCGGCGCACTTTCGCCCAAGCTGCTGACGCTGCAAAGCACCGACGGCGGCCTCGATTACTCGGTCGGCGCGACCTATGGCATTACCAAGAGCCTGTCGATTGGCGTGAGCTATGTCGGCGCTGAAGGCAATTCGATCGATAGTTTTTCGAACGATGCTGTAGTCGGCACTCTCAAGTTCGCATTCTGAATTAAAGCGTGATGCGAAAAAGTGGGAACCGGTTTTCCGTAATAAATCACGCGACAACAAAGAATTATAGAGCGTGATGCGATTCAGATTTATCGCATCATGCTCTTGATAATCCTGATTCATTGGGCCCGCCGCAGCTATCTGCGGCGGGCCTTTTGCGTTTAACGCAGATAGAAATCGACCGTCGTGACCACGCGAACCTTTTTATAGGGCGTGTCCGAAACCCCCCAGCCGCCACCGCTATCGCCATCGCGGGCCTGGACTTCGAAATAGCCTTGGGTTGCGCTTTTGATCGGGCCAACCGATGTCCCGCTGTCCTTGGCGAACTGCTCGGCTGAGGCGCGTGCGTCCTTGGTGGCGGCAGCGATCATCGGCGGTTTGATTGCGTTGAGCTTGGTGAAGGTGAAGGCCATGCCCGAGCCTTCCTCAAGCACCACGCCCCGGCGGACCAGTTCGAACTGGCGCCTTACGGCCGATTGGGCGCGCTTGATGTCGGTCGAGCGCAAGGTCATCCGCTGGCGCACAGTAAATTTCTGTATGCCGCTGTCAGAGAACTGCGAGACGTTAACGCCGGTTGGCTGGAGATCGTCAGCGGGAAATCCCAGCTCGCGGAAAAAGGCACGGATAGCCTCGGAATCGCGATCAACGCTGCCTTGTGCAGTTGCGAGATCGGACGCGGTGGCGGAATAAGCCAGGGTCCAGGTGGCAAGGTCTGCGGTCACCTCGCGTTCGGCAAGGCCGCGAACAGTAACCGAGCGATCGGCATCCTTGGCCCGGACCAACCCGTTGCCCAGCAGATACCCGCCCGCAATCAGCCCGATTGCCAGCACTCCGGCGCTAGCCAGCCAGCGGCGGTTGGTGCCATCTTGCCAGAAGGCACTGGCGGGGGCAGGGGTTTGTGGGCTAGGATTTGTCATGGATGATTGCCTTGGATTGGTTGCGCAGATAGATGCGCTCAGTCTGCTTTATCTACGATGAACCGTTCTGTATGAAAGACCAATGGAGTTACCCGTGACCAGCTTCCTCCATACCATGATCCGTGTAGCCGATCCCGATGCGACTATCGCTTTTTTTCGCCTGATCGGAATCGACGAGGTTCGGCGCTTTTCGAGCGAACAAGGCCGGTTCACCCTGATCTTCCTTGCCGCGCCTGGGCAGGAACATATCGCCGAGATCGAACTGACCCACAATTGGGATCCGGAGACCTATGACGGAGGCCGCAATTTTGGCCACCTCGCCTATCAGGTGGAGAATATCTATGAGACTTGTCAGCGATTGACGGACGCAGGAGTCACAATCAACCGCCCACCGCGTGATGGGCATATGGCGTTTGTCAGAACGCCCGATGGCATCTCGATCGAGCTGCTTCAGGATGGCGCGCTGCCGCCGCAAGAACCCTGGGCAAGCATGGCCAATACTGGCGTCTGGTAAGGCTTAACCGGCGGTGTGCCCCGGCGCAAACCGCAATAGTGCAAAACCCAGCACTGCTGAAAGCAGCGAACCCAGCAACACGCCAAGCTTTGCCTCCTCAACCAGCAGCGGATGGAATGGAAATGCCAGCGCGCCGATGAACAGACTCATGGTAAAACCGATCCCGCACAATGCCGCCATGCCCCAAAGCTGAATCCAGCCTGCTCCCGCGGGCCGGGCAGCGATGCCCAGCCGCTCAGCCAGAATAATCGCCCCCCCGATACCCACTTGCTTGCCAAGGAAAAGTCCAGCGGCAATTCCCAATGGCAATGGCGCCAGCAATCTGTCCAGTCCCAGGCCCGCCAGGCTGACCCCTGCATTGGCAAAGCCAAACAGCGGCACGATCAAAAATCCACTCCATGGCACAAGGGCATGTTCAAACCGCAGCAGCGGGCTGTCATGTCCGGCGTCAAGGCGCAGCGGTATAGTGAGGGCCGCCAGCACTCCGGCAATTGTCGCGTGAACCCCCGAATGGAGCACTGCGTACCACAGCAGCACCGCCAGCAGGACAAAGGCCCAGCCGCGATCGAAGCGGAAGCGATTAAGCGCAATCATCCCGCCCAGGCATAACACAGAGGCCATCAGCCAGCCGAAATCGATCCCATCGGTGTAAACAAGCGCGATGATCGCCACCGCGCCCAGATCATCGACGATCGCCACCGTCAGGAGGAACAGCCGGAGCGAGGGTGGCACGCGCGGACCGAGCAGACCGATCACCCCCATCGCAAAGGCAATGTCGGTTGCCGCAGGGATCGCCCAGCCGCGCTGAAGTTCCGGGTTTCCGCCGGTCACCAGCAGATAGGCCAGCGCGGGCAGCGCCATGCCCGCAGCCGCTGCCAATACTGGCAAGCGCCGCTTCGCCGGCGTGGAAAGCTCTCCCGCCAACATTTCGCGCTTGATTTCAAGGCCGATGACGAAAAAGAAAACCGCCATCAGGCCATCGTTGATCCACAGATGCCAGCTGTCCAGCTTGGCAATCGGCGTCCAGCTAAGCGGTGCATGGAACAACGCGTGATAGCCCCCGGCAAGCGGAGAGTTGGCAACCAGCATCGCCGCGATGGCGACTGTAATGAGCAGAATTCCGGCTGCGGACTCGCCCCCGGCCAGGCGCATGGCCATTGTGGAAAGCCGGGAAAAGGGGTGGTTCGGCAACTTCATTGCGCCAGCTGATCCTCCAACTGCAATCATGTTGCAACCCGCTTGTATTATTACTAGGCTGGCCGATTGTATAGCGATGCACGTCGGGGAATGCACAGAGCATGACAGGGGCGAATTCCGACATCTTTGAGGCGTTGCGATGGTTGCAACTGGCTGAGCATGAGCTGCTGCTGTTTGCCGCATTCTGGTTTGTGATCGGGCTTGCGGATGAGCTGGCGATCGACTTCAGCTTTATCTGGCTCAAACTTGGACGTGGTCTTCGCACCGCCCATTTGCCTGCCGGGTATGGCACGCACCGTTGGCCGGCCGGGCAGCCGTGCTGATCCCGGCGTGGCAGGAAGCGCCTGTCATTGCTACGACATTGGCCCATGCATTGGCGGTTTGGCCGCAGGCAGAACTTCGGATTTACATCGGTTGCTATCGCAATGATGTGACAACGATCGCTGCAGCGATGGCTGGCGCGGGAAATGATCCGCGCGTGCGCGTGGTGATCCACGATCGGATCGGCCCCACGACCAAGGCCGATTGCCTGAACCGCCTCTATGCAGCAATTGGCGTGATGAAGCCCGCAGCGGCGAGGAGTTCCGCTCGATAGTGCTGCATGACGCAGAAGACATGGTTCATCCCGCCGCTCTGTCGGCAATTGATACTGCCTTGTTTGCGATCGATTTTGTGCAGATCCCGGTGCGGCCCGAACCGCAGCCGGGATCACGATGGATTGCCGGGCATTATTCTGATGAATTTGCTGAGGCTCATGCCAAACTGCTGGTGGTCCGCGATGCCATTGGCGCCGGATTGCCCGCTGCCGGCGTAGGTTGCGGCTTTGCCCGGCGTGCGCTGGCAGAGCTGGCGGCGCGGCGGATCGCTGATGGAGAAGCGGGGCCCTTCGCAGCCGAATGCCTGACAGAAGACTATGAGCTGGGACTGCTTGTTTCGCAGCATGGCCAGCGCAGCAGCTTCCTCCGATTACGCGATGCCAGCGGGCAATTGGTAGCAACCCGCAGCTTTTTCCCATCCGAGCTGGGGCAGGCAGTGCGGCAGAAGACCCGTTGGGTCCACGGCATTGCCTTTCAATCATGGGACCGCATGGGCTGGAGCGGCGGCCCGGTTGACTTGTGGATGGCGCTGCGTGATCGGCGTGGGCCGCTGACTGCCCTGGTCCTTGCTGCTGCATATCTTTTGCTGGTGATTGATGCGGTGCTGCTTGGTGCCTCTTTGGCCGGTTGGCAGTCTGCTTATGCTTTGTCTCCTGTCGTCAAGGTCATGCTGCTTCTCAGCTTTGGAGGTTTCGTCTGGCGTGCGGCGATGCGGTTTGGTTTCACGTCGCGCGAGTATGGACTGACCGAAGGATTGCGGGCCGTGCTGCGTATCCCGGTGAGCAATATCATTGCGATCATGGCCGGGCAACGGGCATTTATGGCCTATTTCCGAACCCTGCGCGGCGGACAGGTAATGTGGGATAAAACTGCCCATCTGGTCCATCCTGCCCGGATTACCGCGCTGGAGGCCCGGGCGTGAAGCCCGTCACGCGGCGCGGCCAGCCGCTTGCAGTTTTGTTGCTGCTGTTGGTCAGCTGGGTTGCCGCACGAGCGGCAATCTGGGAGTCACCTTTTGGAGCCGAGTCGGGGGACTACCCAGCGCAGCTGGTCGCAAACCACTCGCCGCAATCCGCATCTGGCCAAACCATTTTTGTGGCGGCATCGACGATTGTTTTGCCGGGCCAGAAGATGCCGCAACAAGCAACGCAGAACGCACCAAGGCCAATTGCCTGGCCCGCGATCTCGCCTTATGCGCTTCCATCTGCCGCGGCTTCAGCGCCGATTACCGTCCCGCCAGCCGAAGCGGCGTCGGCAAAGCCGCTCACTCCGCGCGTTGCAGCAGGCCATCAGATGTTTTGGCTCGCAGCAGTTGCCTATTTGCCGCTGCCAGCCGTTCTGTTTGAAAAGCGCAGCCCGGCTCCCAAGCGCGCCGCGCAGCGACGCTGGTCAGCCGATAGCTGGCTACTGCTGCGGCCAGGTGCCGGTGTGCCACTGCGCAATGGCTTTGCTGCGCCCAGCTATGGCGGCAGCCAAATCGGTGCAGTGATCCGGCACCGGCTTGCGCCAGACATTGATCGCAAGCCATCGCTCTATTTGCGGGCTTCGGGAGCGGTTCGTGCGCCGCATGACAAAGAGGTGGCGGTTGGCCTCTCGGCCCGGCCGCTCGCGCGCTTGCCAATCGCCGCGATGGCCGAATTGCGGGCATCTCGGCTGGGCAGCGACACCAAATTGCGCCCCGCCGTGGCATTGGTCAGCGAGTTTCCGCCGCTTGGTCTGCCGTTGGGGATGCAGGCCGATGCTTACGGCCAGATCGGTTATGTCGGCGGAAACGAAGGCAGTGCCTTTGTCGATGGCCAGCTGCACCTGACCCGCCGACTGGCAAGGATAGGAGAGCTGGAACTGCGCGCTGGTGGTGCCGTCTGGGGCGGGGCGCAAAAGGGTGCAAGCCGGGTGGATATCGGGCCAACGGCATCGCTGGGAATTCCGGTAGGTCCGGCCAATACTCGTCTTTCGGCCGACTGGCGGTTCCGGATTGCAGGAAGTGCTGCGCCGGGCTCGGGGCCAGCAGTTACGCTCTCCGCAGGTTTCTGAGTCTACAAGCCTTTCCAGTCCCGACTGGCTAGGCTAGTCCTGCACGGGCAAAATGGACGTTTATCTTCCAATCGCCAACCTTTCGGTCAATGGCTTGGTCATCGTCGGCCTTGGCGCGCTGACGGGCATCCTCTCGGGAATGTTCGGAGTGGGGGGCGGGTTCCTGACTACGCCACTGCTGATCTTCTATGGCGTGCCGCCCACGGTTGCCGCTGCATCTGCGGCCAGCCAGGTGACCGGGGCCAGCGTTTCGGGCGTGTTGGCCCATACCAAACGGGCCGGGGTCGATTATCAGATGGGCGGGGTTCTGGTGGCTGGAGGGATTATCGGCATCGGGATCGGCACTGTTTTGTTCCGATTGCTTCAGCAGCTTGGCCAGATCGATACAGTTATCAACATTCTTTATGTCGTCCTGCTGGGCAGCATCGGCGGGCTGATGGCGCGGGAAAGCTGGCTTTCGCTGCAAGCTTCCAAAACCGGTGTTCCACTGCCCGCGCGCAAACGCCGTCACCATCCGATGGTCGCCAATCTGCCGCTGCGCTGGCGGTTCTACCGCTCGGGCCTCTACATTTCCCCGATCGCGCCGCTTTTGCTGGGGGTGACGACCGGAATTCTTACCATGCTGATGGGGATTGGCGGCGGTTTTGTGCTGGTTCCGGCGATGCTCTACATTCTGGGGATGAGCGCCAATGTTGTGGTTGGCACCTCGCTGTTCCAGATATTGTTCGTCACCATGGTAACCACGATGACCCACGCGCTGACAACCAAGGCGGTTGATATCGTGCTGGCGGTGCTGTTGCTGATTGGTTCGGTTTCGGGCGCGCAAATCGGGGCGCAGATGGCGCAGAAATTCCCGGCTGATCGCCTTCGTCTGGTGCTGGCAGCAGTGGTGCTGATTGTCGCCCTGCGGATGGCTATCGGGCTTGCCTGGCGGCCAGACGAAATATACGCGGTGGCGCCGCTATGAGGACGAAGCGGTGAAGCGGCTGTTCCTCTTGCTTGCGTTGCTCATTCTGGGCGGGGCGCGCGATCCCATTCTGGTGCCAGAGGTGTCGCAGCACGAGATACAGGTGCGTCAAGGCTTCACCGGGACGGAGTTGCTGCTGTTCGGAGCGATCCTGACCCCGGAAGGCAACCGTGCCGGGCAGGATTATGACATCGTTGTGGTGCTGAAAGGGCCGACCCGTTCGATTATCCTGCGCGAAAAACAACGCTTTGCCGGCATCTGGATCAACGCGGACAGCGCCGAGTTCCGGTCCGCCCCAACATTTTTCTCGATGGCCTCGTCGCGGCCAATCAAAAAGATCGTCGATGACAAAACCGCAGCGATCTATGAGTTGGGGCTTGGCTGGCTCCAGCTATCGCCGATCGGGGCGTTTGAGCCGAAGGAGCAGGCGCGGTTCGCCGCCGGTCTGGTCGATCTGATGCACCGGGGCGAGCTGTACCAAGAGAATCAGCGCGGCGTGCAGGTGAGCGAGCAGGTGCTCTATCAAGCCCGGATAAAGCTGCCCTCCAGTGTCCAGACTGGCACCTATACCGCTGAAACTTTTGCTATAACCAAAGGCCGCGTGGTCGCCTCGGCCATCAGCCGGGTCGAGGTCCGCAAGCTGGGGTTTGAGCGTCTGGTGGCGCAGTTCGCACTGAACCAGTCGTTCCTTTACGGACTGCTGGCAGTGATGATCTCGGTCGGTATGGGCGTGATCGCTGGAAGGCTGTTTGCGCTGGTTTGAAGGCGTTGTTTTGTCCCGATTTAGGCCAATATTAACCGCCTTGCCCTAGACCATTCCTGACGAAGCCAGCAACGGCTGAACAGGACGGACCTTAATGATGAATGACATGAGCAGGAACGGTTTTTCGCAGGCCCGTCCGGCAGCGGCGAACGAAGCGCCATCTGGCGCTGCGGACAATTCGTCCAATGCTGCTCAAGTCATCGACAACGCCCGTGAACCTATCGGCATCGTGTTGGAGATCGCCGGATCGAGCAGCCAGATTGCGCTTGATCTCACCCGCTTGCAGGAATGTTCGGGCGATACTGATCCCTCAATCTCGCTGGCCGGACAAGTCGGTAGTCAGGTCAAGATCCGCGTTGGCAACAGCTGGCTCCTCGCCAGTGTTCGCACCCAGCGGCAGGATTCCAAATCTCCCGGCGGGATCGTCGCCAATATCGATTTTCTGGGCGAAGGCGATGAGGAACGGCTAACTGGCCGAATCCACAGCTTCCGCCGCGGTGTCACCCGCTATCCGATCCCCGGCGCGCTGATCTATCCCGCGACCAGCAATGATTTGCGTCAGATCTATGCCGGCGATGGCCGCACCAGTATCGAGATTGGCACGGTCTTTCCGACCCGCGATATTCGCGCCGGGCTGTATATCGATTCCTTGCTGGGCAAGCATTTTGCGCTGCTCGGCTCGACCGGCACGGGCAAGTCGACCAGCGCCGCATTGATACTGCACCGGATTTGCGAAGCTGCGCCCGATGGTCATATTCTGATGGTCGATCCGCACGGCGAATATTCGGCAGCGTTCAAGAACACCGGCATGATCTTTGACGTGTCAAACCTGCAAATGCCCTATTGGCTGATGAACTTTGAAGAGCATTGCGAGGTGTTTCTCACCTCTACTGGCAACGACAAGCAGGAGGATTCAGACATCCTGGCCAAGTGTCTGCTGCAGGCGCGCGGAAAAAACCGGCTGGCCGAAATGATGGGCAAGATCACCGTCGATTCGCCGATCCCCTACCTCCTCTCTGATCTTACGAACGCGATCCAGAACGAGATGGGCAAGCTCGACAAGGCCGGGTCGTCTGCGCCCTATATGCGGGTCAGAACCAAGATTGACGAGTTGAAGGCCGATCCGCGCTATCAGTTCATGTTTTCGGGCATGCTGGTGGGCGATACAATGGCGGATTTCATCACCAAGATATTCCGCATGCCATCGCAGGGCAAGCCGATCTCGATCATCGATGTTTCGGGGGTGCCTTCGGACATTACCTCGACAGTGGTGGCAGTCCTAAGCCGCCTCGTGTTCGATTTCGCGATCTGGGCGCGCGATGAAAAGACCCGGCCGATCTTGCTCGTTTGCGAAGAAGCGCATCGCTATGTGCCCAACGAGAAGAACGCCGATGGTTCGTCTGTCGGCCGCATCCTCAGCCGGATCGCCAAGGAAGGCCGTAAATATGGCATCAGCCTTGGCCTTATCACCCAGCGCCCCTCGGATCTGGCCGAAGGCGTGCTGTCACAGTGCGGCACGATTATTTCGATGCGGCTTAACAATGATCGCGATCAGGCCTTTGTGAAGGCAGCCATGCCCGAAGGCGCACGCGGCTTCCTCGATTCGATCCCGGCGCTGCGTAATCGCGAATGCATCATCTGCGGCGAGGGTGTGTCGATCCCGATCCGCGTTTCGTTCGATGATCTGGAAGAGGTAAAGCGCCCGGCCTCGGCCGATCCCTCCTTCAGCGAGCTGTGGAATGCCAGCGGCGGCGAAGAAGAAATGGTGCTACGCACCGTCCAGCGCTGGCGCGCGCAGGGCAGGTGAAATCAGGTGCCGCGCGTATCGCCGTAAAGGTGGATATGCAGGCGGTCTGACAGGCGCAAACCGTGACTTTGGCACAACGGGGCCATCCAGCGCATCCGTTCCCGCAGCACCGCGCTGTCGGTCCCTTCGGGCATCACGAATAGCCGGTCGCCCGGGATGGCATGATCGGCTTGGATTGCGAGTACTTCGCCGAGGTCTTCGGGTGCCGAAATCACAAACTTAAAGTACGCTTTAGGTTCTCTCGCCCACGCGGACAGCCGTTCAGGAATCAGTGCAAGATCAACAGGATTGCCTGAATGCTTCAGCTTGGGACTGACATTATATTGCGCCACAAGCGGATCAAGTTCGGGGTGCGGGGCGGCGGTGCCGTTGGTCTCTATCTCGATCCGGTGACCGTCCAGCAGCGCCGCCATCCGCGCCAGAGCCGCACCTTGCAGCAGCGGTTCGCCACCAGTGATGACCAGTCGGTTGCCGCCCAGCGCCATGATCCGCGCGGCGACGTCTTGCTCGTCCAGCGTGACCTGATTGGCGGTGCGATCGAACGCGCCTTCACCTGTGAAGCGCCAAGTATAGGCGGTGTCGCACCATGTGCAGGCAAGGTTGCAGCGTGACAGGCGGATGAAGCTGCTGGGCTGCCCGGTGCTCGGCCCTTCGCCCTGCAGCGAGGCGAAGATTTCGGGTTGCCCCGGGATGGTGGCGGCGAGGGTTAGCATTCAATCCTCCCCGCTACGGGGAGGGGGACCGCCGAAGGTGGTGGAGGGGGCTATCGGCTCGGCACTGCCTTGCAACGACGCGCCATGAGGCCTGCCCCCACCACCATGCTGCGCAAGGTCCCCCACCCCGGTGCGGGGAGGATCAAGCAAGCAAAGCCTCACCCGAGCCGCGCCAACGCCGCGCTGAGCCGCTCGGCCTCGGCGGCATGGGCAGCATGATCGGCCCGCGCCTTGTCGACTGCTTCGGGCTTGGCCTTTTCGACAAAGGCCGGATTGGAGAGGCGGCCCTCGAGCGATTTGGCCTCCTTGGTGGAGGCTTCGAGGGCTTTGGTCAGGCGAGCCTTTTCGGCGGTGATGTCTATTATGCCCTCGAGCTTTATGATGAAGGTGGCTTCATCCACGACAACTTGGGCTGAACCGCCCTTCGCTGCGAACCAGCTATTGATAGAACCGATGTCGGTTTCTCCAACACTGGCCAAGATAGCATTTTTTGGGAACTCTATCGTTTCGAGGCGGGCCATTCGCCGCAGCGGGTCGATGTTGTTTTTTAGCGCTTGGAGAGTCGCATCAGAGGCCCCTTCAATAAGAATATCGAGTTTAGAGGCAGGGCTTATATTGAGCTCAGTTCGCACACTACGAATGCCTGCGACCGTTCGAATGAGCTTTTCAATCTCACGTTTCGCCTCAGCATCCACCCCAGCCCCCGGCTCAGGCCACTTCGCGGTAATCAGCGGATAGTCTGCGCGGGTCCCCAGCTTGTCCCAAAGTTCCTCAGTCACAAACGGCATGAACGGGTGGAGCATCACCAGGATCTGGTCGAGTACCCAGCCGGCGACGGCGCGGGTTTCATCGGCCCCGGATGCAGCCGCCCCACCCTCGTCATCCCGGCGCAGGCCGGGATCCATCGCGCCGCCGGGTCCGGCCTCACCATGGGCCCCGGCCTCCGCCGGGGTGACGGAAAGTGCGGGCTTGATCAGCTCGATATACCAATCGCAGAACTGATCCCACACGAAGTGGTAGATCGTGTTCGCCGCCGCATCAAAGCGCAGATCGGCCATCGCCTTGTCCAGCTCGGCCAGCGTTTCCACAACCTCGCCGATAATCCATTTGTTGACTGCGAGCGTGGCCGCAGGGGCCGCCAGCGAGGAACTCGCGCCGATGCCGTTGCTCTGGCAGAACCGCGCTGCGTTCCAAAGCTTGGTGGCGAAGTTGCGGTAGCCTTCGACGCGGGCCTTATCCATCTTCACATCGCGGCCCTGGCTTTCCATCGCCGCCATGAAAAAGCGCAGCGCATCGGCGCCGTATTCGTCGATCAGCACCAGCGGATCGACGACATTGCCTTTGGATTTGGACATCTTCTGGCCGTCTGCCGCACGGACCAGACCATGCAGATACAGCCGCTTCCACGGCACCTGGCCCTCATTCAGCTTCATCCCCATCATCGCCATCCGCGCGCACCAGAAGAACAATATGTCGAAACCTGAGATGAGCAGATCGTTGGGGTAGTGGCGGGCAAGGAGGGATTGATCCTCCCCGTGCCGGGGAGGATCCTCCGGCCAGCCCAGCGTGGCGAAGGGCCACAGCGCGGAGGAGAACCAGGTGTCGAGGACGTCTTGGTCTTGGAGGACTGGAATCTTCGGGCGGCCTTCCAGTAAATGACGAGCATATTCGTCCTTGGTCTCGCAAATATGCAGATCGGAAACTTGCACGCCATGTTCGGCTGAAATCTGATTCAACGCCTCATCTGTAGTCTCGCAAACGAAGTGGATAGTTCCCAATTGGTAGCGACGCGATCCGTCGGGCCTGGCCGCCATTACCTGGATGCTGGACAGGTTTTTGTCCGCAGGTGGACAGTACCAAGCCGGTATCCGATGCCCCCACCACAATTGCCGCGACACACACCATGGCTGGATGTTCTCCATCCAGTTGAAAAACGTCTTCTCCCACGTCTTGGGCACAATCTCGATCGACCCATCCCGCACCGCAGCCATCGGCGCCACTGCCAGCGTCGCCGCATCGACATACCATTGGTCGGTCAGCCACGGCTCGATCACCACGCCGCCGCGATCACCAAACGGGGTCTGGATCACGCGCGGTTCGGCGTCCTGCTGATTGCCATCCTTGTCGGTGTGTATGACCAGCTGACCGAGCGCCTTCATCTGCGCCACCACCGCATCGCGCGCGTCAAACCGTTCCATTCCAACGATGTTTTCAGGAATGCCGCCACACTGCACCACCCGCGCTTCAGCATCGAACATATTGAGCATGTCCGCAGGCTTGAACCCAGCGCGCTTGCCCACTTCAAAATCGTTGAAATCATGCCCCGGCGTAATCTTCACCGCGCCTGAACCAAGCTCTGGATCGGCATGCTCATCCGCAACAATCGGAATTCGCCGCCCGGTGATCGGCAGCACGATGAACTTGCCGATCACGCTTTTGTAGCGCGGATCATCGGCGTTCACTGCCACCGCCATATCGGCCAGCATCGTCTCGGGCCGGGTCGTCGCCACCACGATATGATCCGCGCCATTATCGAGCGTCACGCCATCGGCCAGCGGATAGCGGAAGTGCCAGAAGCCGCCCTTGATCTCGCGGGTTTCCACCTCAAGATCCGAAATCGCGGTCTTGAGTTTGGGATCCCAATTGACCAGCCGCTTATCCCGGTAAATCAGTCCCTGATTATACAAATCCACGAACACCTTCACCACCGCCTTGGTGAAATGCGGGTCCATGGTGAATTGCTCGCGGCTCCAGTCCATCGAACAGCCAAGGCGTCGGAGCTGGCCGGTGATTGTCCCGCCGCTTTCCGCCTTCCATTCCCACACCTTGTCGACAAAGGCCTTGCGCGAATAATTGCTGCGCTTGTCCTGGCTCGCCTCAAGCTGGCGCTCAACCACCATTTGCGTGGCGATCCCGGCGTGATCGGTGCCGACCACCCACAGCGCATCCTTGCCGCGCAGCCGTTCATAGCGGACCACGATGTCCTGCAACGTATTGTCCAGCGCATGGCCGATGTGCAGACTGCCGGTCACATTTGGTGGCGGGTTGACGATCGTAAAGGGCTCGGCATCGGGGCGGCTCGGGCGGAACAAGCCGTTTGCTTCCCAATGGGTATACCATTTCGCCTCGATCGCGGCGGGGTTAAAGGTCTTGTCTAGTGTCTGGTCAGAAGCTGTTTGGGTCATGGCCCGCGCGCTTTGCCAGCGGCTTGACGTGCGCGCAAGCTTGTCGCCGCCGCCATTTTCCCGCATGGCTGGCGTTAATGCGCGAATGGGCTGACTTTACTGCCGAAACGGATGCTGATGGCGCGCTTAATCTGGCGCTCTCCGGCCCGATGGTGGTCGCCTCGATCGGGGTGATTGATCGCCGCCTGCGCGAGATGGAAGAGCCTGTTGCTCAGCTGGATCTGTCCGCCGTTACCGCAATTGACACAGTCGGCGCGTGGATTGTCTGGCGGGTCTCGCGCGACAATGGTGCCAAGATCGTCGGGGCGAGCGATCAGGCGCAGCGGCTGATCGCTGCTGTCCACCGCACCAAGTCTGACAGCGTGATCGAACCGCACCGGCTGCCCTTGTTTGAGCGGGTGCCAGATGCGGTTGGCAAGTTCGTAAGCGGCACGGCGCATGGATCGGTCGGGATACTGGGCTTTCTGGGCGCGGTGCTGATCGCTTTTGTCAGCCTGCTGCGCCATCCATCGCGGTTCCGCGGCAAGGCGCTGATCCGTCAGTTTGAGCTGGTTGGCGTATCGGCGCTGGGGATCATCGGTTTGATGAGCTTTCTGATCGGTATCGTCATCGCCCAGCAGGGCGCGGTGCAGCTGCGCCAGTTCGGGGCAGAGATTTATACCATTAATTTGACCGGGCGGCTTAGCATGCGTGAGCTGGGCGTATTGATGACTGCGATCATGGTTGCGGGCCGATCCGGCTCGGCCTTTGCAGCCCAGATCGGGACCATGAAGCTGACCGAGGAAATCGATGCGATGCGCACGATCGGCGTCTCCCCGGTAGAGGCGCTGGTTATCCCGCGGGTGCTGGCGGCGGTGCTGATGATGCCGTTGCTGGGCTTTTATGCGGCCGGGGCGTCCATCATCGGCGGCGCGTTTCTGGCGAGCCAGACGCTGGGAATTCCGTTCTTTACATTTCTGTTGCGAATACAGGAAGTTGTGCCGATCCATGATGTCTGGGTCGGGCTGATCAAGGCACCGGTGTTTGGCCTGATCATCGCGCTGGCCGGATGTTATCAGGGCATGCAGGTAGAGGGCAACGCCGAGGAGGTAGGCCTTCGAACAACCATGGCGGTGGTCCAGGCGATCTTCATGGTGATCGTGCTCGATGCGTTTTTCGCCGTATTCTTCACCGAAGTGGGCTGGGGATGAACGAGGACCGCGAAGAAATCATTGATGATGTCGAGGATATTGCCCGCCGCGAAATGCCCGCCGCGTTCCATGGCGATCATCCGATTGTGATCGATGGCGTGTGCAACAGCTTTGGCCCCCATGTGATCCACAAGGATTTGTCGCTCAAGGTCCGGCGCGGTGAGATCATCGGGGTGGTCGGGGGATCGGGCACCGGAAAATCGGTGCTGATGCGCTCAATCATCGGGTTGCAGATTCCAGAGGCTGGTTCAATCGAAGTGCTCGGCCAATCGATAACTGATGCGCACGATGACGATGACATTGATATCCGTTCGCGCTGGGGCGTTCTGTTTCAGGGCGGGGCGCTGTTCTCAACGCTGACCGTGGCTGAAAATGTCGAAGTTCCGCTGATGGAATTCTATCCCGAGATCGACGAGCAATTGCGCCACGAGATTGCCCGTTACAAGGTGATGCTGTCAGGCTTGCCGCCCGAGGCGGCGAGCAAATACCCGTCCGAACTTTCCGGCGGCATGAAGAAGCGGGCTGGCCTCGCTCGCGCGCTGGCGCTAGATCCCGAGCTGCTGTTTCTGGACGAGCCGACCGCAGGCCTCGATCCGATCGGGGCGGCGGCATTCGATCAGCTGACCAAGGAATTGCAGGATACGCTGGGGCTGACCGTGTTCCTGATCACCCATGATCTTGATACTCTGCACGAAATTTGTGACCGGGTTGCGGTGATCGCCGATCATCAGGTGATTGCAGTGGGGACAATCCCGGAACTGCTGGCGCTGGATCACCCGTGGATCCAGGAATATTTCAACGGCCCCCGCGGCAGGGCTGCCCAGCATAGCCAAAAAGGCGGCAGGGCCAGCGTGGCGCCGAGGCACCACGTCAAAGCGTTGGACAATCCAGCGCACGGGGAGGCATAGGGTACGCCAATGGAAACACGGGCCAATCATGTCTGGGTAGGTGCGGTAACGCTGCTCCTGATGGCTGCGCTGGCCGCAGCGATCATCTGGATCGCGCGGCTGGGCCAATCGAACCAGAATGAATATGACATCTTTTTCCGCCAGTCGGTTGATGGGCTTGCCCAAGGCTCGCAAGTCGCCTTTTCGGGGGTGCCGGTTGGCCAGATCAAGACAATCGAACTGTGGAAGAAAGACCCCAGCTTCGTGCGGGTGCGAATCAGCGTGAACGATGATGTGCCGGTCTTGCTGGGCACCACCGCCACGATCCAGGGCAGTTTCACCGGCGTTTCCAACGTCCAGTTAAACGGCGCTGTCAAAGGCGCTCCGCCGATTACCGAGCCGGGGCCAGAAGGCGTGCCAGTGATCCCCACCACGCGCGGCGGCCTTGGCGCGATTCTCTCCAATGCGCCGCTGCTGCTGGAACGGCTGGCTACACTGACCGAGCGGATGACTCTGTTGCTTTCGGACAAGAACCAGCAGGCGATCGGAAATATCCTGGCAAATACGGACCGGATGACCGGCAGCCTGGCCGATGCCTCGCCGCAGATCGAACCCATGCTCCGCGAACTCCAGGCCACGCTCAAACAGGCGACCGCAACTCTCGCCAATTTTGAGAAGGTGGCAGGCTCTGCCGATCAGATGCTCAATGGCGAGGGTGCGTCGCTCGCCCAGCAATTGCGCTCCACGCTGAAGTCGGCATCTTCGGCGGCTGACGAGCTGAAAGCCACCCTGGCCGATGCAAGGCCCGCCGCGCGCCAGTTCAATGAAAACACATTGCCCGCCACCGAAGCGGCGCTGCGCGATCTGCGCGCCACTACGCGGGCGCTGCGCGGTATAACCGAAAAGCTAGACGATCAGGGCGCAGGGGCGCTAATCGGCGGCTCGAAACTGCCGGATTATAAGCCATGAAGGGCCAGATCATGAAGGGGCAGATCATGCGTTTTCAACCAATGCTGAAATCGGCACTGGCAACCGCACTGGCGCTGGCGCTGGGCGGGTGCATCAGTCTTGGCGGCAAGGTGCCTGAAACTTTGTTCAACCTGACCCCGGCCAAAAGCCCTGCAGCGGGCACATCGGCCAGCGGCAAAATTGAGGATGCGATTATCGTTGCCGAACCGGAAACTGATCGCCGTCTGGCGGTCCAGCGGGTGGCGGTGCAGATCGATGATGCCAGCGTCGCCTATCTGCAAAATGCGATGTGGGTTGAACGCCCATCGCGCCTGTTTCGCGCGCTTCTGGCCGAGACGATCAGAGCGCGCAGATCGCGGCTGGTGTTTGAGGATAGCGAAGCCACCGCACAAGGCGGCGTTCGCCTGACCGGCCGCTTGCTCGAAATGGGCTATGACGCGCGCAGCCTGTCAGTCTTGGTCCGCTTTGACGCGATCCGCAGCGGCAAAGGCGGCGAATTGGCGACCCGGCGGTTTGAAAGCATCGTCCCCGGCGTTGCGGCCAAGCCCGAAACGGTGGGGCCGGCGCTCAACAAAGCGGCGAATGACGTTGCGGCGCAGGTTGCGGAGTGGGTCGGGTAGGGGGTGAGGCTGGTTTTGGTGTGGAGAGCGGACGTCACGGCAAACCGTGGAACTACAACCCAGTCTGGCTTGGAAATACGCACTATTGCCAGCGATGTGAAAAAATGCTTTCCTCGTTATTAGGTTCGAACTCGTCCCGCAGCAAGTTTTTGCTCTTCGACAGATCGCTCCTGCGGACTTCTTGGTCCGCTCCGTAGCCGGGTCGCTACAAACTGGGGAAACCTCATGAAGAAGCTCTTAGCCATCGGCATTGCCATGGCACTATCCACTCCTGCTGCAGCACAACTCGAACAGTACAAAGACTATACGGTGAGCGACACAGTCTCGAACGTTTCAACCATCAAGGTGAAGGAAAACATGGTCGAGGATTACCTTGCCGGGATCCGAAACACTTGGGTGGCAAGCAACGCTGCTCAAAAGCAACTGGGACACATGTTGGACTACCACGTATATGTGAGTGACCTTCCAAACAGCGGCGATTTCAATGTGATGCTCGTGGCTACGTTTGCGAATACGAGCGATCTAGCTCCGAACAAGGCCCGCTACGAAGCATTTATGAAGGCCTGGGGCACTGCAAACGAGGCCAAAGATCGCACCACTACGACAACAGTCTATCCTAACATACGCACCATAACAGGTGAGTATCTGATACGCGAAGTCACGTTCCTTCCCGCCAAGAAATAAGCGGCAAGAAACATGAATTGGAGAGCCGTGGTGGCCTGGGCACCAGGGCTCTCCATCGCACGTCATTAGCCTTCATGTAGGATGGCGGATGCTGAGCTGGACTGGTCCGAAGGTCCGATTCGTTGTCGGACGCAGACACTTACCTCCCCTACTGCTATTCCAATCTCACCAACCCGGCAAACCGCATCGCCGCCTCAAACTCCGCCAGCCGCCGCGCGCGCAATGCGAGCGCCTCGTCATCCTTGCCCCATTGCTCGGACTGCCAATCCTCTTCGAGGTTGGCTGCGGCCCACAGCGCCTCGCTATCTGCGCCATCTTCCAGCGCGGCGAGGCCGATCATCAGCGACGCCGTAAGCGTGGTGAGCGTGGTCAACGCGCCAAGCGTGAAGGCATCCAGCGGCGCGATCACAGCGGCCATGCGCGCCAGCGTGGCCGGGGGCTGGGGCCGATGGAGGATGCCGCCGACCCGCTCGAAATGGATGTCCCAGCGCAGTTCAGCGGATCGCAGCAGCGGCTCCCAAACCTCGCTCTGTCGCTCATGCAGCGCCTCACCCGCCTCGGCGCGGTAGCACAGCGTATCAGTTTCGGCGTAGCGCAGCAGGTCTGCGGCAGCAGCGGCGGGATCGCGGGCGACCACGTCAATCGCATAGTCCGCCATGTCGCGGAAGATGAAGGCGGCGGGATCAATTTCCGGCCCTTGCGCAGACCATTCCAGCGCCATCGTCTGCGCCAGCGCCGCACTCGGCACGATCTGCGCAGCCTTGGCGGGGGTGCGGATCGGTTTGCCATCCAGCTGCACCCGCCAGCCGGTTTCGTCGGGGGCGATGCTGACATCTTTGTAAAACCGCTTCATTCGCGCGGACTTTTCCAGCGGCGGGTCAGGATGATCGGAAAGATCAGGGCGTCGAACAGGCCAAACAGGGTAATCGGATAGCCCAAAGGTTGGGGCAGGTCGGTCTTCCCGGTGATGACGACCAGTCCGAACAGGGCAATCCCGGTGCCGATCAATCGCATTACCTGGATCGCTAGGAAGCGGCCCTTGGCGGGATCATCGGTCATATCAGCATCTTCCCAAGCTCGGCCGGGTTCAGCGCCACTGCTTCCGCCCCGGCATCGCGCAGCTCGTCTGCGGTGTGATAGCCCCAATCGACCCCGATGGCGCGGACCCCGGCGGTGACCGCCATTTCGATGTCATAGGCGGTATCGCCGATCATCACCGTTTCGGCGGGACCAGCCAGTGCCTCCGCCATCGCCGCCTCCAGCATTGCCGGGTGCGGCTTTGACGGGTGGCGATCGGCGGTTTGCAGCGTGGTGAAATGCGCGGAAAGCCCGTGCATCGCCAGACAATGATCCAGACCACGGTCGCTTTTCCCGGTGGCGACACCCAATGTCCAACCCCTTGCCCGGAGCCGATCCAGCAACGGAGCGATCCCGTCATACAGCGGCTCGACCAGTTGGCCTGCCTCGCGCGCGGTGCGAAAAGCGTCGCGATAGGCCGCGTCAATAGCACGCCGCAGTTCCTCATCGGCGCCGGGCAGCAACAGCCGGATCGCTTGCGGCAGGCTGAGGCCAACGATCCGGCGGACCTGGTGGCGATCGGGAAGTGCTGCTTCGCAGGCGGTAAAGGCCGCGTCCATCGCATTGCAGATGCTGGCCTGGCCATCGACCAGCGTGCCATCGCAATCGAACACGGCCAGTTTCACACTCACGCAGCCAGGGTCCGCATCAACTGGGCCATCGCGACCGAACCTGCTGCTTCCAACCCAGCGATCACCCGGGCGCGTTCTTCGGGCGACTTGTTCTGGCTGAGCTTCAGCGTCGGCCGCCAAGCCTGAATCTCCAGCTCAAAGCCCACGATTGCGCCCATCAGCCCGGTCTTGGTGCGATCTTCCAGCTTGTCCATCGTCCAGGGGATGCCTTCGGTTATCCGCGCTTCATGGCGGGCGGACAGATCGACCAGCAGCGCTTCCAGCCCGGTGCTATCCATCTTGCGGACCTTGCCTTCGAGTTCCAGCGACACGTAATTCCAGGTCGGCACCTGCTGGGCATCTGCATACCAGCGCGGGCTGACATAGCCGTCCGGGCCGTTGATCAGCGCCAGTGCGGTCATCCCGTCAAGATGCTTGGTCAGCGCATTGCCGCGCGCGAGATGGAACCGCACCGTGCCGCCCCCAGTCGAGAGCAGCGGAGTATGCGCCACGCGCGGGCCATCAGGCGTGGTCGCGAAGATCATGCCGAAGCCGATCTCCTCGATCAGCGATTCGAGCAGCGCGCGCCCTTCTGAGCCGGAACTGGCATCATGGCGAAAGGCGGCGTTGGGATGCATCAGGGCTTGCGCGGCCTTGGGGCTGGCTTGCCGCCAGCGGGCGCCTTGCCGCGCGGTCTGGGCGTGGGTTTTCCGCCGGACTTACCGGGAGCCTTCGCCTTGACAGCAGCCTTGCCAGTATAGGCGCTGGTCGAGCCAGCCGGACCGCGCTCACCGCCGGTTCGGCCGCGTCGTTCGCCGCGGCGTTCCTTGCGATACTGCTTGGCATGGGCCTTGGCGGCGGTCTTGGTGGCCTCCTTGGTGACCGGCTTGGCCTCATCGACCAGCGCGGCGCCGTCTTCCACATCAAAGCCCAGTTGCTCCAGACTGGCCGCAAAATGCGTCGGCAGATCGGCCACCACGTCGAGCGGCGTGCCGTCCGGATGCTCGATGATTAGACGCCGCGCGTGGAGGTGCATCTTGCGGCTGATACTGCCCGAAAGGAACGCGTCGGGCCCGCCATATTTTCCGTCTCCCACGATCGGATGACCGATTGCCGCCATGTGGACGCGCAGCTGATGCGTGCGCCCTGTTTGCGGCTGAAGTTCGACCCAGGCGGCGCGGTTGCCGGCATGGTCGATCACGCGGTAGCGGGTGCGCGCGGTCTGGCCCTCTCCGCTCTCATCAACCATCATCTTCTCGCCGCCAGTACCGGGCTGCTTGGCCAGCGGCAGATCGATGAAGCCATCCTCAATTGCGGGCACGCCAGTAACCAGCGCCCAATAGATCTTGCGGGCAGACCGCCCCGAAAACCGCTTGGAAAAGAACGCCGCGCTGCCAGCAGTCCGCGCGATCAGCAACACGCCAGAGGTATCCTTGTCGAGCCGGTGAACCAGCCGCGGGCGTGATCCGGTGCGGGCATCGTCAAACGGCAGGAAGGCATCGAGCAGCCCATCGACATGCTCGCGCATCCCGGTGCCGCCCTGGGTGGCAAGGCCGGGCGGCTTGTTGAGCACGATCGCGGCGCGGTCCTGACTGATGACCATTGCCTCAGCCTGCTTGATCTGTTCTTCGGTGAGCGGCTTGCGAGGGGCCGGGCCTTTGCTCTCAGGCGCGGTGCCGCCGGGGGGAACCCGCAGGATCTGGCCCACAGTCAGCCGGTCATCGACCCCGGCGCGTTTGCCATCCACGCGGATCTGCCCGGTCCGCGCCCAGCGTGATACCATGGCGAAGCCGATCAGCGGCAGATGGCGCTTGAACCAGCGGTCCAGCCGCACGCCATCATCATCGGCATCAACCGTGAACTGGCGGACCGTTTCGCTGGTATCGGTCTCGGTAGTACTCATGCCATGATCCTCAGGCCTGCGATCAGACCGATAATTCCGCCCGCCAGCGATAGCGCGGCATAGGCTGCCGCTGCGCCAATCGCGCCGCGCTGCGCCAGTGTCACGATCTCAAGGCTGAAGGCGGAAAAAGTGGTGAAGCCGCCGAGTACGCCAACCCCCAGCAGCAACCGCCAGCCCTCGCTGTCGAATGACTCGGCGCCGCCCTGCCGCGCGCACCATCCCGCCAGCAGGCCCATTGCAAAGCTGCCGAGGATGTTGACCCAAAGCGTCGCATAGGGGAACGCGGTCTGGCCAACCAGCCGCCCCGCCACAAACCGCAGCCACGCCCCAATCCCGCCGCCAAGGACGACCAGCAGCGACGAGGTGAGGAAGGATGGCGGGGACATGGGGGAAGCCCTTAGCGGGGGATTGCCAGCTTTGCCAATTCTTCGCTGCTTGGGGGTAAGCTTCGCGCCGATCAAGCACGCGCCTTCGGCTTCAGATTTGGCTTCGGCTTCACCTTCGCCACTGGCCCGCGCTTGCCCGGAGCGAGCGCGGCATAGCGCAACGCCGTCACGAAATGCGGCTCATCCATAGCGATCGAACCAAAGCGGCTTTGCCACAGATGGCCGGTGGTCCTGGCCCGCGCATTGACATAACCGGTGTAGCGCCGGTGCAGCTCGCCAAAAGTGCGCGCGAGGCCGTCCTGATCGCTTGGCGTCAGCACGATATGAACATGGTTGGGCATCAGGCAATAGGCCCAGACCTCCGCCTGCGCCCGCCGCATCGGCCAGAAGATCAAGGTAAAGCGCATAATCACCCTACTCGAAGAACGTCTGCGCCCGCCCGTCGCCGCGCTGGGTGACATGGTGCGGGATACCAGGAATGACGACACGGGCGAGGCGGGCCATGGCTAACCGCACCTCCGGGGACGCGGTATTCCGTGTCCCCGTCCAAGTGAGCGAGCGAGCGATGCCTCGTCAGGCGTGCGTCTCGTCGCGCTGTGTGCTTGTTTCATGCGGTGGATGTTGTGGATTGGGGGTTAAGTAAAGTGTCACCGTAACCCGTGCGTGTCACCGTAACTCTACCACCAATCCCGCAATCTATCACTGTCTGTATGCATTATTTTACACCTAACGCCTGATATTAGCAATGTGAATAATTTTGCATATCCTTTTATTTTTGCAATTATCCCAAATTTTTCATTTCTTAGTAAGTAAGAATACCAATTCTTTGCTAATAAATGACAATTTTCCTCTGCTCTTCTCCAATAATAAATTGATTTTTCGACATATTTATCCACTACCTGTCCAAAATAGTGCATGTGGCCCAGTAAGTACATAGCATGTGAAAAATAACGATCGTCCAATTTCATAAACTCTTCTCTTGCTCGATTAAAATCACCTCTTTTCTTGTAAAAAACTGCCAATCTCTGCGCACCCTCAATTGACCCTCGCTCTGCTGCGCGGCGCATCCATTTTTCGCCCTTCTCCACATCTTGGGTCACTCCTCGGCCATTCAGATAGGTGTCGCCAAGGTACATCATGCTCAGGGCCGAGCCTTTGTCCGCAAGTGCTTTCAGCTCAGCGAGCGCCAATAAAGTATTACCATCCAAGAGCTTTGTTGCGTCCCAAAGTAAATCAGATTCAGGATCACTTTCCCATTCTAAAGATAAATTTTCTGGTCCATTGCGCCACACGTTTGAATTACCTTTATCAAATTTAGAATTAAGGTGACACGTCACTTAACCCCTAAACTCTCATCGCCACACCCAGCCGCGCCCTTGCTCCGCGCCCCTGCCCGGGGACACGCAATAGCATGTCCCCGGTCCGCGCAAAACCATCGCTTCGGCGCTCAAACCGCTTCCCCGCTTGCCATTTCCGCCCCGCTTTGCTAGCCGCCCGCAGGTTCGAGCCGTTTCCCTTGGGATTCGGCCCGGTTTTTCGTTTCTGATTCGTATTCTAATCCAATATAACATTGGGCTTTCCCCGCCCGTTAAACCGCGGGGTTCTGGCCTTTTTTGATCCTGAGGTGTTTCGGTTTATGCAAATTCTCGTTCGCGAAAACAACGTTGATCAGGCCCTGCGCGCGCTCAAGAAGAAGCTGCAGCGCGAGGGCGTCTATCGCGAAATGAAGCTGCGCCGTCATTACGAGAAGC
>JANOKC010000067.1:0-16102 GCA_031419035.1 Novosphingobium sp. | reverse complement strand
GCAATCGAAAACCGCGTCTATGCCGAAGATCCCTATCGCGGGTTCCTGCCCTCCACCGGACGACTGGTGCGCTACAGACCCCCCTCTCCTTCAGGGGAGGGGCTGGGGGTGGGGTCTCTCCTCCAAGGCGGCGCTGTGAGTGGGGACAGACCCCACCCCAACCCCTCCCCTGAAGAGGAGGGGCTTTTCGCATTGCGCGGCGTCGATGGCATCCGCGTCGATGATGGCGTGATGGAGGGCGGCGAGGTTTCGATCTTTTACGATCCGATGATCGCCAAGCTGGTGACATGGGGCGAAACGCGCGACGAGGCGGCTGATCTGCAAGTCGCCGCGCTCGATGCCTTCGAGATTGAGGGACTGGGGCACAATGTCGATTTCCTCTCCGCGATCATGCAGCATCCGCGGTTCCGCTCGGGCGAACTGACCACCGGTTTCATCGCCGAGGAATATCCCGATGGCTTCCACGGCGCGCCTGCCTCGCCCGAATTGAAGCGTAATCTGGCGGCAATCGCGGGCTTTATCGCCTCCGCGCGGGCCGACCGGGCGCGGCAGGTTGATGGGCAATTGGATGGACCGCTGGAGCCGCCCTATGCGTGGAGCATCAAGATCGGCGGCACCGTGTTTGCAGTGGAACTGGGTGAGGAAGACATCACGGTTGATGGCGAGCCGGTGGATTTCGAGCTGGAATATACCCCCGGCGACCGTCTGATTGAGGCCGAATTCGATGATGAAGTGCTGGCAGTCAAGATCGAGCCGACGCGATCCGGCCTCAAGATGACCACCCGCGGCGCGATCCATGCGGTGCAGATCCTGCCCGCCCGGATCGCCCATCTGACCCAGCACATGATCGAAAAAACCCCGCCCGATCTGTCGCGTTTCCTGATCTGCCCGATGCCGGGCTTGCTGGTGACTCTGCATGTCGCCGCGGGTGACAAGGTGGAGGCCGGACAGCCGCTGGCGGTGGTCGAGGCGATGAAGATGGAAAACATCCTCCGCGCTGAGAAAAGCGCAACGGTGAAGTCGATCAACGCCAGACAGGGCGAGAGCCTGGCGGTGGATGCGGTGATATTGGAGCTGGAATAGGCGCAGTGGCCGAACTTCGTCTGAATGCAATTTTGATTGGATTGGAAGCTAGGGTTAGTTGAATGGGCGCTCAAGACGATGACAAATTAGCCGATGCCCTCCGCCAAGCCGCCATATTGGATCGAGGTTATGCAAGCTACTGGTCGTGGCCCCTAGATCGGCCGATAGAAGAGCATGGGGTTGTAAATGCGCTTTTAAATTACCTTTTGGTGCTGCGACCAGAGTTACGCGGTACCCTCGCCAGTGCGTCGATAGGCGACGATCCACCAGATGTGATTCTGACTTGTGAAAACGGGAAGCGGATTGGAATCGAAGTTACTGAGCTAGTTCATTCTGGCGCGATTCAAGCAGTAGTAAATGAGAAAAGATCGGGAAAGCCATCGACGCATATCTATGCGCATTGGTCACCATCAGCGGTCGCGGATGCCCTCTCTCAGCGCATTAGCTCAAAAGACAAGAAACTCTTGGCCAAGCGGGGCGACTTTGATGAGCTGATTTTGGCGATCTTCACCGATGAGATAATGATCAGTCAGGACGTCGCAATCCAGGCGATTCAGCGTGTGTGTCATGATACCGATGCCATCTCGTCGAGTTACTTTTTGCTAAGCTATCATCCCGAAACTGATCCTAAAGCATTTCCGGATAAATGTCCGATCTTTCAGATCAATCCACCAATGCCACCGCCCTGATCCACCCCGCACTGGCCCCGTCAATCTTCACCGGAAAGCAGCTGAGCGTAAATCCAAACGGCGGTAAACTCTCCAGATTGGTCAGCTTTTCGATCTGCCAGTATGCGCGGATGCGGCCCGCCTTGTGGCCTTCCCAAATGATGCTCGGATCGCGGGTTTCGGCCCATTTCCTGGCGGTGTGGCTGAACGGAGCGTCCCAGCTCCAGGCGTCTGTGCCGACGACTTCCACGCCGCGTTCCGTCAGCCACAGCGTTGCCTCTGCGCCCAGGCCAACGCCCTGATCGGTGAAATTATCGGTGCCATAGACCGCGCCCGATTGGATCAGCACGATGTCGAGCGGCTGGAGGACGTGGCCGATCCGCGTCAGCTCTGCCTCGACCTGCGCCGCGCTGACCACTGTGCCATCGGGCAGGTGTGAAAAATCCAGCTTCACCCCAGGACGCAGGAACCGGTCGAGCGGCGCCTCATCAATAGTCGGTGCACGTCTTGCGCCGCTGTCAGTGGTGGAATGATAGTGCCAGGGTGCGTCCATATGAGTGCCGTTGTGGGTGGAGAGCGTCAGCTGCTCCACCGCCCAGCCTTCGCCATCGGGCAGATCATCGCGGGTGAGGCCGGGGAAGAAACTCGCGACCTGCTCCCAGCTGGTGTCATGGGTCACATAGTTGATCTGCGGCGCCATCACCGGCGGGTCGGAGATCACCTTCATGGTGATGGGGATCGAGAGATCGATGAATTTTGTCATGGACCGAGTGTTGACCTACTTTCCCTTTACGTCAATGGAATGCAGATGAGCCTGCCTGAGATCTTCGCTGCCGCCCGCCTGACCAAGACCGGGCTGATCGCCGAAATTCCCGAAGAATGGATGCAGGGCCGCACCTCTTATGGCGGGTTGTCTGCCGCGCTGGCGCTGGAAGCAGCGCGGCGGCTCGCCGATGATCTGCCTCCGCTACGTTCGGCGCAGATCGCCTTTGTCGGGCCGCTGGCGGGCGAAGTTGAAGTGCGCACACGGATGCTGCGGCGCGGGCGCAATGCCAGTTGGGTCACCGCCGAAGTGGAGAGCGCGGCGGGCGTTGGGCTGGTGGCGACGTTCGTGTTCATGGGGGCGGTGACCAGCTCGGTGCATTTGCATGATGTGCCGCCGCCAGCCGGGCTGATCGCAGTTGACGATTCTGAGCCCCTGCCTGGGGGAATCGGCCCCGGCTTCACCCGCCATTTCGAGCGCCGGTTTGCCTTGCCGCGCAAGGTGGATAAGCTGCCCGAGCTGCAATGGTGGATGCGGCTGAAGGACCGCAGCGGGCTTGATCCAATGGTGGAGCTGATGCTGTGCGGCGATGGGCTGCCGCCCGGAGTGATGCCGCTGTTGACCCGGACAACGGCTGTTAGCTCGATGACCTGGCAGATCAACCTGCTCACCTCCGCGCCGGTTACTCGTGATGGTTGGTGGCTGCTGCGGGCAGCGGGCAATTATGCCGAAGCTGGATGTTCAAGTCAGGACATGGCGATCTGGAATGCCGATGGCGTGGCAATTGCGACGGGCATGCAGTCAATCGCGATATTTGGCTGATCCGTCTTCCCCGCGAATGCGGGGATCGCTGGCCTCATCATTCCGCCTTCGCATCGACGAGGGCAGCGGTCCCCGGTCAAGCCGGGGACGACGACTCGGTTGCTATCAGATGTTTCATCACCACCAGCTTGAACAGCGCGAAGGCCACCAGTCCGACCACTGCGGTCGCGACATGCAGCAACCAGAATGTTGTTGTTGGCATCGAGGAATACAACCCGCCAACGGTGCCAACGATCTTGTTGGCGAGGAAGAATGAGAGGGAGTAAATCCCGATCACCGTGCCGGTAATCGACTTGGGCGCAACCTTGGAGAACAGCGCAAGGCTGACCGGCAGGATGTGCGAAAAACCGATGCTGTTAAACAGGTGGAACAAAAGCGGCCATAGCAGTCCGATCTTGCCTTCGCCCTGGGTTGCGGCGGCCATATAAAGGCACAAACCGCCTGCGATGGTGAAGAAACTGCCGATGATCATCTTGCCCAGCTCATCAGGCTCGCGGTAGCGGGCTCCGTACCATTTGTAGAAAACCACCACCGCCACCAGCATAGAGAAGCTTAGCGTGGCGTCGATGGTTATCATGTAGCTGGTTGGCAGCGTCACGCCAAAGAATGTCAGATGGAAGTGCTGATCAGCCCAGACGAGATAGGCGTTGAAAATCTCCTGATTGGTCAGCAGTGCCACCGCCAGGATCGGCACCAGCAGGATCAGCGCTAAAACGCGTTTGCCATCGCCCGGCTGGAGCTTTTGCTTCGGCGTGGTGGAGCCGCGAGCGGAGCGGTTGTCTGCCGGGAGCCAGGGCTTTGCTGCGAGGTAAATGAACAGGCCTATCACCATCACCACGCCCGCCGCGCCAAATCCCCAATGCCAGCCGATTTTCTCGCCCAGCGTGCCCGAAATCAGCGGCGCCGCGATGACGCTGACGTTGATTGCGATGTAGAAGATCTGAAACGCCATGGCGCGGCGCAGGTCATTGGTGTCGTAAAGCTCGCCGATCTGGCTGGCGATATTGCTTTTGAACAGGCCAACACCGACGATCAGTGTCACCAGCGCGAACAGGAACGCCCCCTCGAAGGCCATCAGGAAATGGCCGAGCGACATGACCACCGCCCCCGCGATCAGCGCCATACGGCGGCCCAGCCAGCGATCGGCGATCAGCCCGCCCAGGATCGGGGTGAGATAGACCAGCGAGGTGTAATCACCGAACAGCTTTGAGGCGAGTGGCTGGCCCGACAACCCGGTATAGTAGTTCTGCTGGAGCCATTCGAGCCCGATCACATTGCCGATATTGGCCGGGAGCAGCAGGTAATTGACCATGTAGAGCGTCAGCAACGTCTGCATCGAATAATAGGAAAAACGCTCGCACCCTTCGACAAAAGCGAGATAGCCCAGTCCCTTGGGATGGCCGAGGAAAGCGCGGTCGTGCGGCCCTCGATCAGCGATGCCGTCCATTGCCGGGGTTACTTCTGCTACGGTCATGGCGTCACTCAATAGTTTCGTTTGTAATTGGCTAGCGTCGCGCCAGCTCATCGTCCAGAAATTCCGCCACCTCATCCAGCGACACGTCCTTCGCCAGGAAAGTCTGACCGATCCCGCGCAGCAGCAGGAAGGGCAGGGTGCCGGCGTCCATCTTCTTGTCGTGGAGCATGTGGTCGGCCAGCTTTTGCCCGCTGCAGGCAAGGCCCAGATCACCAATGCTGGCGCGAATCCCGGCGGCTTCGAAGTGCGCAGAAATCCGGTTCGCCTCGGCCTCTGGCATCAGGCCCTTTGCCACTGAATAGCGCGCCGCCAGCACCATACCCAATGCCACTGCCTCACCGTGGAGTAGGTCGGAAGAAAAGCCGGTCTCCGCCTCCAGTGCGTGTCCGAACGTATGACCAAGATTCAGCAAGACGCGCGTGCCGGTAGTTTCAAACTCATCCGCTGCCACAATTCGCGCCTTGGCCTCAACCGAATAGGCCACCGCATACTCGCGCGCAGTGGTATCGCCCGCCAGCAGTGCCGCGCCATTGGCCTCGCACCAGTCAAAAAAGGCCGGATCATCAATCAAGCCATATTTGACGACTTCGGCATAGCCTGCCCGCAGCTCTCGCTGCGCAAGCGTCTCCAGCGCATCCAGATCGGCCAGCACCAGCGCGGGCTGGTGGAATGCGCCGACCAGGTTTTTGCCCGCCGCCGTATTGATCGCGGTCTTGCCGCCAACGCTTGAATCGACCTGTGCGAGCAAGGTGGTGGGCAATTGGATGAAGTGGCAGCCACGTTTGAGGATCGCGGCGGCAAAGCCGGTCAGATCGCCGATCACGCCGCCGCCCAGCGCCAGAATATGATCGCCGCGTTCAACCTCTTCGGCCAGCAGCCAGTCAGCCGTAGCGGCAAGTTCGGCCCAGCTCTTGGTTGCTTCACCGGCGGCAAGGATACGCCAGCGAACTTCGTGGCCAGCCGCAGTCAAGCCCTGTTCAACCACCGCACCCCAGGCCGCGTGGACGTTCACATCGGTGACAATTGGGACAGATTTTTTGCGTAGCCGCGCGCCGCAATGTTTCGGCAGATCGGTCAGCAATCCGCGGCCGACGCGAACTTCATAGGGGCGGCCAGCTATATTGACCGGAATTACAGCCATGCCTCTATCCCCTTGAGCACCCTATTGATTGTCCGCCCTTGCGGGCCATTGCCGCTCTTCACATGGATCGGGGCCTGCGCATAGTACTGCTCACGTTCAGCCATCAACCGGCTCAGAATTTCGCGCGGATTGCCCTGTTGCAACAGGGGCCGATTGCCTTTGCGCGAGGTCCGTTCAAGCAACGTATCAATATCGCTGTCGAGCCACACCGTGATTGCCTTGTCGAGCGCCATTGCGCGGGTTTCAGCGTTGCAAAATGCGCCTCCGCCGGTTGCAATGACCTTGCCAGCGCCCTCGCCAATCAGCCGCGCGATCACCCGGCGTTCACCATCCCGGAAATAGGGCTCATCATAGGAGGCAAAGATTTCTGGAATAGACATCTGAGCTGCTGCCTCGATCTCATCGTCGGCGTCCACGAATTGGAGATTGAGCAGGTTCGCCAGTTTTCGCCCGACGCTTGATTTCCCAACCCCCATCATGCCCACCAGCACAATCGGGCGGTTGATCCGCTGGGCCAGCGCCTCTATCTCGGCGCTGGAGAAGGTTGTTTGGTCGTCTTCCATTGCGGCCTTGCCTATAGTTGCGCTACCCGGCTGTGCAAGCGCCAGCGGGCGATGGATGCGGGAAAGGCAATCAAGTGGCGGGACCGATGCGCAAGGACTGGCTGTTGATAGGGGCAGCAATAGTGCTGGCCGGGCTGCTGGTGTTTGCCTGGATCGACGGCGGCACAGAGCCTTTGCGCCCGATCTCCGAACCGGTAAACCTGCCCGGAGACGCGCGATGAGGCATATTCCCTTGCTGCTTGCTGGCGCGGCGCTGGCCCTGACTTCGGTTTGGGCAACCGCACAAGATGCCCCCGAATCGCTACTGCCCCCCGGTTTTGACAAGCCCAGCCCGCGCCCTGCCAAATCGGCAACACCGGCGGTCACTGTAACGCGGCCTGCTGGGGCCAAGTCAGTCGATCCCGCGCCGTCATCAGGCTCTTCGCCAGTCGTGCAACCAATTCCAGATGGCGGCGGATCAAGGCCTGTGGCTGCGGCTCCAACGGTAAAACTGCCATCGCTTAAAGAGCTTGAGGCGCTTTCACCCGATCAGCTCGACGATCTGCTTGGCCTGAAGCCCAAATCCGATATTCCACCCGCCGCCCGCCGGGCGTTGACCCAAGTCGGAATTCTGGATCAGGGTGAGGGCGGGTTCGCCGCGGGATCGCTGGCCGGACAAGATGGCTCGTTGATCCGGGCTGCGCTGGCTGGAAACAAAGGCACTTTGGTTTCGCGTTGGGGCCATGTGCTGCTGCGCCGCGCACTGGCATCGCGGCTGGATTCGCCGGCCCGGCTGGGCCCAGCAGATTTTGCTGCGCTGCGGGCAAGCTTGTTGGTGCGGATGGGCGAGGGCGAAGCCGCCCGGGCACTGGTTCAGGATGTCGATGCCGGCGGCTATTCACCGGCGCTGACCCAGGCTGCGATTGATGCTTATGTCTTTACCGCCGACATTACCGGAATATGCCCGGTCGTTGCGGTGCAGGGCGGGGTGCGGAAAGATGCTGACTGGCAGGTTCTCCGTGCGATTTGTGCGGCCTTTCAGGGTGAGGGTGCCAGCGCGATGGCGCAGCTTGATCGCGCCGATCTCCAGAAGAAATGGCCCAAGATTGATCTGTTGCTGGCACAGAAATATGCCGGTGCAGCGGGCAAGGCCCGGCGCGCGGTGAAGATTGAGTGGGACGGAGTGAGCGAGCTCAATCCTTGGCGCTATGCGCTGACCATCGGCACCGGGCTTGAGCCACCTGCGGCGCTGCTCAAGGATGCGCCGCGGCGCTATGCCTATGCCGCCGCGACTGCACCGATGCTGGGCCTTACGGCGCGGGCAGAGGGGGCGGATCGCGCCGCCGGAGCGGGCGTTTTGTCGAGCGAGGCGATGGTTGATCTCTACAGCCAGATTTATGCGCAGGATGATATCAATGGAGCCTGGGCGGCGCGCGCCGAGCAGCTTCGCAACAGCTATGTTGCGCCCGCGCCCGCAGACCGACTGGCTGCGATCAAGCAATTGTGGGACGATGCGGCCGATCCGCAACAACGCTATTCGCGGCAGGTGTTGACGGCCTATGCGGCCGCACGGCTGCCAGTGCAGAGCGGTTTTTCTGAAGCGGCCCCCGATCTGATTACTTCGATGCTCAGCGCTGGGCTTGATGCCAATGCCTTGCGCTGGGCCAGTCAGGCCGATGTCGGAAGTCAGGCTTGGGCGCTGCTGACCTTGGCCGCGCCAAGCCGGGACAGTCCGGTTTCCGGCGGTTCGCTCGACAGCTTCTATGGCTCTGATCCCAGTGATGGCTATCGCAAATCGCGCTTTCTGCTGGCGGGCCTGGCGGGACTTGGCCGGATTGACGATGCTGCGGCGCGCGATTTTGCGAAAAAGCTGGACGTTGATCTTGCCCGGCAGACACGCTGGACCAGGCTGATTGATGCTGCCGCAGATGTAAACAATCCAGCGTTGGTGGCGTTGCTGGCTGGCGTGGGCATGCAAGGGGATGGCTGGGACAAAATGACCAGTGTTCATCTTTACCACATCGTGTCGGCGCTGAACCGCGTTGGCCTGGGTGCTGAGGCGCGGATGATCGCGGCCGAGGCCGTCGCGCGGGGATAGGCACATCGCAGCCCAGATTGACGCCTTCTTATCGATGCTCGCGGCAGAACGCGGGGCGGCGGCCAACACGCTGCTGGCCTATCGGCGCGATCTTGAAGGCGCAGAAGAAGTGATCGGGGATCTGATGAGCGCAGACGGGCGGGCACTGGCTTCGCTCGGTGCGGCTTGGTCCAGCCTTGCGCCGCCGAGTCTGGCGCGCAAATGCTCTGCCTTGCGGCAGTTTTTCGGCTTTCTGGTTGATGAAGGGCTGCGCAATGATGATCCCTCCAGTTCGCTGCCGCGACCGCGCACCCGGCGTCCCTTGCCGCGTCTGCTTGGTCACCCGGAGGTCGAGGCCTTGTTCCAGCAGGCCGAGGAAGAAGCTTTGGCTGGACTGCCAGCGGCGGTGCGGATGCTGACGCTGCTTGAGCTGTTGTATGGCTCAGGCCTGCGCGCGACCGAGCTGGTTTCGTTGCCATTGCATGCCGTGCCGCGTGATGCGCCATTGTTGGCGATCACCGGTAAGGGCGGCCAGCAGCGGTTGGTTCCAGTCAGCAGCCGCGCGCGAAAGGCATTGTCGCGCTGGTTGGTGGTGAGGAGCGGCGAGGGGAGCAAGCTGCTGTTTCCATCGCGTAGCAAAGCTGGCCACCTCACCCGGATCCGCTTGTTTCAGCTGCTGCGCGCGCTGGCGGTTCGCGCCGGGATTGCGCCTGAGAAAGTCAGCCCGCACGTGCTGCGCCACGCCTTTGCGACCCATTTGCTTGAAGGTGGCGCAGATTTGCGCGTGCTTCAGACCTTGCTGGGACATGCCGATATCGCGACGACCCAGATTTACACCCATGTCGATAGCGCGCGGCTGGTGGCCTTGGTCAATGCCCGGCACCCGCTTGCTCAGCGCCCTCTTGCCCAGAGAGACGCAGGGGGCTAGCGCAAAGCGATGGTATCCTATCTCGAATTTGAAAAGCCGGTTGCCGCACTAGAGGCCCGCATAGCCGAGTTGCACAAGACTGCGGCAGTGGGCGATGTCGACCTTTCGGCTGAGATTCGCCGGCTTGAAACGAAGAGCGCCGATCTGCTCGCCAGCACCTATGCCGCGCTAACCCCGTGGCAGAAAACGCAAGTGGCCCGCCACCCGATGCGCCCGCATTTCAAGGACTTCGTCGCTCACGCATTTACCGATTTCGTGCCCTTGGGTGGGGACCGGCTTTATGGTGAGGATGAGGCGATTGTCGGCGGTTTTGCACGGCTGAATGGGCGGCGGGTCATGCTGATCGGCCATGAAAAGGGCCATGATACGCAAAGCCGGATCCTGCACAATTTTGGCATGGGCAAGCCCGAAGGTTATCGCAAAGCAGTCCGTCTGATGGAGATGGCTGGACGATTTGGCCTTCCTGTGGTGACCTTGGTCGATACTTCGGGCGCGTTTCCGGGTGTTGAAGCGGAAGAGCGCGGCCAGGCTGAAGCAATCGCCCGATCGACGGCGGCCTGCCTGGCATTGCCGGTCCCGATGGTCGCGGTGATCGTGGGTGAGGGCGGTTCGGGCGGCGCTGTGGCGCTGGCCAGTGCGGAACGGGTACTGATGTTCGAACATGCAGTCTATTCCGTCATTTCTCCCGAAGGCTGCGCTTCAATCCTTTGGCGGACTTCGGACAAGGCTGCCGATGCGGCTGAGGCGATGAAAGTCACTGCGCAAGATCTGCTTGCGCTCAAAGTTATAGACCGGATCATCAAGGAGCCAGCGGGCGGCGCTCACCGCGATCCGGCCGCCGCGGCGGCGACTTTGTCCAAGGCCGTAGGCGAGGAGCTCGACCGGCTTTGCCCGCTCAAACCGGCGAAATTGCTGGCACAGCGCGAGGACCGCTTCTTGCGCATCGGCGAAAGCTGAACCAGCACCTCCAAGATCAGGGGTTCTCAATTGGTTAAACAGGGTTTAGCCTTTTGTGAAAATCTGCCGAGAGGAACCCGAAATGCCCAATCTGAGTCGTTTTTCCGTTGTTTCTGCCGCTGCTCTGGCAGTTGCCTTGGTGCCGGCGCAGGCCGGACTTGCCCAATCCGGTGCGATCGCGACCACCTCGAATGTCCAGTCAATCAGCGCCAAGGACAAGCAGCAGGGGGCCGAGGCACATCCGCAGCTGGTGGCTGAATTTGGGGGGGCTGAAACCGGTGCACAGGCGACCTATGTCGAAACCATTGGCAAGAACATCGCGGTCCACTCTGGCCTCAGCAACGCGCGCGGGGACTTCACGGTTACGCTGCTAAACTCGCCAGTGGACAATGCTTTCGCCATTCCAGGCGGTTATGTTTACGTCACCCGTCAGCTGGTAGCACTGATGAATAATGAGGCTGAGCTTGCAGGTGTGCTCGGCCATGAGGTTGGCCATGTCGCGGCTCGCCACTCGGCCAAACGGCAGAGCGCGGCGACCAAAAATGCGATTATTGGCGTGCTCGGCCAAGTGCTCGCGGGCGCGGTATTGGGAAGCGGCACTGCGGGCCAAATCGGCCAGAAGCTGTTTTCGCAAGGCTCACAAATGCTCACGCTGAAATACTCGCGGGGCCAGGAGACTGAATCCGACAATCTTGGAATCGCCTATCTTCAGCGCGCCGGATATGATCCGCGCGCGATGTCGACTGTCTTGCAGAGTCTGGCAAACCAGAATGCGCTTGATGCCAAGTTGATGGGATCGAGCAACGCGGTGCCCGAATGGGCATCGACTCACCCCAATCCTGCCTCGCGCGTGCGAACTGCGCTGACCCGCGCCGGGGCCAATGCCTCGGGGACAACGAATCGGGACACTTTCCTGACCCGGATCAGCGGAATGACCTATGGCGATGATCCCAAACAGGGCGTGGTTGAGGGTCGCAGATTCATGCATCCCGATCTCAAATTGGGATTTGAGGCTCCAAGCGGCTTCTTTATGATCAATGGCACACGCGCGGTTCAGATCAGCGGCCAATCGGGCAAGGGCCAGTTTACCTCTGCGGCGTTCAGCGGCGATCTTGATGCTTATGTCCGCACGGCCTTTGCGGGCCTGACAGAAGCGAATCAGGCAAAGATTGATCCGGGCACGATTTCACGCACCACGGTAAATGGAATTCCCGCCGCTTATGCGACGCAGCGGGTCAATAACGGCAGCAGCCAGGTTGATGTAACGGTCTATGCCTATCAGTGGGCGGCCAATTTGGCGTTTCACTTTGTGACCATCAGCCAGGCTGGCAGCGGAACGGCGTTCAATCCGATGTATGCGTCGATCCGGCGGATCTCGGCGACAGAAGCTGCTGCAATCAAACCGCGCAAGCTGGTAGTGATTAGCGCCAAGAGCACCGACACGGTCCAATCGCTGGCGCAGCGGATGGCCTATACCGACGCCGCGCTCGATCGGTTTCTGGTGCTAAATGGTCTGACTTCTGCCAGCCGGATCAGCGCTGGCCAGAAGATCAAGCTGGTTACCTATTGAAACGATCCCGCATTTGCCGGTGGCAAACACAATGGGGCGGCAGGTTTCCCTGCCGCCCCTCGCTGTTCAACGTCTTGTCGAATGTTAGGCGTTAGCGCCTTCCATTGCGGACGAAGTCGTGTTGAAGGTGGTCTGCAGTTCGCTACCCAGACCCTGCATTGCAGTGATCGCAGCAACGGCGATGAGAGCGGCGATCAGGCCGTATTCAATCGCAGTGGCACCAGCTTCGTCACGGAAAAGTTTGTTAATGAACTTCATGATTTTTCTCCTGTTAGCAGTCTTCAATTACCCGGCTCTGTATCGGATAGTCCGGTTCGAGCAATTTCCGGACTAGAGGCTATTTCTTGCTAAACTCTTAAGCCCCATTCACATTGCTTGTGGCTGCCATCGATTTGCTTGCGACAGCTACCCAGTTCGCATTGTTTTCGTTAGCGAAGCCCTGCAACGCGCCGACCATAGCGATCACGATCAATCCGCAGATCAGGCCGTATTCAATGGCAGTTGCGCCGCGCTGATCGCGGAGGAGCTTTTTGATGCAGGATTCGATCATTCCCCAGTCCCTAATCCAGTCGGCTTGATCAATGTTTTGCAGTTCAGGCTTAAGAATTGATTGACGAAGGCTAACAAATTGAAAATTTTTCCGACAATGGTTCCAGTCGTAGCAGTCGCGCTCATCGACGATTCCGGGCGTGTACTGATGCAGCGCCGCCGACTGGATCAGGCGCATGGGGGTCTGTGGGAGTTTCCCGGTGGCAAGGTTGAGGCCCTGGAAACGCCCGCAGCTGCGCTGATTCGCGAAATTGCAGAGGAGCTCGGCGTTGTCCTTGCGGCCGAGGCGCTGGACCCGCTTACGTTTGCTACTGATCCCCAGCAGCCGCATGTAATTTTGCTTTACACTTGTCGCAGGTGGAGCGGCGAGCCGAAGTGCCTGGTTGGCGAAGAGATCGCCTGGCTTGCGCCTGAATCGCTGAATGGCCTTGCCATGCCGCCGCTCGATATACCGCTGGCCAAGGCGCTGCTGGATTTGTTGCGATGATGCGATTTACCAGCTTGCAAAGCCGGTTTGCCCCTCCTAATAGCGCCTCTCTCGCGCCCGTAGCTCAGCTGGATAGAGCATCAGACTACGAATCTGAGGGTCGGACGTTCGAATCGTTCCGGGCGCACCACAAACTCCCGTTAAACATCAATGGCTTGGCGGTGGTTTCTGATTCTGGGGCTTTGAGGTAGGGGCGGTCACTTCCGAGCTAGCAAGCACATAGTAAGCACCAGAGCGATTTTCGGACTGGTTATGCGATGGACATGATGTCGGCGCTCGTTTCCTTGCGACATACATTTTGCCAATCAGCTAATGCATGGCACCATGGCCCTTGATGACATGGGATCGAATCAAGCGCCTATTGTTTGGCGGCAGTGAAGCGCCTGAAGCGAGCGCCGCCGATACCGGCTGGTCAATCGGCAATCCCGATGCACGGCACCCCTATGCAATCGCGCCCGATCATCCAGCCGCCAACCGCTGGTTCAATGCCCTGGAGTTTCATGCCACATTCCAGTTGCGCACTCCCAAGCGCATCCTTGAGCGAAACGGCACCACCATTCCGTTGACTGACAATCCACCTTCGGACTTTGAGCCATGGATGGGAGTTTGGTTCCCTATCGACACTGGCCCCAACATTCTGGCGGAAATGGCCCCTGAGGCTTGGGCTGAGATGGAAGCCAACCGGAGAGTGGCCAGCCACGCCGGGCCGGTGAAGCCAGCCGATTATCTGCCGTTCCTGATCGCCTTTCGCACCATCGTAGAAGATAGCAGCGCCACCATTGACGAACGATTGGCGAAGATCGAGGCGCTATTTCAGCAGGCGGAATGGGCAGGTTTTGTTGCGGCCTTGCAGGGCGCTGGCCGCGTTTCCGGCTGGTTCTTTCCAACCGTGCTTTCTCAGATTAGCGGCCTGCCTCGATCATCGCAGGCGGCACTATCGGAAAGCGGTATTCGGACAGTTGCGGGATTGCGAGCCACCGACGACAAGACACTTAGGGCAATCAAGGGGATCGGCCCCGCCAAACTCGCTGCCATTCGGCAATTCTGCGATACCTATGACGGCGATCCACATGCCGACCGGCTGGATGACATCGCTATGTAGCGGCCCGCTAAGCGCCAGCTTCCGCTTTGCTAATGACCTTTAAGAACGCAGGTATGGCTTGGGTGACCATAGCTTGATGACTCTTAGCCTGAAGCACCATCACCGTGAGCGCCAAGAGGATCAGCGCCCTATTCTTTCGGTTCTCAAGCGTTTTTAGCGTGGCCTGACTTTCCGGTTGCTTCGTATCGCTCGCGTACAGGAGGAGGTTGCGAGCGTTGGCCTGTTCCCGGATTAATGTGCGAGCATCATCGAAACCATGCCCGTTGGCGAGTGCTTCTAAAGCATCATGAAATACCGCATCGCCTGATATTCCTTCTCTGGTGTGGAGCATCCCGAGCGGTTCGATAAACTCCAAGCCCAAATCCTCTCCCCCTTTCACACCAAAATTCGAGAGCGGAATTTTCACGTCTATTCTTGCCTCATCAAACCGAAAGGTAGCTTGGTAGGTTTGAAGGATCGGCTGGAGCTTGCTCGCAATTGCCATGACACATGCCAGCACTGCTGCCTTGTGATGATGATTCCTGGCATTGAATTTTTCCGCACCGGGATAATTCTTGTTCTGGAGAGCCATCATCAAAGCCGTGGCGGCCTCTTCCTCCGCTGTAATGGCGCGAAACGACGCCATTTCCCGATCCACGTCAAATATGGCCTTGGCCCGCTCAATATGATTGAAAACGCTCTTGAAGCGTACGCCGATTGCCTTGGGCAGCTTCGGCGTCATCCTTTCCAGACATTCACGTGCATCCATGATGGTAACCTATAGAGAGCACCATCGGTGTGCCACTAAGATCGGCTTACTGAAGTTGCCGCCCTAGCGCCCGGATCAGAGCCAGCGTCTCCCGCGTGCTGCCCGACCGCGCGCCATGCTTCCATGCGTTGCGGTTGCCCTTTGGCGCGCCATTACCCTTGTCGCAGAGCATCCTGCACCTTGCCTTGCCGCTTACGGCTGGGGAAGCAATGTCTGCAGTGTTGTGGTTAGCGGACTTTCGGTTCCGCGAGCACCGCTGCCAGCAACCAAAGCATTATCGCGAGAAGACCGCGCCATGAGGGGCACCTTCCCCGGACCAGCCATGCGGCCACTGGCGACTTGCGAAGCTGAAGCCGACCTTGCCGTCGGTGTCGCGGAAAGTCTCATCGACGCTGAGCACTCCAGTCTTGTCATCGAGCTTGAGCAAATAAAGGCGATCCCCTTTCTTGCCCGAGGTGACGACGAGGCGTTTCGCCTTCTTGTCCCAACCCGTCCAGTGTGGGCTGAACGCGTCACTGACGGTGAGGCGCGAGACTTCGCGGACTTTCGCCGGGTCGCTAATATCCAGCACTGCAAAGCCGTGGAAATTGGGCACGCTTTGAACAAGGTAATGTCCGACGATTGTTGGAACGCCGCAGAAATCGCCTGGAAACTTGTGGACCAGTTTAGCCATGGGTCTTGGTGTGTCGAGAGCAGTGATGCGCTGGATGCCGCATGACAATGTTTGGACATATACCGAGCCGTCGGCCGCGACGCGTGCTTCCTCGGGTGCCACATTGCCGTTGCCTGTTGGGCCTGGATCAAGGCGATAGGTGCCGAGCAACTTGAGGTCCGACAAGCGGAACACTTGATAGGTGTTGCTAGACAATAAGTAGGGATCCTGCATCGGACTGTTGGTGACCAAGACGCGGTCGATTTCGGGCAGGATGGCAAGGCTGTAAGGCAAGAGGCCATCGTCGGGCAGTGCCGGGTCCGCGTTGCTGACAGATCGGACAACCTTCCCGCTGTCGTCGATCTCGACCAGCCCGCCGCTCTTGCCACTCATCATCGCCGCATGATCGGCATGGCCGCCATTATCGGTGAATTGGAAAGAGGCGAGCACGTTCCCGTTGGGCAGGCGCAAGAAGCTGTGAGGCATGCTGTAGCCGCCCATACTTTGGAAACGCGCGGCTACCTTGGGCGTGAGCGGAT
>JANOKC010000066.1:0-12075 GCA_031419035.1 Novosphingobium sp. | reverse complement strand
TCTGATCTTTGCCATCGCGGTTGCCACCCGTGCGCCCATCTCAGCCGGCATCGGCGGAGCATTCGGCGGAGTTTGCATAGTGCTGGCAGGCTGGTTGGCCGCTGGGAATCTCCCTGCTCGGAAACTTTCGATAATCCGCCGTTCAGCCGGCGCGGCGCTGCTGGTGCTGGCGGCGGTCTTGGCAATGAAGGCCATGGGCCGCGGATAGGCGCAGTGCTATGCCTTGGCCATGAGCAAGGCAGAAATCATCGACGGAGCAAGCGACTCGGACATTTCGGCCTGGCTTGAGCAGCGGCTTTTGCGGGCTTTGGCTGCTGCCGACGGGAGGATCTCGATCACCATTCCGGGTGGATCGACGCCGTTTCCGATCCTGGCAATGCTTTCCAATGCGCCGCTCGACTGGCGCAGGATTGCGGTCTGGCCGGGAGATGACCGGATTGTGCCGGAGGACCATCCCGCCAGCAATGTCGGACGGATTCGCGCAGCGCTGGAGCCACTTGGTGCCACAATCATGCCGCTGGAGGCGGACGCACAGCCGCCGCATTTCGCGTTGGCCTGGCTTGGCATGGGCATGGATGGCCACATTGCCTCGCTGTTTCCCAGCACCGATCCCAAGGTTGATGATCCGCTCAAGATTCGCCGCCTGACCCCCGATCCGCTCCCGCCCGAAGCCCCGTTTGACCGGCTCAGCCTTACCATCCCGGCGGTGCTCGCCAGCGATGCGGTTCTATTTGTAATTCGAGGTTCGCAAAAGCGCGCCTTGTTTGAGGCGGCCTCGCACGGGGAGAATGATCTTCCCGTGGCCCGGCTGCTTGGCGCGGCGCATCAGCCGGTCACATGCTTCACCTGATCCCCCCGCCGCTGCACCGGCTGGCTTACCGGATGGCGCATCGCCTGCGGCTGCGCTGGTGGCGTCTGCGCAAGCCGTTGCTGACCGGGTGCCGGGTGCTGGCCTTCGATTCAGCGGGCCGAGTGCTGCTGGTTCGCCACAGCTATGGGAGCGGCAAATGGATGCCGCCCGGCGGCGGAATTGGGCGGGGCGAGGCAGCGCGTGGCGCTGCGGTCCGCGAGTTGCTGGAGGAAACCGGCTGCGCTCTGGCAGGAGCGCTTGAGTTTGGCAAAATCGAGGAGCCGCTGCATGGCACGATCAACCGGGTGCATCTGGTAACCGGCACAACGAGCGGCGTTCCTCAGCCCGATGACCGCGAAGTGATTGCCGCCGACTACTTCGCGCCGGATGGACTGCCAGCGCTGATGTCCGCCAATTTCGCCCGGACATTGCCCGGCTGGATTATAGCAGCGAAAGCTGCCCTGGCGCAGGGCTAGCTGCGGGCAGGGCCGCCTCCTCGTCCTCCTCGCCGTCCAGCGCTGACAGGGTGAGGCCCATGAGCCTCACCGGTTGGGGCAGGGGCAGCACCTCGTCCAGCAGGGCGTGGCTGAGCCGGCTGAATTCGGCCAGATCAGCCACTGCGCCGGGCAATGACCGCGCCCGGGTCAGCTGGGTGAAATCCGTATGCTTGAGCTTGAGGGTCACCGTACGGCCCTTCGCGCCGCTCTTGGTGATGCTCGCCCAGACGATAGCAATGATCCGCTCCAGCGCCTCGCGCAGCGCCGTGCCGGATGAAATGTCGTGATCAAAGGTCCGCTCGCCGCCTACTGATTTGCGCGGCCGGTTGGCCTTGACCCGGCGCAGATCGATGCCGCGCGCGGCGCGAAACAGATAGTCAGCCTGGCTGCCGAAATGCTGGCGCAGAAACGCAAGGTCTTTGGTCACCAGCTGCGCCCCGGTTTCGATCCCCAGGCTGGCCATTTTCTCCGCCCCGCGCGGGCCGATTCCGTGAAAACGGCGGACCGGGAGCGAGGCCACAAAAGCTGCCCCCTCGCGCGGACGGATTACGCAGAGGCCATCGGGCTTGTTCTGATCGCTGGCCAACTTGGCGAGGAATTTGTTGTAGGACACCCCGGCGCTGGCGGTAAGGCCAGTGTCCTGCCTGATCCGCTGGCGGATCAGCTCGGCAATCCGGGTGGCCGACCCGATCCCTTTCAGATCTTCGCTGACATCGAGGTAGGCTTCATCAAGGCTGAGCGGTTCGACATGCGGCGTGTAATCGAGGAAGATTGCCCGGATCGCGCGTGAAACTTCCTTATAAACTCCAAACCGGGGCTTGCGAAAAATCAGCTTGGGACAAAGCCGCAGCGCCTTGACCGAGGACATCGCCGAACGCACGCCATAGGTCCGCGCTTCATAGCTTGCAGCGGCGACCACTCCCCGGTCTGAGGAGCCGCCGACCGCAACGGGCAGCCCGCGCAGAGCCGGCTCATCGCGCTGTTCGACGCTGGCAAAGAAGGCATCCATGTCAACGTGAATGATCTTGCGCAGGCCAAAGCCTTCGTCGTCAATGTCATCGGGTTCAGATAGGCTGCGTTCCACCCAGTCTCCATAGCGCATCGCAGCCTTGCACAAAATGGCTCGAAAGGGACTGGCCAGCGCTGGACAGAACCTTCATGGAGCACCAGCAATGCAAACTGCCCCAACCCCAGAACAGGACTTTCGCCTTGGCACGCGAGAGTTCATTGCCATGATGGCGATGCTCCAGGCGCTGCAGGCACTGAGCATTGATGCTATGCTGCCAGCGCTGGGGGTTATGGCCAGCGATCTGGGCACGAGTGACCCGAACCAACGCCAGCTGGTTATCGGTGTTTATCTGATCGCTTCGGGATTTGGAGCCTTGCTGCCCGGCTCACTGGCTGATCGCTATGGCCGCCGACCGGTGCTGTTTGCCAGCCTGGGATTATACGTCGTCTTTGGGCTTGGCTGCGCTCTGGTAAGCGATTTCGAAACTTTGCTTGTGCTGCGTGCGCTTCAGGCGATTGGCAGTGCGGGACTGATTGTGCTGCCTTCGGCGATTATCCGTGACAGGTTTGGCGGGGACAGGATGGCAAGCATGCTCTCGATCGTCTCGGTGGTGTTTATGATCGTTCCTATCCTGGCCCCGGCGGTTGGCCAGCTGATCCTGCTGTTTGCGGGCTGGCGCTGGATCTTTGGCGGAATTGCCCTGATGGCATTGCTGGTTGGTGGCTGGGTGTATCTGCGATTGCCCGAAACCTTGCACCCCGAATATCGCCAGAAGATCGAACCGCTGACGATCGGAGCCAATATGTGGACCGCTGCAACCGACCGCGCTTCGATTGGCTATGTGATTGGTAGCGCACTCGTGATGGCGGGACTGTTCGGTTACATCAACAGCGCCCAGCAGCTGGTGGTCGAACATTTTGGAGCGGGACCGAGCTTTCCCCTGATTTTCGCCGCCTCTGCAATTGGCATGGCGCTGGCCAGTTTCACCAATTCGCGGATCGTTGAGCGATTCGGCGCTAGGCGGGTTTCGCACGGCGCGCTGCTGGCCTTCATCGTGGTTAGTACGTTGCAGGTTTGGGTAGCGTTCAGTCCTGGCGGGACCTTGTGGACATTCATGCCGCTGATCGCTGCCAACATCTGCCTGATTGGATTTATCGGGGCCAATTTTGGTTCGATCGCGCTCCAGCCCTTTGCCCGGATAGCAGGCGCTGCCGCATCGCTTCAGGCTTTCGTGCGCATGGTGATCGGATCGACCTTGGGTGCGCTGATCGGCCAGGCTTATGATGATTCGGCGCGGCCATTGGCGGTCGCGTTGCTGCTGGGCGGGATCGCTTCGCTGGTGCTGGTGATTTATAGCGAGAAAGGACGCCTGTTCCGCCGCTTGCTTCCGCCCGGCGTAACCCGCCCGATCCCCGAAGCAACGGCTCGCTGAGGACACTATGGACGATCAATTCGATCTGGCAGTGATCGGTGGCGGCGTGAACGGCGCTGGAATTGCGCGTGATGCGGCCGGGCGCGGTGCAAAAGTGCTGCTGCTGGAGGCAGGCGATCTGGCGCAAGGCACTTCCTCGGCCTCAACCAAGCTGATCCATGGCGGCCTGCGCTATCTTGAGCATTACGAGTTCGCGCTGGTCCGCGAATCGCTGTCCGAGCGTGAGGCGCTGTGGAAGATCGCGCCGCATATCATCTGGCCACTACGCTTTGTCCTGCCGTATGTGCCAGGTCTTCGCCCGCGCTGGCTGCTGCGGCTGGGGCTGTTCCTTTATGACCACATCGGCGGGCGCAAGCGCCTGCCTGCCACCCGTTCGGTCGATTTGGCGAGCCATCCGGCAGGCGGCCCTCTGAAGTCGGGCTTTCGTGCAGCGTTTGAATATAGCGATGGCTGGGTCGATGACGCGCGGCTGGTTGCGCTTAACGCCAAGGATGCAGCGGAGCATGGCGCGACTGTCCGGACTCGCTGTGCTGTGACGGCGGCACGGCGCGAGGGCGATCACTGGTTGATCGAAACCCCACAAGGCAGCTTCCGCGCCAATGCGCTGGTCAATGCCGCTGGCCCCTCGGTGCTGAAAGTGCTGGGGCTGACTGGCGAGACACCCGAATATGGAATGCGGTTGGTGCGCGGATCGCATATTGTGGTGCGCAAGCTGTTCGACCATCCCTATGCCTATTTCTTCCAGCTGGCTGACGGACGGATTTTCTTCGCCATCCCCTATGAGCGGGACTTCACGCTGATCGGGACGACCGATCGCGATCACGATGGCGCGCTCGATCAGATCAAGGCCAGCGATGAGGAGATCGCCTATCTGTGCGAGGGTGCCAGCGGCTATTTCGAGCAGCCGATCACCCCCGCCGATGTCGTCTGGACCTATTCGGGCGTGCGCCCACTGATCGACGATGGTTCGGGGAGGCCAGAGGCGGCGACGCGCGGCTATCGGCTAGATCTGTCGGACGCGGGCGAGGGGGCCGCGCTGCTCAGCGTCTATGGCGGCAAGATCACCACTTTTCGTCACCTTGCCGAAGAGGCGGTGGATTTGCTGGCGGAACGGCTGCCCGCGCTGTCGGGCAAACCGTGGACCACCACGCTCCCATTGCCTGGCGGCGATTTTCCGATGGACGGGGCGCAGGCGCATAAGGACCAGCTGCGCGCGCGCTATCCCTTCCTTGGTCCCGATGATGCGGACCGGATCGTCAAAGCCTATGGCACGCGGGCGGCCTGCTGGCTGGGCGATGCGCCGGGCTGGCAGGCGCTGGGCAAAGACTTCGGCGGCGGACTGAGCGCGGCTGAGGTTGATTATCTGATTGCTGAGGAATGGGCGGTCAGCGCCGAGGATATCCTCTGGCGGCGCAGCAAGCTGGGGCTGCGGTTGAACGCGCAGCAGCAGGCGGCGTTGGCGGATTACCTCTCGACCTGACCCATGCTCCGCCACGCCAGATCGGCAAATTCGCACAATAGCGCCCGCGTATCGCGCGGGTCGATAATATCCTCGACCGAAAACCGCTCGGCACTGCGGAATGGGGAGCGGACCAGATTGAGCCGCGCGCGGATCGCTTCCAGATGTGCCGCCGGGTCTTCTGCCGTTTCGAGTTCGGATTTATAGGCAACCTCGATCCCGCCTTCGATCGGCAGGCTGCCCCAGTCGCCGCTCGGCCAGGCGAAGCGGTACTGGAAGGCATCGGCGTTGCTCATCGCGCTGCCAGCGATGCCATAGGCGCGGCGGACCACGACGCTGCACAGCGGCACGCTGGCCTTGTAGATCGCGTTCATTGCCTGGACGCCATAGCGGATCGTGCCGGTGGTTTCGGCCGCCAGCCCGATCATGAAGCCGGGGTTGTCGACCAGATGGACCACCGGCAAACGAAACTGATCGGCCAGTTTGATGAAGCGTTCGGACTTTTCGCTGGTCTTGGCCTCCCATGATCCGCCCAGAAAGCTGGGGTCGCTCGCCAGCACCGCCACCGGCCAGCCATCCAGCCGGGCAAAAGCGGTGATCGCAGCGCGGCCCCATTGGCGGCCCATCTGGAAGACACTGCCCTTGTCAAACACCGCCTCCAGCACCTGATGCATCGAATAGACCTGTTTGGCCTCGCGCGGGACGATGCTGAGCAGCATTTCCTCGCGGCGGTCGGTGGGGTCGGTGTTTGCGGTGCGCGGCGCGGTCTGGCCGACGGCGGAGGGCAGGTAGGACAGGAAGCGCCTAGCGCGGGCGAAGGCTTCCTGCTCGGATGCCACTTCCTCGTCCACCACTCCGTTGCGGGTATGAATGTCGCTGCCGCCAAGCGATTCCTTGTCACTCTTTTCGCCAATCGCCTCGACCACGGCTGGCCCTGCGGCGAACAGCTGGGAGAGGCCCTTGACCATCAGCGAGTAATGGCTGGCGACGACCCGCGCCGCGCCCAGCCCTGCCGTTGGCCCGAGTGCAAGCGCGACGACTGGCACCGTTTCCAGATTCTTCACCACATCGCTCCAGCCCGGAACGGCGGGGATGTAAGTGGCACCGATATCCTCCAGCGTGCGGACCGATCCGCCGCCGCCGGTGCCGTCGATCATCCGGATCAGCGGCAGCTTCATGCTATGCGCCATCATCTCGCACTGAACCATCTTGCGGTGGATCGCCGCATCCGCCGCCCCGCCGCGCACGGTGAAATCATCGGCGCTGGCGACCACCGGGCGGCCGTCGATATTGGCGCGGCCATAGATCAGATTGGAGGGGGAAAGCCCGGTCAGTCTGCCGCCCGCGTCATAGTGTCCGCGCCCAGCGATCTTGCCAATCTCTCGGAATGAGCCGGGATCGACCAGGCCTTCGATGCGCGCCCGTCCGTCCAGCTTGCCCCGCGAATGCTGGCGCGCGACCTTTTCCGCGCCGCCCATCTGCTCAGCCAGCAACTCGCGGGCGCGCAGTTCGGCGATTTCCTTGTCCCAACTCACTTCCTCCCCTCCTCTTCAGGGGAGGGGATAGAGGGGTGGGGCCTGTCCTGTTCAGGTGAGGTCTGGCCGTAACGGACAGCCCCAACCCCAACCCCTCCCATGAAGAGGAGGGGCTTAAGCAAGGCGTATCCTGCCAACATCACTCCCCCGCCTCGATCCGCGCCAGCAGTGCGTCAACCTGCACCTGCGCGCCGGGCACAGCATTAAGCTCCGCCACCACGCCGTCAAAAGGCGCGGTCAGCGTGTGCTCCATCTTCATCGCCTCAAGTGTGAGCAGCTTCTGGCCCTTGGTAACCACGTCCCCCGCCGCGACATCGACCGCGATGATCTTGCCCGGCATGGGGGAGAGGATATCGCCGTCGTGGGCGGAGTGGTGAGTGCCGCCTTGGGCGCGGAAGGGTGAGGCGTGGAATACTGCACCGCCTTCATAAGCCGTTACGTTGCCGGCCGAATCCACATAGACTGGTGAGCGCTCCCAACCTGCATCGAGCAATTCGCCTTCGTTCATCACCAAGTCGACGTTACAGGCTTCCCCATCAAGCAAAATTCGAATTTCCGTCGATGGTGCGCGGTTCATCCTGAAGCCGCGCAATGCTTCGACACCATCGGAGCGACCATGTGACGAAACACAGATTACATCGGCGATGATCTGACTGAGCTCATCCGACACTTGCGGCGGGGCGGTCAGGGCGTCGAGATTGTCAGCGATAAAGCTGGTTGAGATGGTTCCGGCCTCAAAGTCCGGATGGGCCAGTGCCCGCGCCAGAAACCAGGCATTGGTTCTTACCTGACTGCATTCAACGGACTCGCACGCGAGCAACAGCCGCTCGATCGCATCCTCTCGGGTTGCGCCATGGCAAACCAGCTTTGCAATCATCGGATCGTAAAACGGTGACACCTCGTCACCTTCGGATACGCCAGTTTCAACCCGATCGCAGGCGTCGAGCGTTAGCTGCTCCAACTTCCCCACACTCGGCAAAAACCCCTTGGCCGGGTCCTCCGCATAAAGCCGGGCTTCCATCGCGCAGCCGTTGATGCTGAGCTCTTCCTGCCGCAGCGGCAACGCCTCGCCGCTGGCCACGCGCAACTGCCATTCTACCAGATCGACCCCGGTGATCTCCTCGGTAACGGGGTGCTCAACCTGGAGGCGAGTGTTCATTTCCATGAACCAGATCCGGTCCGCGCGCAGGCTTTCGCTGGCATCCGCGATGAATTCGATCGTGCCCGCGCCTTCGTAATTCACCGTCTGTGCCGCGCGCACCGCCGCGCCGCAGACGGCCTCGCGGGTCGCCTCGTCCATGCCGGGGGCGGGGGCTTCCTCGATCACTTTCTGGTGGCGGCGCTGGAGCGAACAGTCGCGCTCGAACAGGTGGACCACATTGCCGTGGCTGTCGCCGAACACCTGCACTTCGATGTGGCGCGGGGAGAGCACGTATTTCTCGATCAACACATGCGCGTTGCCGAACGAGGCGGCGGCCTCGCGCTGGCATGAGGCGAGCGCGTCGGCGAAGTCCTCGGCGCGCTCAACCAGCCGCATCCCCTTGCCGCCGCCGCCGGCCACCGCCTTGATCAGCACCGGATAGCCGATCTTCGCGGCTTCCTGCGCCAGATGCGCCGGATCCTGGTTTGCGCCCAGATAGCCCGGTGTCACCGGCACGCCCGCCGCTTCCATCAAGGCCTTGGCCGCGTCCTTCAGCCCCATTGCGGTGATGCTGGCAGGGGCGGGCCCGACCCAAACCAGTCCGGCGTCGATCACGCTTTGCGCAAACTCGGCATTCTCCGACAGGAAACCATAGCCGGGGTGGATCGCCTCGGCTCCGCTGGCTTTGGCGGCGGCGATGATCTTTGCGCCCACCAGATAGCTTTCCCGCGCAGGAGACGCGCCGATATGCACCGCCTCATCCGCCTGCCGCACATGCAGCGCCTTGGCATCGGCATCGGAATAGACCGCGACAGTGCGGATCCCCATGGCCCGGGCGGTGCGGATGATGCGGCAGGCGATCTCGCCGCGATTGGCTATCAGGAGCGATGCGATCATCACCATGGGCTAGTCCGCGCGGGGCCATCGTGCAAGTTCGCCCTTACCCTCTTGCGCATCGCCCGGACCGACACTAGAGCGACCCGCAATCGCGAGGCGCATATCCCACGGGGCATTTTGCATGGAAGACCGTTTCAATACCATTGCCGGCTGGACCCTGTTTTCCGGCATTATTGCGCTTGGCCTGTCCAGCGTTAGCGGCCATTATTTCTTGGCCGACAAGGCCCATCGCCCGCACACGATGGGCTATGAAATTGAAGGCGTGGTTTCAAGCGAAGCGGGCGCTGTGGCTGCCGTTCCACTGGAAACGCTGCTCGCTGCCGCCGATCCGGTCAAGGGCGAGGCGACTTTCAAGAAGTGCATTGCGTGCCACACGATCAATTCAGGTGGGGCCAATGGCATCGGCCCGAACCTCTATGGCATTGTTGGCCAGCCAGTGGGCAAGCATGCTGCCGGTTTTGCCTACTCGCCTGACCTTTCGGGTCATGGCGGCAATTGGGATTTTGCCAACCTCAATGATTGGCTGGCCTCTCCGAAGAAATTTGCGGCTGGCACCAAGATGAGCTTCGCGGGCCTAGGTAACGCGGAAGAGCGCGCCAATCTGATTGTCTATATGAATGCGCAGGGCTCAAATGTGCCGCTCCCGGCAGCTCCGGCTGCGGCTCCAGCTGACGCAGCGGCTGCGCCTGCTGCTGCTACGGCACCGGCAGCAGCACCCAAGCACTAAAGGCTCAGGGGAGGGTAGCCGTCAGGCGGCGCCCTTGAAGCCTTGCGCGATCACATACCATTCGGATGAATCCTTGCGGCTTGCAGGCGGCTTGGCGTGTTTGACGCTGGTGAAATGGCGCTTGAGCAAGCCCAGCAGCTCGGTATCGGTGCCGCCTGCCAGAACCTTGGCCACAAACGCCCCGCCCGGTTCCAATGCGGTGATCGCAAAATCAACCGCTGCTTCAACCAGACCCATCGTTCGCAAATGATCGGTTTGCTTATGGCCAACCGTATTGGCAGCCATATCGGACAGGATCAGATCTGGCGCGCCTTCCAGCGCCGTTGCCAGCGCCGCCGGGGCTTCGTCGGCCATGAAGTCCATCTGAAAGATCGTCACCCCTTCGATCGGATCGGTGGGCAGCAGATCAATGCCGACGACCAGTGCGCCAGGCCGCTTTTGCCGCACCACCTGGCTCCACCCACCCGGTGCAATCCCCAGATCAAGTATCCGTGTGGCACCTCGCAGCAGGCTGAATTTCTCGTCCAGCTCGATCAGCTTATAGGCCGCGCGGCTGCGATAGCCTTCAGCTCTGGCCTTTTTCACATAGGGATCATTCAATTGCCGGGTCAGCCAGCGTGACGAGCTGGCAGTGCGATTTTTGGCAGTCTTCAGCCGTTCGGGATCTTTACCAGAGCGGCTCATGGGTTTCCGGCCTCGCGGCCGAAATCGGCACCAGCCCGCTCCCCCGGCCCGGCCACCCATAGTGTAACCTGCCGGGTGGCCGGGCCGGGGGAGCGGGCTGGTGCCGCGCAAGGGACGGCGAAGTCGTTCCGGTCCATGCAAACAAACAGCCTCATGTTCTTCCTCGCTTTGAATCTCGCAGTGCCGTGCGACTGCGTTCGGCATCCAGACCAGCAGCCATCAGCCCGCGCAGGATACCTTCGCGAATACCGCGATCAGCAACGCCCAGCCGGTCAGCCGGCCACAGATCGAGGATTGTCTCCAGGATCGCACAGCCTGCAACGACCAGATCACTCCGTTCCCGGCCGATGCAGGGCATCGCGCGGCGTTGATCGGGGGTCATGGAGGAAAGCCGCTCGCTGATCTCGCGCATTGATTTTGCCGGAACAATCAAGCCGTCCACTGCGCGGCGATCATATTGCGGCAGGTCCAGATGCACGCTGGCCAGGGTCGTGACTGTGCCGCTGGTGCCCAGCAAGCGCAGCGCATGGGCCGGGCCAGAACTGCGCCTGGGGGCGATTCGCGTCGCAAATCCGGAAAAGCTGTCGCGCACCAACTCGCGCATCCTTGCATAGCGGGCAGCCCGGGCCGCAGGATCGCCTTCGCAGTCATATCCTTCGTTGCTGCAGGTTTCGGTCAGCGAAACAACGCCCCACGGAACGCTTTGCCAATCGCGGATATGGGGGATCGCGCCGTCGGCGTTTTCGACCAGTACCAGCTCGGTCGATCCGCCGCCAATGTCAAAGATCATCGCCGGACCATCGCCCTGCTCAAGCAATATGTGGCAGCCCAGCACGGCCAATCGGGCCTCTTCCTGTGCGCTGATGATATCAAGTACGATCCCCGTTTCCTGGCGCACCCGATCAATGAAATCCTGTCCATTTTCTGCACGGCGGCAGGCTTCAGTGGCGACTGAGCGGGACAGATGGACATTACGGCGCTTCAGCTTTTCGGCGCAGATCTGTAGCGCGACGAGCGAACGGTCCATGGCCGCATCGCTGAGTCGCCCGGTATTGGCCAGCCCTTCGCCCAATCGAACGACGCGGCTGAAAGCATCAATCACTACAAAGTGATCGTCTGCAGGTCGCGCGATCAACAAGCGGCAGTTGTTGGTGCCCAGATCAATCGCGGCATAGGCTTGGCGGTGAAAGGGGGCAGGTTTGCTGAACGAGGTTTGACGCCATTCGCCGCCCCCGCGCGTCGGCTGGGGCCACGGGTCCGTTTGGACGCCGGGCTGACGCTCAGATTCAGAAGCAGCTGGGATGGCCAGGGCGCGGGTATCACCGCGCTGATCTTGCCGTTGTTCGTCCCCGCTTGCCGCCTCGTCGCGCGCTGCCGGCGGAATATCTTCCGCCATAATCACATAACTCATTATCATTTTCTCACCAAATGCGGCGAGTACCTGACGATGGCAGTAGACTTAGTCCGCGCGCGGAGCAAGTGCTGCGGCTTGACGGCAGACGGACGCTTGCCTAGAGGCACGGCCCTGTTGCCCCGTCGTCTAATGGTAAGACACCGGTTTCTGATACCGTTTATCGAGGTTCGAGTCCTCGCGGGGCATCCATTACCATCATACAAAATATTGATTTTAAATAGTTATCTGTTTGGCTGTTATAATAGTCCCCACATTCGTCCCCTCACCACGTTCCGGATGAGGGCGAACGGGTCCTGTCAGAGTAATCTCGACGGTGGGGCATGGCGGCGGTAGAACGGTGAAATGAGCAAGGCCGCCGACCCGTTTCGCTGTTTCAATTCGTCGCCCGAGGTGATTCGTTTGGCAGTACAAATGTACGTGCGGCATCCGT
>JANOKC010000065.1:0-3922 GCA_031419035.1 Novosphingobium sp. | reverse complement strand
TCTGGCCGAGCAATCGGGGATCAGCGCCGAAATGCTGCGGATGGGCAAGATCAGCCGCGATGATTTCCAGCAGTTGTCCTATGCCAGCCAGCGCTTGGCCGAGCTGCCGCTCTATATCGATGACACTCCGGCGCTGACCATTGCCGCGCTCCGTGCCCGCGCCAGGCGCTTGAAGCGGCGGCACAATATCGGCCTGATTGTGGTCGATTATCTCCAGCTGCTTCAAGGATCGGGTCGGGCCAACGACAACCGGGTAAATGAAATTTCGGAGATCAGCCGCGGGCTTAAAACGCTGGCCAAGGAACTCAGCGTTCCGGTGATTGCGCTGTCGCAGCTTTCCCGGGCGGTCGAACAGCGCGAGGACAAACGGCCGATGCTCTCGGATCTGCGCGAATCAGGCTCGATCGAGCAGGACGCGGATATGGTATGGTTCGTGTTCCGCGAAGATTATTATGTCGCCGCGCGCGAGCCCAAGCGCCCGGTCGATGGCGATGACGCCAAGACCCATGAACTACATGCGACCTGGGCCTCAGACATGGAGCGGGTCTATGGCTTGGCCGAACTGATTGTTTCCAAGCAACGCCATGGTTCGACCGGCAAGGTCCGTTTGCGGTTTGAGCCGCGGATCACCCGGTTCAGTGATTTGGCAGACGATGCACTGGCCGGTAACAGCTATAATGACTGAGCCGGCGGCGAATTCCGATTTTCTTGACTTTCCGGCCCCCACTCCCTAGCTGGCCGCTTTCCCGCAGATAACAGATTCTGGAGTGCCCTATGGCGCGCGTTACCGTCGAAGATTGTGTCGAAAAGATTCCCAACCGGTTCGACCTGGTTTTGCTTGCCGCCCAGCGTGCGCGCGAGATTTCGGGCGGCGCTGAACTGACTATCGAGCGCGACCGTGACAAGAACCCGGTTGTAGCCCTGCGTGAAATCGCGGAAGAGACTGTCCAGCCGGTCTACCTCAAAGAAACGCTGGTTGGATCGCTCCAGCGCGTCCTGCCCGAGGATGACGATCAGGTCGATGAAATCGGCTCGCTCAGCCAGTCAGCAGAAGCGCTGCGGATCACCGCAGCCGCGCCTGTCCGCAACACCTCGATCGGCGGCGATTACGAAGGCTGATTCCAGGCGCAAGCCTGATCGTTAAAGCAGCTCGCTTCCTTTGGGAATGCGGGCTGCTTTTGTCTCAGCGGCAGGGCCAGGTCTTGATGAACAGATCGGCCATCGCAGTGCGCATCGGAACATGATCACGGTGTTCGGCGGGATAGGTTCGCAAGTGGGCGATCAGGGAGTTTGAATTGACCGGGGCAGGTTTGGGCGGACAACTGCTGGGTTTGCCCTGGGCCCGCTCGGCAGCCAACCGCGTTCGATAGGCTTGACCCGCCGCCCGGCCTTCGGTTTGCAACGCTTTATAGTCTGACGAAAACAGCGCCATCGCCCCCTTGGCCCGCAACGCGTCGGCTTTGGAAAGGAAGCTGGCCACGCTCATGTCACCGGGCGCGGCAAGGGCGGGAGTGGCTGCCAGCAACGGCAAGAAAAGCGCACACATCCGAAAATTCATGATGGCATCTCTCTTTGGGGTAAGTTCGGCTATCGCTTGGCAGCTAGCACATTGCATCGCGATGAACCATTTGTGCGCTGCGATCAGCTCGCTATGAATAACCAGTTCACGGGGGAGGCATTATGAGCGGCGATGAGTTGATCGGTGATATCGCTCTGGGGACGCTGACGTCCCGGGCTGCCGAGCCAAGCCACGGTGAGGGCACAATCGATGGGCATAGCCACGAAAGCGCCTGCCTGAACTGCGGAACGCCGTTGATCGGAAGCCATTGCTACAATTGCGGGCAGGCGGCGCATGTCCACCGCACGCTTGGCGCTTTCTTCCACGATCTGATCCACGGGGTGTTTCATTTTGAGGGCAAGATCTGGCGCACCTTGCCGATGCTGGCGTGGAACCCGGGCAGGCTGACCCGCGAATATATCGACGGGCGGCGTGCGAGCTATGTCTCGCCGATCGCGCTGTTCCTGTTTGTGGTGTTCCTGACCTTCGCGCTGTTCAACCTGAACAGCGGTCCGATCAATTTCAATATCAACAAGGCCGAGATCCAGAAGGGCGCCGATCAGGCCGAAGCAGGTGCCCAGCGCGAAGTTACCCGGCTGGAAGCCCGCCTTTCGGCTGCGCGTGCAGCCGGGCAGGAGACCGGGGGGATCGAAGATCAGCTTTCGGGCACGCGGACGGCGTTGGCGGCGATCCGCTCGTCAAAGGCCACCGGGTTACCCAATACGATCGCCAAGTCTGATAATCCCAGCGACCAGGGCTTGGTCGACGAGGTCAACCGGGTTTGGCAGAACGCCAAGCAAAACCCTGACCTGGCGATCTTCAAACTGCAGTCGAGCGCTTACAAATACAGCTGGCTGTTGATCCCGATCAGTGTGCCGTTCGTGTGGCTGCTGTTTCCGTTCCGCCGCCGCTTCCATCTGTATGATCACACGGTGTTCGTGACCTATTCACTCTGTTTCATGATGCTGCTGCTGTCTGCCGCCAGTCTTGCGGCGATGGGAAATGTCCAGGCGGTGCCTGGTCTTCTCGCACTCTACGCGCCGCTCCACATGTACCGCCAACTGCGCGGAACCTATGAAACCTCACGCCGAGGGGCATTGTGGCGGACGCTGGCGCTGTTGATCTTCGCGTCGATCGCGCTTGCGCTGTTTGCACTCTCCATACTGGCGCTAACTGTTACCGGCTGATCTTCACGCCCCCTGCGGCGCGCTATCGCCGCTGAAGCGCTTGCCGGCCTTGGGAATGGCCGAACCGCGCACCGGGGCGACGATTTTGGGACCGCTCGGTTTGTCAGGACGGTCGATCTTGCCGACTTCGATCAGCTGATTGATGTCATCGCCGCTCAGCGTTTCATATTCGAGCAGCGCGGCTGCCAATAGATGCAGCTTGTCTTCCTGCGCCTTGAGGATCGAAGTTGCCCGGTCATGCGCGCCGTCGACCAGCTTGCGAATCTCACTGTCGATCAGCTTCGATGTCTCGTCGGACATCATCACGCGCTGGTTGGCACCATAGCCCAGATAACCCTCGCCCTGCTCTTCATATTGAAGCGGGCCAAGCTTGTCAGACATGCCCCATTTGGTCACCATGTTGCGGGCCAATCCCGTGGCATACTGGATGTCGGACGAAGCCCCGGACGAGACCTTGTCATAGCCGAAGATCAGCTCTTCCGCGACCCGGCCGCCCATGCTGACCGAGAGGTTCGCATGCATCTTGTCGCGGTGGTAGGAATAGCTGTCACGCTCGGGCAGGCGCATCACCATCCCCAGCGCCCGTCCGCGCGGGATGATCGTGGCCTTGTGGATCGGGTCTGAAGCGGCCTCATTGACCGAGACGATCGCATGGCCCGCCTCATGATAGGCGGTCATCCTCTTCTCGTCCTCGGTCATCACCATGGACCGGCGCTCTGCGCCCATCATGACCTTATCCTTGGCGTCCTCAAACTCCTGCATGGCAACCAGCCGCTTGTTCCGCCGGGCGGCCAGCAGTGCCGCCTCATTGACCAGATTGGCCAGATCAGCGCCAGTGAAGCCCGGGGTGCCGCGGGCGATGGTGCGCACCAGCACATCGGGCGCGAGCGGAACCTTCTTCATATGGACGGCCAGAATTTTTTCACGGCCTTCAATATCAGGGATAGGAACCACCACCTGACGGTCAAACCGGCCGGGGCGGAGCAGCGCCGGGTCAAGCACATCGGGGCGGTTAGTGGCGGCAATGATGATGATACCCTCATTGGCCTCAAACCCGTCCATCTCGACCAGCAACTGGTTCAGCGTCTGCTCACGCTCGTCGTTGGAATTGCCAAGGCCATGGCCGCGATGACGGCCAACGGCGTCGATTTCGTCAATGAAGACGATGCAGGGTGCG
>JANOKC010000064.1:0-25113 GCA_031419035.1 Novosphingobium sp. | reverse complement strand
GAGGTGGTGCGCAATGATGCCATTTCGGCGGGTCAGGCGATTTCATCGGGGGCCAAGGGTTTTCTGATCTCGCCCGGTCCCTGCACACCCAATGAGGCTGGAATCAGCCTCGATCTTGTGGGAGCCTGCGCCGATGCGGGGAAGCCGCTACTGGGCGTGTGTCTTGGGCATCAGGCAATCGGACAGTATTTCGGCGGCAAAGTGGTGCGCGGCGGGCTGATGCATGGCAAGGTTTCGCCAGTGACGCATGACGGCTCCGGCCTGTTCAAGGGCCTGCCCTCGCCGTTCATCGCGACCCGCTATCACAGCCTGATTGTCGAGGATGTGCCCGCCGAACTGGTGATCAACGCCACTTCTGACGATGCCCATGTGATGGGATTCCGCCACGCGCTCCATCCGATCCATGGGGTTCAGTTCCACCCCGAAAGCATCGCCACCGAGCATGGCCATGCGCTGCTCGCCAACTTCCTTGAGATTTGCGGAATTCCGGTTCGGTCGCTGGCATGAGCTTTTCCCTAACCGAAGCCGAGGCGCTGTTTGGGCGAATGCTCGATGGTGAGATTCCGGACCCAGAAATCGCAACGCTGCTGGTGACGCTGGCGGACCGGGGCGAAACCGCGAGCGAAGTCGCCGGAGCAGTCCTTGCCATGCGCGACCGGATGAAGCGGATCACTGCGCCCAAAGGTTCAATCGACGTTTGCGGCACGGGCGGTGATGGGCAGCACAGCCTTAACATCTCGACCGCCGTGGCGCTGGTGGTCGCAGCTTGCGGCGTGCCGGTGGCTAAGCACGGCAACCGCGCCGCATCCAGCATGGCTGGCGGTGCCGATACGCTGGAGGCGCTGGGCCTCAACCTCGCCCGGGCAAGCGAATTGGCCCAGCAAACCCTGCCCGACCTTGGCATCGCCTTCCTGTTTGCCCAGGCCCATCATCCTGCGCTTGCCCGTATTGCACCGATCCGCAAGGCGCTGGGGCGGCGTACGATCTTCAATTTGACCGGCCCGCTCGCCAATCCGGCCGGGGTAACCCGCCAGCTGGTCGGCGTCCCCAACCCCGCCATGATCGCGCTTTACCGCGACGCCATGGTGCTGCTCGACGCTGAAGCAGCGATGATTGTTTCAGGCGCGGAAGGCCTCGACGAGCTGTCGATTGCCGGGACAAGCTACGTCGCAGCAATCGGCCTCGATGGAATCGCCACCGAAATCTCGCCCGACAGTATGGGGCTGATGCCGCACCCGCTCGAAGCGATCCGGGGCGGCGACGCGGGTTACAATGCCGCTGCATTGCGCCGCCTGCTACAGGGAGAGGACGGTGCTTACCGCAACGCCGTATTGCTTAATTCCGCAGCTGCCCTGATCGTAGCGGGCGAGGTTGATGACTGGTTCTCCGGGGTCGAGGAAGCCGCTGAGGCCATCGACAAGGGGCTGGCCAACGCGCTGCTGGATTGCTGGATCGAAACCGTGAAATGACTGATAAACTTGCCGAAATCTGCACCACAAAGCGCGAGGAAGTGGCCTCTCGCAAACTGCTTACCAGCCTCGCTGAGCTCGATTCACGCGCCGCCGCGCAATCCGCCCCGCGCGGCTTCCGTGCTGCGCTGGAGGCCAAGGCCGCCACTGGTTTCGCGCTGATCGCCGAGATCAAGAAGGCCAGTCCGTCAAAGGGTCTGATCCGGCCAGACTTCAATCCTGCCGATCATGCCCGTCAGTATGAAACCGGCGGTGCTGCGTGCCTTTCGGTGTTGACTGACGCTCCTTACTTCCAGGGTCATGAGGATTATCTGATCGCTGCCCGCGCCGCCTGTACACTGCCAGTGCTGCGCAAAGACTTCATGGTTGATCCCTGGCAAGTCGCCGAGGCCCGAGCAATCGGCGCCGATGCGATCCTGATTATCGTCGCCGCATTGGACGATGCCCAAATGGCCGAAATCGAAGCAGCGGCAATCGAACGCGGGATGGATGTGCTGGTTGAGGTGCACAACGAGGCCGAGATGACCCGCGCTGCGACCCTCAATACCTCCCTGATAGGGGTCAACAACCGTGATCTCAAACGCTTCGTCACCGATCTTGCCACTACCGAGCGGCTGGTCGGCCTCGCCCCTGAGGGAACCTTGCTGGTCAGCGAAAGCGGAATCAACGCGCACGCTGATTTGCTTCGCCTGGCCAAGTGCGGCGTACGGACTTTCCTTGTCGGCGAGAGTCTGATGCGACAGACAGATGTGGCAGCGGCCACGCAGGTGCTTTTGAAGGGATGCTGAATGCCGGATCTTGAAACCGATTATCTGATTATCGGAAGCGGCGCGGTTGGCCTGGCGTTTGCAGATACTCTGATTGATGAAAGCGACGCTGATGTTGTGATTGTAGATCGGCATGGCAAACCCGGCGGGCACTGGAACGATGCCTACTCCTTTGTCGCATTGCACCAGCCATCAGCATTCTACGGCGTTAATTCGCTGCCACTGGGTTCCAACCGCAAAGACAGCGTCGGGGTGAATGCAGGCTTGTATGAACTTGCCTCTGGTCCGGAGGTATCCGGTTATTTTGATAATGTAATGCGCCAGAAATTGCTGCCCAGCGGGCGGGTGCGCTATTTCCCAATGTCGGACTACCGGGGCGATGGCCGGTTCATCTCATTGCTGTCAGGGCAGGAAACCCGGATCAATGTCCGCCGCAAAACAGTAGACGCCACTTTTTATGGCACCACAGTTCCATCAACCCACACTCCGCGTTACGCAGTAGAAGCAGGCGTCCGGCTGGTCACACCCAATGCCTTGCCGCAATTATGGATGGATCGGGCGGCAGATCGGCCAAGCCGCTATGTAATCATCGGAGCGGGTAAAACCGCTATGGATGTGGGGGTATGGCTGTTGGGATCGGGCGCTGATCCGCAATCAATCAGCTGGGTCATGCCGCGCGATTCGTGGCTGCTCAACCGGTTGCGCACTCAGCCGGGCATCGAATTTTTCAATGAGACCATCGGCGGACAGGTCGAGCTTATGGAAGCCTTTGCTCATGCGCCATCGTTGGAGGAGCTGTTTCTGCGGCTTGAGGCTGCCGATGTGATGCTGCGAATTTATCCTGATCACATGCCAACCATGTTCCACTACGCCACCATTTCCAAGGGCGAGATTGCTGAGCTGGCCAAGATCACGCATGTAATCCGCAAGGGCCGGGTCCACTCAATCGATGCTTCCGGTCTTACGCTGGAAGGGGGGCACGAAACTATTGCACCTGGCGCGCTCTATATTGATTGCACCGCTTCAGCGGTGGAGCCGCGCGCGCCCGTTCCGATTTTTGACGGTAATCTGATCACACCGCAGCTGGTCAGGGCCCCGCAACCCGCCTTCAGCGCGGCGTTGGTTGCCTTTGTCGAGGCCAATTACGAAGATGATGGGATCAAGAACCAGCTTTGCAAATCGGTTCCATTTCCCCATTCAATGGATCAATACCCAGCCTGCAACATGGCCAATATGATGAACCAGATGAATTGGATGCAGGACAAGAAATTGAGTAAATGGATTCAAGACAGTCGGCTCGACGGGTTCGGCAAGGTCATTGCGGCAATCGACAAGGCTGACGATGAAAAAATGGCTGTACTGATGAAATTCCGCAACAACGCCATGGCGGCGATGGCAAATTTGCAGCGGCTTTCCGCTGGGTGACCAATTGCAAGTAAGGGACTGCTGCGAAGTATGACTGAACTCACCCACCTCGACGCTCACGGCAACGCCCGGATGGTCGATGTCGGCGGCAAGGCGGCAACCCAACGCCTCGCCATCGCGTCAGGCCGAATCCGGATGTCACCACTTGCCCTTGCCGCGATCCGGACCGGCGATGTGCCCAAGGGTGATGTGCTGGCGGCTGCGCGCATCGCGGGCATCATGGCCGCCAAGAAAACCGCCGATCTGATCCCGCTGTGTCACCCTTTGGCACTGGATACTGTTGGGGTCGATTTCAGCTTTGAGGACGGCGCGTTGCGAGTCACCGCCAGCGCTGCACTTACCGGCAAGACCGGGGTGGAAATGGAAGCGCTGACTGCGGCCTCGCTGGCGCTGCTGACGATTTATGACATGGCCAAGGCGCTCGACAAGGGCATGGTGATAGAGGATTTGCGGCTGATCGAAAAGCGGGGCGGCAAATCGGGCAATTGGAAGGCCACAGCCTGATGGCTGGCGCTCCGCTCCCGCTCGAAGAGGCGCAGGCGCGGCTGCTGGCACTGGCAACTCCGCTGGCAATCGAACAGGTCGATGCCGCCGACGCATTGGGCCGCTATCTGGCTGCGTCGCTGATCGCCGCGCGCACCCAGCCCCCGGCTGATCTCTCGGCGATGGATGGCTATGCGATGGTTTCGGGCGATCTTGCCGGGCCTTGGCAAGTAATCGGCGAAAGCGCGGCTGGGCATCCATTTCCAGGGACCATGATGCAGGGTAAGGCGGTGCGCATATCAACCGGGGCTCTGCTTCCAGATGGCGCGGGCGTGGTGCTTATGCAAGAGGATCTCCTCCGCGAGGGTGACAGGCTGACCCTTACCGGCACGCCGCCTTCGCCCGAACACAAACATATCCGCCGCAAGGGCATGGATTTTTCCACCGGCGCGGTATTGCTTGGCACCGGAACCCCGATAGGCCCGGCGCATGTCGCCCTGGCGCTGTCAGCGGGTCACAGCAAGCTGGCCGTGCGCCGCAAAGTGCGGGTGACAATTATCGACAGCGGCGATGAGCTGGCAGCCGATCCAGAAAGCTGCGCACCGCATCAGATACCCGCCAGCAACGCCGCAATGCTGGCCGCATTGGTCAGCAGTCTGCCCTGCGATGTCACAAGGATCGGCCCGGTCAGCGATGATCTGGCTGCATTGGCAAGTGCTTTCGATCAGGCCGCTGCCGCCGATGTGATTGTAACCAGCGGCGGTGCTTCGGTGGGCGATCATGATCTGATCCGTCCCGCGCTGGAGGCATGGGGCGCGAAACTCGACTTCTGGAAGGTGGCAATCAAACCGGGCAAACCGCTGTTGGTGGCCAGCAAGGGGCCGCAAATTATCATTGGCCTACCCGGCAATCCGACCTCGGGCCACGTTACCGCTTACTTCTTTTTGCTGCCGTTGATCCGCGCACTGGCAGGCGCGGGGGGTTCTCTTCCACGCACGGTTGCGGCTCTCCTCGATGGGTATTTGAGCCCAGGCGGGGATCGCCGCGAGTTCCTTCGCGGCATCTGGGATGGCGACACGGTAGTCCCCGAAACTATCCAGGACAGCGGCGCATTGGCAGCACTTGCCCGCAGCAACGTATTGATCGAACGCTCCGCCGGTGCCCTTGCGGCACAGGCTGGAAGCAGCGTGCGCATCTATCTGCTCCAGAATGGCGGAATTGCTTGACGCGAATCAGAAGGTTGCTTACTTGTTCCGCATTCGTTCACTGAACGGCGCAAGAACATGCGTCGCATAGATGGAGTGACGCAGGAATGCTTACCCGCAAGCAGCACGAGCTGATCCGTTTTATCCAGACACGTCTCGAAGAGAGTGGGGTTTCCCCCTCATTTGAAGAAATGAAGGAAGCGCTTGACCTCAAATCCAAGTCAGGTGTGCACCGCCTGATCTCGGCGCTGGAAGAACGTGGCTTCATTCGCCGCCTGCCCAATCGGGCGCGCGCACTCGAAGTGCTCCGTCAACCTGATGACGTGACGACCGCCACGACCCGCGCTGCGGCCAACAGCAATTCAGCACTCACTCCGCTCCGTTCGGCAGCGACTGCGCCTGCGCCCGCCAACGACGTGATCGAGATTCCACTCCACGGAAGGATTGCCGCCGGTGTTCCGATCGAAGCGCTCGAAGGTCAGACAATGCTGCCCGTTCCGGCCGCTCTGCTTGGTGCGGGCGAGCATTACGCGCTCGAAGTATCGGGCGATTCAATGATCGATGCAGGGATCCTTGATGGCGATTACGCACTGATCCGCCGTACTGATACAGCCCGCGACGGTGAGATTGTGGTCGCGCTGATCCGCGGCGAGGAAGCAACGCTCAAATATCTGCGCCGCGAGGATGGCAAAGTTCGGCTCGATCCGGCCAATGCTGCGTATGACGCGCAGCTTTATCTGCCGGGCGAAGTGCAGGTTCAAGGCAAGCTCGCTGGGTTATTGCGCCGGTATCATTAGGGGGCAGTTGTCTTGCTTGGCGGCGACGTACCTTGCTGGCTGTCGACTTTCCGAGTGGGATAAATCCGCCGCTTTGCCGGCCGCCACCAGCCATGTGCGCCTTGGTCTTGCGCCACAGTTTCGATTTTGCGGCTGGTTAGGTCAAGAGTTAGTCCGCCGGTCTGGCCCAGCATCGACCGGTCTGCCTTTAACGTGGTGGGCTTGCAGGCATAGGGCAATCGCCGGTCCGCGATGACGATATCGACCTGGCGGCACGCCGTCGCCAATTCCCGAATGTCGGTCAGATCTTTGCTACGCGCGATCAGAAGACGCCAATCGCGCCCACCCCGATTGAGCTCGACCGCGCAAAAATCACGATTGCACCGCGCGCCCGGCCACTCCTCAATCAAACGCGTTTCGCCTTCCATTCCGGCTATCTCCTGCAAATTCTCCTTGGCGAAATCACTCTTGCCTTCGCGCAGCACCAGCAACGATCTGCCCTCGCCCGTGATCCCGATGTGACGGCCGTCGCTGGATATCAGCACGTCGGGCGGGCGCAGGAAGGCAAGCATCGTTAGACCCAGAAGTGCCGGCGCAAGCCCCACCAACCGCAGCTGCCCGCGCCACAGCGCCAGCCACAATCCGCCTGCAATGAACAGCATGAAGCTCCCCTGCCCCATCGACGGCAACAGAGTCACCGCTCCTGGCCGCGCGGCTGTCCAATGCGCGAGCGCCAGCAGTGCTTCGAGCGATTTGCCCGCCAGCCACCAGGCCGGCGCACCAAGCCCGGCGCTGTCGAGCAATAAGGCCAGCGCAATGGCCGGCATCGAAACAAAAGTTGTGAGCGGGATGGCAATCACATTGGCCAGCGCGCCGTAAACCCCGGCCCGGTGGAAGTGGAACAGTCCGATCGGCATCAGCGCCAGTTCGATCACCACCCCGGTCAGCAGCAACATGGCAAGCTGCCTTGCGCCCTTCATCCACCAGACCTGCTCGCGCGGGGCCAGGAATGTGCGTATCGGCGCCGCACCATGCAGCGCAACAATTGCGATAACCGCGGCAAAACTCATCTGAAAGCTTGGTCCGACCAGCGCCTCGGGCCAGAACAGCAGAACGAATAGCGCAGCCACTGCGACCATCCGCAAACTCAATGGCTCGCGCCCGATTGCCAGTGCAGCCAGCACAAGTACCGCGCCCATGCACGAACGGATTGTCGGCACCTCCGATCCAGTCAGCAAAGTATAGCCAATCCCGGCCAGCGCCCCAGCCCCTGCTGCAACCAGCGGCAAACGCACCCGCAGCGCCAACCAGGGCCACAAGGCAAGCAACCGGATCGCCAGAACATAGACTGCCGCTACCAGCGCGCTGACGTGAAGTCCGCTGATCGAAAGCAGATGGGTCAACCCGGCATCGCGCATCGCGGTATCATCAACCTGATCGATTGCGCCGCGATCCCCGCTGGCAAAGGCTGCGGCGATGGTTCCAGGCGATCCGTCCAGCTTTGATCGGACATGGCTGGACAGCGCCCTTTGCAACCCGCGTAGCCAGCCTTGTTGCTGCTGGTTTTGCAAGACCTCGACCTTGCCAAGCACCGTCCCGGTTGCGGCGAGGCCGGAAAACCATGCAGTACGGGCGAAATCATAGCCGCCGGGCAGCATCGGCGGCGCGGGCGGCATCAGCCGCACCCGCAATTGCAACATTGCCCCTTCGGTAATTCCAGGCTGATCCTTGTCAGCTGGAAGGTTGACCCGCACCCGGATCGGCCGCGCCGTTTCTGGCTCGCGGATCGCCAGTGTCAGGCGGATCCGCGCCTGAGACGGCTGCTCCTCGCGCTTCATCACCGTCCCATTGATGATCTCGACCATCGGTCGCGCTATTGCCGGAGTTCCGATGGCAGCAGACTTGGCCCAGACGACACCGCAACCCGCCGCGATCATCAATGCCAGCGCCGCCAACGCCTGGCGCAAATAAGGAAACCGGCCATCACCGCGCATTCCAGCCAAGGCGCCAAGCAGGACTGCCAGACACAAAGCTATCAAAGCCAGCCACTGCCAGGGATTCGTCAGCGCAAACCATGCTGCAATCCCAAAGGCGAAGCCGACCGCCAGCCAAGGCGCGCGATCAAATCCCGCCGCTTCAAGGAAATGTTCAGCAGCCTTGAGTCCGCTGGACAAGTTCGCGCGCGTACGCCAATGCCAATGTTGCAGTGCAGCGTTGGTTGGTGCATCGCTAGCTAGCGGCACGCCGAGCCGATCGGCGCGGGAAGCTGGGGGCACGGCTACCATGGCCGCAAGAGACAGGAAGGATCCGATGATGGCAAGCGCTACTGCGACTGGCGACGCTGCGGCTGGTAGCCGACCTGTCGTCACGCGATTTGCGCCCTCGCCGACCGGATACCTTCACATCGGCGGCGCCCGGACTGCGTTGTTCAACTGGCTCTACGCGCGCCACCATGGCGGCACGTATTTGTTGCGGATAGAAGATACAGACCGCGCCCGCTCGACCGAGCCGGCTATCACTGCGATCTTCGACGGGCTCGAATGGCTGGGTCTTGGCGGCGATGAACCGGCCACTTTCCAATTTGAGCGATCGGCACGCCATGCCGAAGTAGCTTATGCCCTGCTCGAAACGGGCCATGCCTATCGCTGCTTTCTGTCCCCCGAACAGCTGGCGAGCCGCCGCGCTGCCGCACAGGCTGAGCGCCGTCCGTTCCGGATCGACAGCGAATGGCGCGATGCTGCGCCGGAAAGCTGGCCCGCCGAGACGCCTCATGTAGTCCGGATTAAAGCTCCCCGCGCTGGCGAGACGGTGATTGACGATCTGGTTCAAGGCCGGGTCACTGTGAACAATGCGGAAATCGACGATTTCGTCCTGCTACGCTCGGACGGGACGCCGACATATATGCTAGCCGTTGTGGTCGATGATCACGACATGGGCGTAACCCACGTGATCCGCGGTGATGATCACCTGAACAACGCCTTCCGCCAGCTTACTGTCATCCACGGCATGGGCTGGGAACAGCCGATCTATGCGCATGTCCCGTTGATCAATGGGTCTGATGGTGCGAAATTGTCCAAACGTCACGGTGCAACCGGCGTGGATGCCTATCGCGACGATTTGGGAGTTCTTCCCGAGGCGCTGTTCAACTATCTGCTTCGGCTTGGCTGGGGTCATGGCGATGATGAGATTATCAGCCGTGATCAAGCGGTGGAATGGTTCGATATACAAGACGTCGGCAAATCGCCCTCGCGGTTCGATCTGGCCAAGCTGCAGAACCTCAATGGCCATTACATCCGAGAGGCAGACGACGCCCGGCTGGCCGCACTGGTGGCCCCGCATGTAGCGGCCAAAGCAGATCTGGCGCTGCTTGAACGGGCGATGCCAGTGCTCAAAATCCGAGCGAAAGACGTGCTTGAGTTGGCTGCCAACGCTGCTTTCCTTTTTGCGCAACTCCCGCTCGCGATCGAGGCCAAGGCTGAGGCTTTGCTGACTGATGATGCGCGTGCTTTGCTAAGACTGATTCAGCGCCGGATCGCCGCAGAAAATGACTGGACAACCCAGGGGCTGGAAGCCAGTCTAAAGATTATGGCGGGGGAGCTCGATTTGGGGCTAGGTAAGCTTGCGCAACCCCTTAGGGCCGCGCTAACAGGTCAGACAACCTCCCCGGGTATATTCGATGTATTGGTTCTGCTCGGGCGGGACGAAAGCCTGGCGCGGATTGCCGAGCAGGCTGGTCCCGAAACCGAAATTCAACAGGTTTAAGGAGTGGGTTTAGGTGACTGAATCGGTTAAATTGGGCGCGGATGGATCCAACCATGATTTCCCCGTGCTTTCGGGAAGCGTCGGGCCGGATGTGATCGACATCCGCAAGCTTTATGCCCAAACGGGCATGTTTACCTATGATCCCGGCTTCACCTCTACAGCAGCCTGCGAGAGTGCGCTGACCTATATCGACGGCGATGAAGGGATTTTGCTCCACCGCGGCTATCCGATTGGCGAGCTGGCCGAACATTCGAGTTTCATGGAAGTCAGCTATCTGCTGCTTAATGGCGAACTGCCCTCGTCAGCAGAGCTCAAGAGCTTTTCGACCACCATTAGCCGGCACACCATGCTGCACGAACAGCTGATGCAGTTTTATCGTGGGTTCCGCCGGGATGCGCACCCGATGGCAATCATGTGCGGCGTGGTTGGCGCGCTCTCAGCGTTCTACCATGATTCAACCGATATTTCGGATCCGCAGCACCGCAAGATCAGCTCACACCGGCTGATCGCCAAAATGCCGACGATTGCTGCGGCGGCGTATAAATATTCGGTGGGACAGCCGTTCGTTTATCCAGACAACAGCCTGTCTTACACGGGTAATTTCTTGCGGATGACGTTTGGTGTTCCCGCAGAGCCCTATGAAGTGAACCCGATTGTCGAGAAGGCACTCGACCAGATATTCATCGTCCATGCCGATCACGAACAGAACGCATCGACCTCTACCGTGCGGCTCGCCGGTTCATCGGGCGCGAACCCCTTTGCCTGCATCGCGGCCGGAATCGCTTGTCTATGGGGGCCGGCACACGGCGGGGCCAATGAAGCGGCGCTCAACATGCTGCGAGAAATCGGCACCCCCGACCGCATCCCGCATTTCATCGAGCGCGCCAAGGACAAGAACGATCCGTTCCGCCTGATGGGTTTCGGCCACCGCGTTTACAAAAACTACGACCCAAGGGCGACAGTGATCCAGGGTATGGTGCGGGATGTACTGGGTTCGCTGGGAATCACCGATCCGGTATTCGAAGTTGCGCTGCAGCTTGAGGAAATGGCGCTCAATGACCCCTATTTCATCGAGAAGAAGCTGTTCCCCAATGTAGATTTCTACTCGGGCGTGATCCTTTCGGCGATCGGTTTCCCGACCACGATGTTCACGGCGCTGTTCGCACTGGCTCGCACAGTTGGCTGGGTTGCACAGTGGAACGAGATGATTTCAGATCCCGGCCAGAAGATCGGCCGTCCGCGTCAACTCTATACGGGGCCAACGCAACGTGACTATACTCCCGTTGCAAAACGCTAGATTTTAGGAGAAACTTCCATGGCCTTTCTGCGCATTATTCTGATGATTGTTGGTGCATTCTTCTTTGTGTCGGGCTCATTCTTCACGCTTCAGGGCCTGGGAATCATCATGTGGCCATCAGACAGCTTCATGCTGGCAGAGCCTAAATGGGTGCTGTACGGGGCGTTAATTGCAGCGGCTGGTGCACTTGCAGTAGTGCTAGCGCGCCGGCTTGGGCGCTGACGCCAGCAAGTCGGCCGGCACTTCCAATGTGAAACGCGCGCCCTGCCCGGGCGCGCTTTCCACTGTTAGGTCACCTCCCATCGCGCGCGCCATGCGCCGCGAAATGTAAAGGCCAAGGCCTGAGCCGCCCTCGTCGCTGCGGCCAAGCCGTTCAAATTTTTCAAACACGCGAAGCTGCTGTTCTGCGCTTAAGCCCGGGCCTTGATCAGCCACGATCGCCCGAGCGCGCGTCCCTTCGCCCTCTAATCTGATCCAGATCTGCGAACTGGCAGGGGAATAGCGAATCGCATTCCCGACCAGATTGAGCAAAACCTGCAGTACTCGCCGGAATTCAGCGATCGCGGGCAAGCTTTCACCCAGCTTCGGGGCATCGATGGTAATGCCTTGCTCCTGCGCCCGCACCCCAAGTATGCCTGCCGCCCTGCGCGCAACGTCAGCCAGGTCAATCCGGTCGGGAGCGGTAGAGAAATCTTCTGCCTCTACTATTTCAAGATCGGCAATATCCTCAACCAGAGCCAGCAAATGCTGTCCCGCCGCAGCAATATCCGCAGCATAGCGGCTGTACTCTTCGGCCAGAGGACCAGCCAGGCGCGTGCGGATAGTTTCTGCATTGGCGATGATCCGCGCGATCGGCTGGCGCAGCACGGGGGCCATCTCGCGCCCAACCAGCCCAGGCGTATTACTCGGCTGGTTTGTTGCTTTCATCCCCCCCTCAGCGGGTTGAGCGGCGAGTGCCAAGGGCGCATCTGCACAGAGCAGCAATTCAAACCCGCTCGGCTCACACCCAGGCACCTCCTGAGGCAAAAGTGTCACGCGCCAACTACGCTTTGATCCCGGCGCGCCAACGACTGCGCCGTCGATCAGGCGCCAATGCAGCGGCTGACGGTGGTGCCCCCCTTCAACGGACATAAAATCAGTCCAGGGTTGGCCAATTCCGCCTTGCATCGCCGCTATCAATTCGGCCAGATCAGAAGCCTCGCTCTCGACCGCAAGCAAGCATTGCGCGGCATCGAGTTGTGCCGACAATTCCGCTACGGTTCGATCAATCGTAGCTCGCCGCCGCGAACTTTCGGACAGATCCTCGGCCGGGAGTGGCGCTGCTTGCCAATTACGCAGGATGATGTTGCAGCCTTGTTCGGGCGCCGCGAGCGGCTCCACCTCGACCCAGGCAGTTATCAGATCTTGTCCGTCGTTCGCACTGATCGGGCGTGCCAGCTTCAAACCATAACTGCGCGCCTTTCGTACGGTTTCGAGCAACGCCGGAATGGCAATCATGCCCGGCAGTTCGCCGCCGCAACGAAATTGCAGGCCCGCAAGCGGCTCTTCGGCCATTACCAGACGGTCAGCACCGTCGCTTTGGGCCCGGGCCAGGATTGCGGCTCCCTCAGGCATCGGTCAATTGCTCGGAAATGCAGTAGATCGTGCCAATAGTGCCGCCGCGTTGTCCGCACTTAGGCGGTCAAATCCTTCGGGCAAAGACACATCCGGATGAAGCGCGGCAAATTGCTCTTCCACTACTCCAGGTTTCATTCCCGCAGCACGCAACGCCAGCGCCAGACGGGCCAATTGCCCCTCATTTGTCGCAAGCACTGCCATATCGCGCTCCTGGCCCGACGCCAAGGCCAGAGCGGTCAGGAAAACACTGGCCCCAGCATGGGTAACCGAAAGTGCAACAGCTGCGCCGCCACCCATCCCTGTCACAACTCGCGAAATCAGTCCGAGACGGCTGCGGCTTTCATCAAACCGGCTGCGGATTCTGGCTACTGCGGCGGCGGCTTGAGTTTGTGCTACCTCATCCTCACCCACAAAATTGCGCATCGTCAGGAGCGCTGCATGGAGCAGGTCGCCAGGTAACTCATGGACCGGAAGCTGCATGCGCCGTTGCGTCTGGGAAAAACGGGCCTGTGCCGCCAGCAACGACATGGCAATGCTGGCCGTATCTGGATCTGGTGACGCAATCAACGATTGCAGTAAAGGCGAAAGCACAGGATCAAGTGCCAAGCGGGAATGCAGCCGCTCGGTCAATTGCCACTCTAGCGCTAGCGCATGAGTATGATTGAGGAACCCGGGATGGGCCACAAAGCCGCACACAATTGTGTGGATCGCCTCCGGAGAATGTTCGCGCTGGTCAGGCTCGTCAGACGCAACCGCTAGTTCATCTAGTAGCTGCGCCGCGACATTGCTCATCATCCCGCGAACGCGGGCAATGATTTCGTCGCTGAAAACGGAATGATCGTCATTGGCGAGCAAATGGCGCAGGATCGGCGCAATAGAGCCAACCATGGCATCGCAAAGCGACAGCTCGTCGCGCAAGACCTCTTCAACCGGAGTTTGGGCATTTGCATAGGCAGCATTCTGGATCATGGCCATGCGTTAGCGCACTTTGGTTAAGTTCGGGTTAGCCGCGTTTCTGTGCGCGGGACAAGGATACCCGCGACTGCCAGAATCAGCGCTGAGATATGCATCACCTCACTGCCAAGACCGGCAGCTGCGGCCACTGCCAATACCAGGCATAGTAGCACGCGATCCTCCACCCAGGCGGCCCACCTTCCGCCAATCGCCTTTGGAACAAGTCTAACCAAGGCAATTAGCATCAGAGGGGGGAACATCCGAACATAGGCTGGCTGTCCCACATTGAGCGCTGTTTCCCAACCTGCCAGCGCAACAATGACCGCATCAAGCAACCAACCATAAAGGGCGCGCTTGGTCACACCATCGGAGCGACCATCAAGCGGATCGCTCTCAATCCGGGCTAGCAAAGTCGCCGCTTCGCGGAGCAACCAGCCCAGACCGCACAAACCTAGGCCGAAGGGCACCAAGCCGAACCAACCTGCACCCAGCCCTAGCGCACCAAGCACCAATGCAGCAGCGCCGACAACCCCGGCGCCATTCCCGGCGTGCAGCAAAGTCGGGCCAAACGCGCGAACCGCTAACAGCGCCAGTCCCCGCCCTGGGCTGGGCGTTCCTTCAACGTGGGTGCGTTGTCTGATCCATTGCGGCTCAAGCGCATGGGCCTCATCTTCGCTTCGAACCATAGTCCAGAATGCGCCGCCGCCATTGGCAGCCGCAACATTGCGCTGATTTATACCAGCTTGCAGAGCAATCCGCTGCAAAGCCGAAAACGCATCGCAATCCACTGGAAGCTCAGACAATCGTTCAACCAATCGCCCCGGAATTCTCATGGCCGCTGCGCTGGCATGGTTGAGGTCAATCCGTTCGAAACCTGCTGCTAGCCCCTGCTCGATCGGTTGAACCAACACAGTTTGCCCCTGGTCGAGACCAATCGTCGCTTCGGTCGCCGAAGCAAATAGGCCATCGCCCAGGACAATCACCTCGTCTGCAACTGTAACCAATCCGATCAGCGCGCGCGGACCGGAAATCACATGAAATTGCGCACCCGATTTTTCCGCAACATGCTGTAATTTTATCAGTTCCGGAACCATGGCCCGTGCAATGCAAACGATCTTTTTGCAACCGAGCGACAACGCCATGCCCAATTGCTGATGCGCCAATGTCCTGCCGCCAATCCGCAGGAATGCCCGCAGCGTTTGACCGTCATTGGCGGCCGCTTCCATCATAGTCAAAAGTGCGACCCGCAGCGTCCGTCTCCGCGCATTTTCGGGGTTGGAACTACAGTCTAAAGCACTGGCACCCTGGTGCCAAGTACTACCGACTTCAAAGTATCAGGCTGCCCTGAACTCATCCAGAAAAGTCTGCAAATTTCGGATCACAGTGGGCTCGCCCGGTGCAGCGTCCAGTGCTTCTTCGGCCAGAACCAGAAGGGTATCGGCATGGAAGCTGGCGGCCAGTCCTTTGAGGCGCATGGCTGCGACCTGCCAATTTCCATCGCAACGGGAACGGCGCAACAGATCGACTTGCCGCGCCAGACTGTCGATAAAAGCTAGCCGCAACTCGGCAAACAAGGCGGCATCTTCGCCCGCTGCGGCGGCAAGTGTGGCGTCCAGTGGTCCTGCTTCATAAGCCATGAGACAGGTCGTAAGAGGATTTGGTTAAGACGGGGTTTATCCCAGGCCAATCCGTGGTATCTTGACGCCATGACTGGGGAAACGCGCATTGTCGCTATCGGATCAGGCGGACAGGAAACTCCGCCCGATGAAGTATTGCTGCCTGCGGAGGCTAAAGTCCCGCCGACATTGGATGAGGAATGGCTGGATGAACAACCTCGCCCCAGGCGCGACTGGGCGGCGATCATCCTCCCAGCACTCGCAATTGCGGTAATCCTGGGCTGGACAGGCTTCTTTGGGTGGGTAAACCGCACCGCGATCCTTGGCGGTGGAACGCCCGATCAATGGCAAGGCTGGGTCCGCGACTGGTCAATGCCGGTACTGCTGGTTTGCGTCACGTGGCTGCTCGTGATGCGCAGCAGTCACCGCGAAGCAACGCGGTTTGGCAATGTATCCCGGTTGCTGGGCGAAGAATCAACCAGATTGGAAGCCCGGCTGACGGTTGTGAACCGCGAACTTAGCCTCGCGCGTGAATTCGTGGCGTCACAATCCCGCGATCTGGAATCGCTTGGTCGGTTGGCTGCGGAGCGGCTTTCGCAGCATGCCGACAAGCTAAACGGACTCATCACGGACAATGGCGCCCGCCTTGATACGATTGGGACCGTCAGCGCATCCGCGCTCGACAATATGGAGAAGTTACGCGGCCAGTTGCCTGTAATTGCCAGCTCAGCCAAGGACGTTACAAATAATATCGCCAATGCTGGCCGCGCCGCACATGGTCAGTTGGAAGATTTGATCGGAGGCTTCAAGCGGCTCAATGAATTTGGTCAGGCAAGCGAACGTCAGGTAACCTCTCTGCGCGCCACCGTGGATGCGGCGCTGGGTGAATTCTCCTTCCAGGCCAGCCAGCTAGACCAGATCACAACCGCTCGGTTTGCCGAATTGACTGAACGGGGAGCTGAATTCCGCACCCAACTCGATAGCCATGAAGTGGATGCCTTGGCCGCGATCCGCAGCCGCGCGTCAGCACTGGTCGAAGAGCTTGAACAGGTTCGACACGCTCTTGACGGGCATGAAGCAGAGAGCATCACTTCGCTGCGTGCCCGGCTTGGCTCCCTGCGCGACGAAGGTGGGACAATTACCCGGGCGCTTCGTGAAGGCGAAGGCCAGGCACTAGAAGCTTGGCATCGCGCGATCGAACAGCTTGAAGTGGATCTGCGATCCGCCATCGATCAAGTCGCTCAGATTGACCAGAAGGCGATGGAATCTGCGCAGAATCGCTTGGGCACTCTCTCAAGTGAGGCCGAACTTCTGGATGCCCGGCTCTCCGAGCGCGACCGGTTGTTTGATGAAGAGATTGAGCGCCGTCAGGCAGATTCCGACGCTCGGAATGGTGAATTCATTGCCCGTCTGACCAAGCAACTTGCTACCCTCGATCAGGAAGTATCGGCTCGGCAAGTCGAGCAGGAAAGCCATACTCGCCGCTTGATCAACCACAGCGAGACCATTTCGGCGCAACTCACCATCTTTGCCGAGCAATTGGTCAATGTTGGCACGCATGGCAGCGACGCTGAGGCAGCGATTGGGGCAAGCTTGACCGCCTTGGCTGGTCGCTTGACGGCAAGTCAGGAGGCGCTGGTCGGGACAGACACGGTGATCGCTGGCCTGACTGACAACAGTGTCCGGTTGCTTGAACTGATCCAGGCCAGTGTTCATCACAGCACAGTGGAACTGCCGGCCGCGATGACGGTGAGTGAGCGCAAACTAGCAGATCTTGAAACCCGCGCACTGGCGTTGCGCGACACTGTGACCGATGCCGAGGGCCGCGGCGAGGCGTTGTCGAACTACGTGATTTCAAGCCATGACGGCCTGGCTGCGACTTTTGCCGAACTGGACCAACTTCATGCCGGCTTGGGCGAGCGCACTGCGGCGCAGGCAGCGTCACTCGATCACATACGCCATTCGCTTGATTCATTACAGAACAGCAGCCAGTTGCTCGCAGATAACTCACAAACTGCGTTGCGAAATGCGATTGAAGCCTTGGCTGGCTCAGCCCGTGACGCCGTTGCAGGCATCGAGCAAATCAGCGCCGCTTCTGTGAGCGCGCTCGCCGAGCGACTTGGCGATGAAAGCGGTGCGGCAATTGAAAAAGCCATGCGGGCGCGAACCGCCGAATCGCTTGGTCAGCTAGAGCAGGCCGCTTCGCATGCTGCCGGTGTTAGCCGGGAAGCCGCTATCCAGCTCCGCGACCAACTGGCCAAGGTCAACGAACTTGCTGGAAATCTTGAACGACGTGTTTCTCAAGCCCGTGAGCGCGCCGAAGAGCAGGTCGACAGCGACTTTGCGCGCCGGGTTGCGTTGATTACCGAATCATTGAATTCGAACGCTATTGATATCGCAAAAGCCATATCCAGCGACGTTACAGACACCGCCTGGGCATCCTATCTGCGCGGAGACCGCGGAGTATTCACCCGCCGCGCCGTGCGCCTGCTGGACAATTCTGAGGCGAAAGCAGTGGTGCAAATCTATGAAAACGACCGCGAGTTTCGCGATCACGTCAGCCGCTACATCCATGATTTTGAAGCGATGCTACGCCAGGTACTATCGACCCGCGATGGCCATGCACTGGGGGTGACGCTGCTGTCATCTGATATGGGCAAGCTTTATGTCGCATTGGCCCAATCGATCGAGCGGCTTCGCAACTAGGGGCGGTTGCCGTCTGGACTTAGACTGCCATCCAGGTTCGGAGGGCCACTGGTGAAATCCAGATCTTTGGGCGTCACCCAGCCATTGACGTAATTGGCATAGAACAACCCAAACAAAGCCAATGCAAGCAAGGTCGCGCGCTTGGCTATTTTGGCAGGCTGGTAATTTGCCGGGGCGCTGTCAGCTTGTCCGCGGATTTTATCAATCCCGGCTTCATCATGGGTGCGCACACCAAAGGGCAGCACCAGAAACGCGGACATTACCCAGAACAAAGAATATATCGCGATAATCGAGGTCCATTTCATCGCTCAACCCTCTGGCAGCATCACTTGAACTTGCGGCTTCTTGCCCGACCAGCGCGCTGCTGCACGCCGTGCGGCCAGACGCCCTGCCTCCAATACCAGCGCGCGGTCCTGACGGTCTGCCGCCTTTAGCTTGGCAAGAGCGGTAACCACATCACCTTCAGCCTCGGCAACAAAGGCATCATAGTCTTCATCCAGCGGCAAACCGATTCCAGCTATTTGCGCTCCGCCGTGTCCGTCCAGTGCAACAATCACCAATCCATTTTGAGCCAAGCGCCGCCGCATGACCATCGCTTCGCCATCCGCGGGAATGATGACATCCCCATCCAGCAATAACCGACCATTGCGCACCTCGGTGATCTTGCCCGGCTTGCCCGGCGCAAGCCGCACCAGATCACCGTTTTTCTGGAACAGTGTTTTGGTGATCCCACAAGCGCTGCCTAGCCGCGCCTGCTCTTTCATGTGGCGGATTTCGCCGTGGACCGGCACGAGGATCTCGGGCCTGATCCACCCGTAGAGCGCCTCAAGTTCGGGCCGCCCGGGGTGTCCAGAGACATGGATATAGCTCTGCCGATCAGTGACGATTGTGATATCCTGAAATGCCAGGCGGTTCTGTATCCGGCCAATCGCGATTTCATTGCCGGGTATCTGACGGCTGGAAAACAGCACGACATCGCCGGGTTCAAGCTTGATCTGATGGTTGCCCTGCGAAATCCGCGACAGGGCAGCGCGATCCTCGCCCTGCCCGCCGGTCGCCATGATTAGCACCTCACCGCGCGGCAGTCGCATCGCTGTATCAAAATCGACGATTTCTGGCAGATTTTTGAGGTAGCCACTGGCCTTACCTGTAGCGATAATCCGATCAAGCGAACGCCCTGCCACGCACAGTTTGCGGCCGTTTTCCCGCGCGACATTGCCCAATGTCTGCAACCGCGCGACATTGGAGGCAAAGGTGGTAACCAGCACGCGTCGGCCCTTGTGTTTGGCTACTTCTTCCAGCAGCCCGCGATAAACATTGCCTTCTGATCCCGACGCTTCGGGATTGAACACATTGGTTGAATCGCACACCAGCGCGAGCACGCCCTCATCGCCAATCGCGGTCAGTTCAGCCTGGGTAGTTGGAACCCCGATCAGCGGCTCTGGATCCAGCTTCCAGTCGCCGGTGTGGAAGATGTTGCCATAGGGTGTGTCGATCAGCAGTCCGTTGCCCTCGGCGATCGAATGTGCCAGCGGGACATAGCGGATTCCAAACGGGCCAAGCTGGAAGCGATCGAGATGATCGATCACCTTGAGCTTCACGTCCTTGGTGATCCCAGCCTCTTCCAGCTTATTCTGTACCTGCCGGGCCGTGAAGGGCGTTGCATAGAGAGGAACACCCAGTTCCTGCGCGAAATAGGGAACCGCGCCGATGTGATCCTCATGCGCATGGGTCAGGACGATCCCGATGAGGTCTTTGGCGCGCTCTTCGATAAAATCGAGGTCGGCGAAGACCAGTTCGACGCCGGGATACTCATTGCCGCTGAAGGTCATCCCCAGATCCACCATTAACCACTTGCCATCGCAGCAATAGAGATTGACGTTCATCCCAATTTCGCCCGAGCCCCCGAGCGCACAGAAGAGCAGTTCTTTGCCTGGTTTGTGTGATTGCTTCACCGGGTGGCCGCCCGCTCGGCCAGCAAAGCCAGCCCTTCAAGGGTCAGATCGTTGTCGACTACATCAAAGATATCGGTATGCGCGTGGAACAGCACGGCTAGCCCGCCAGTGGCGATCACCTTGGCCGGGCGGCCAATCTCTGCCCGCATTCGAGCGATGAGGCCTTCCATCATCGCGACATAACCCCAGAAAACGCCAATCAACATCTGATCCTCTGTATTACGCCCGATCACGCTACTGTCGCGCGGGGCCTCAATCGCGATCCGCGGCAGTTTGGCGGTGTTGCCAACCAGCGCGTCGAGCGACAAATTTATGCCGGGGGCGATGATTCCGCCCTTGTAGGCACCGTTGAAATCAACCGCGTCGAAAGTTGTCGCCGTCCCAAAATCGACCACGATCAGATCGCCGGGATATTTGTCATGCGCCGCAATTGTATTAACCGCGCGGTCGGCTCCGAGTGACTTAGGCTCATCGACATCAATGTCGATGGCGTAATCGGCTGGTGCGAGCCCGGCGACAAGGGGGTCATGCCCGAAATATTTCGAAACCAGCACAGTCAAGTTATGAAGCGCACGCGGTACCACCGTTGCTATAATGGTGCGGCTGATATCCTCGCGCTTGAACCCCTCGATCGCCAGCAGCTGCATCAGCCAGACCGCGTATTCATCGCCGGTACGGCGTGGATCGGTCGCGATCCGCCAGCGCGCCTTGATGGTGCGTCCGTCAAACAGCGCAAAAACGATATTGGTGTTACCGACATCAATAGCGAGCAGCATGGCTTTTGGTTCCGGTTCAGTTGATATCTGCAAGGCGAACCTCGCCAGCGTGGATGACATGGCACGTTCCGTCTGCCAAGCGAAGCTGCAAGGCACCATCATCGGTCAGACCATCAAATGTGCCAGCCTGCTTCTGCTCACCTGCCTCTCCCACCTCCAGCACCGTGCCGATCGGGTGACCAGCGGAGAGCCAACGGGCAACAATTGGTGCCAGACCATAGTTGCGCCAGCGTTCCAACTCGATTGCGAACTGTTGCGCCAGATCAGCGGCGAATTGATCTCTGTCGGGCGAAGGGCCAAAGGCGGTCAGCGCGATGGTCGCACGGTCTGGCAATTGCGGCGCAGCGACCAGATTGACTCCGATGCCGATGATCACCTGCTCGCCTAACCGCTCCAACAGGATTCCGGCCAGTTTGGCCGATCCGATCATCACATCATTAGGCCATTTGAGCGCGGCACGCTGCGGCGGTACCAGCCTGCCGGTCACCACCTCATACACCGCCAGCCCCGCCAGCAGCGCCAGTGTTCCGGGCGATGGATCACCGGGGCCAAGGCGGACCACGGTCGAGCCCATAAAGTTGCCCGCACCATCGAACCACACCCGGCCCTGCCGTCCGCGCCCGGCGCTTTGCCGGTCAGCAACCAACCAGAAGCCCTCGTCAATCTGCTCGCCCGCAGCCAGGCGCGCCGCAAGATCGGCATTGGTCGATCCGGTGATGTCGATAGTTTCGATCAAGCCTGTGAAATCAGGTAAAGTGGAACAAGGCGATCGCTGCCGCTTGTGCCAGATCACCCAATTGCCTGGTCAACAGATAACCGAGTGGCGAAATGCACAGCGCCGCAATTGCCAACAATGCTTGATGCGCCCAGTCGCTGCGCCCGACTACCTTGTTCGCCGGTTCGTCAAAATACATGATCTTGACGATCTTGAGATAATAGAAAGCACCTATTACCGACGCCGCGATCCCGATTGCGGCAAGCAGCACCAAATCCGCCTGCACCGCCGCCTGGAACACCACAAACTTGCCCCAAAAACCGAACAGCGGCGGAATTCCGGCCAGGCTGAACATGATCATGGCGAGGCAAGCAGTGAGCACCTTGCGATGCCGCGATAGTCCGGCCAGGTCAGCGATCTCTTCTACCTGATTGCCGTCTGCATCCTTGAGCATCAGCACCGCGACAAAGGCACCAACAGTCATAGCGACATAGATCGCCAGATAAACCAGCATCGCTGCGGCACCCTGCGGGGTCGCAGCGGCAAGGCCGATCAGGACGAAGCCGACGTTGTTGATCGACGAATAGGCCAGCAGGCGTTTGATATTCCTCTGCCCGATCGCGCCCAACGCTCCAACGATGATCGAGGCGAGCGCGACAAAAATGATGATTTGCTGCCACGCCGCTGCTTGTTCAGCAAAGGCCGCCAGCGACACTCGCATGGTCAGCGCCAGGGCTGCAACCTTGGGCGCAGAGGCGAAGAACATGGTGACCGGCGTTGGCGCGCCTTCATAAACGTCGGGCGTCCACATGTGGAACGGCACCGCGCTAATCTTGAAAGCCAAGCCCGCCAGCATGAAGACAATGCCGAACAGCGCGCCCCGCGAAAGGCCGGATTCCAGCGCGTCGTTGATCCCCGCAAAGCTGGTGGTTCCGGTGAAGCCATAGGTCAGGCTCATCCCGAACAGCAGGATGCCGCTGGCCAGCGCGCCAAGCACGAAATATTTGAGCCCCGCCTCGGCCGAGCGCTCATCATCGCGCAGGAAGGCAGCGAGTACATAAGCGGCAAGTGAGTTAAGCTCCAAGCCGATATAGAGCGTAATCAGGTCTGTGGCTGAAACCATTATACCCATGCCGAGCACGGCAAACAGGATCAGAATGGGATATTCCGCCCGCATCCCCTTGACCCGGTCAAAGAACGCCGGGGCAACGATCAGCGAAGCGGCGGCCGCAGCATAAATCAGAAGTTTGGCAAAGCTCGAGAACGCGTCGGCCTGATACTGGCCAAAGAAGGCCACAGTTTCCGGGCCCATCGCACCGTTGCAAAGCGCCGGTGCAACGAGGAATGCGCAACCCGCAAGCACCGCCACAGCAGCAATGCTGATCGCGCGGGCCGCCTTGTCACCAGCCCATGCGGCAACCAGCAGCAGGATAAGTCCTGAAATACTGAGTAATTCCTCGGGCGCAACGAGGCGAAGTGAATGGCCCCAGTCCATCAGTGCGCCTCCTTCGTTACCGGAAGCGGTGGGGGCGGCGGTGGGGCATTGGTTGAATGCTCACCCCGATCCGGCAAATCCATTATTATCATTTTGAGCGGTCGCTCCCCGGCCTTAAGCTGCGCATCGCCATCAGGCCGTGCACGCGCAAGCCTTGCATCGAGCGCGGCAATATCGCTGCGCATCGGGGCGAGGAAGCTCTCGGGATAGACCCCCATCCACAAAACCACGGCGGCCAGAGCAGCCATCATCGACCATTCGCGGCGGTCAAGATCGGGCATGGCGGCCGCATCGGCATTTTTCTGCACGCCGAAGAATACCCGCGCATATAGATACAGCATATAGGCCGCGCCCAGGATGATCCCGGTCGTGCAGACCAGCGTCACCCAACTGGAAACCTGATAGATTCCCGCCAGCGCAAGGAATTCTCCAACAAAGCCGCTGGTCCCAGGCAGGCCAACCGAGGCCATGGTGAACAGCATGAAGAACAGCGCATATTGCGGCATGTTGATCGACAGCCCACCGTAGCGGTCAATCTCACGGGTATGCAACCGGTCGTAGATGACCCCGACCCCGAGGAACAATGCCCCCGCAACAAGCCCGTGGCTGAGCATGACGATCATGGTCCCTTCCAGGCCTTGTACATTGAAGGCAAACAGTCCGACCGTAACGATCCCCATATGGGCGACGGAGGAATAGGCGATCAGCTTCTTCATATCTTCCTGCACCAGCGCAACCAGCGAAGTGTAGATCACCGCGATCATCGACAGCGCGAAGATCAACCAAGAGAACTCAGCAGACGCTTCGGGGAACATCGGCAGCGAGAAACGGATGAAGCCATAGCCGCCCATCTTGAGCAGCACCCCGGCCAGGATCACCGAGCCTGCGGTCGGTGCCTGAACATGCGCGTCGGGCAACCAGGTATGAACCGGCCACATCGGCATTTTCACCGCAAAGCTCGCGAAGAACGCCAGCCACAGCCATTTCTGCGCCTCGGGCGCGAAATCATAATTCATCAGCGTCGGAATATCGGTGGTGCCGGTCTCGTTGACCATCCACAGCATTGCAATCAGCATCAGCACCGAGCCGAGCAGGGTGTAGAGGAAAAATTTGTAGCTGGCGTAGATCCGGTCCGCCCCGCCCCAGATCCCGATGATCAGATACATCGGGATCAACCCAGCCTCGAAAAAGATGTAGAACAGGAACAGATCCTGCGCTGTGAACACGCCGATCATCAGCGTTTCCATCATCAGGAACGCGGCCATGTATTCGCCGACGCGTTTGTCGATCGAGTTCCAGCTTGCACCAATGCAGATCGGCATCAGGAACACCGACAGCATGATCAACATCAGCGCGATGCCATCGATCCCCAGCGCCCAGTTGAACCCGGCGAACAGGGGCAAATGCTCGGTAAATTGCCACTGCGCGCCGCCGATATCGTAATTCGCCCACAGCATTATACCGAGCGCAAAATCGATCACCGTGGCCACCAGTGCGATCATCCGCGCCGCTTTTGCCTCCGCGAACAGGCAAAAAACCGCGCCGATCAGCGGCACGAGTAGCATGGCAGAGAGGATGGGGAAGCCGTTCATACTAGCGCACCATCACCCAGCTGATTGCCGCCACCAGACCGAGCAGCATGAACAGCGCGTAGCTATAGAGATAGCCCGACTGAACCCGCTGCGCATAGCCGGAGCCGAGCGCAACCAGCCTGGCCGCACCATCGGGGCCAAACCGGTCAATGATCCCGACATCGCCGCGCTTCCAGAACTGGCGTCCGATCCAGAAGGCCGGGCGCACAAAGATCCTGTCATACAACTCATCAAAGTACCATTTGTTGTAGACGAACCGGTGCAGCACCGTGAATTGCTCGACGAACAGCGCCGGGAACCGCGGATTGCGAATATAGGCGTACCAGGCAATCACCAGCCCGGTCAGCATCACTGCAAACGGGGCCCATTTCACCCACAGCGGCACTTCATGCATCGCGTGAATCAAGTGTTCGGTGAAGGCAATACTGCCCTTCCAGAACTCGCCATCGCCCGCACTGATAAAAGTGTGGTGGAACAAGAAACCCGCAAACACCGCCCCCAGG
>JANOKC010000063.1:0-15096 GCA_031419035.1 Novosphingobium sp. | reverse complement strand
GATCAGCAAATCCAGCGGCCGGCCCACGCCCATGAGATAACGGGGTTTATCGGCCGGCAAAATGGCCGCACATGCGGGCAAGGCGGCATGCATCTGCTCCGGCGACTCGCCGACGCTGAAGCCGCCGAGGGCGTAGCCGGGGAAATTCATCGCCACGAGCTCACGGGCACATTCGGCCCGCAAGGCAATATCCGTACCGCCCTGAACGATGGCGAACTGTGCCTGATCCTTAAGTGTGTGGTGAACACGGCATCGCTCGGCCCAGAGAATCGACCGGCGAACGGCTGCCCGCATGACTTCGGGACCGCCGTCGCCGGGCGGACATTCGTCGAGCACCATCGCGATATCGGAGCCGAGATTCTGCTGGATCTCAACGGCCCGTTCGGGCGTGAGTTCAAGGAGCGAACCATCAATGTGACTGCGAAACGTCGCACCGCGATCCGTGATCTTGCGTTGCGTCGCAAGGCTGAAAACCTGATAGCCGCCCGAATCGGTCAGAATCGGCCCGTGCCAGTTCATGAATTTGTGCAGGCCGCCCAATCGCGCGACCCGCTCTGCGCCGGGACGGAGCATTAGATGATAGGTGTTACCCAAGATAATATCAGCGCCAGTCGCGCGCACGCTGTCGGGCTTCATCGCCTTTACGGTGGCGGCGGTGCCGACCGGCATGAACGCAGGCGTGCGAATTTCGCCTCGGCGCGTAGTGATGACTCCGGTGCGGGCTTTGCTGTCGGTGGCAGCGGTGGTGAAGGCAAAGCGCGGAGGCATCTCAGCGCTATGGCAGCAGAAGCGAGGCATCGCCATAGCTGTAGAAGCGATATTCCCGCTCGATCGCATGGGCATAGGCCGCCTGCATCGTCTCGCGCCCCATCAGCGCCGAGACTAGCATGAACAGGGTCGAGCGCGGCAGATGGAAGTTGGTCATTAGCCCGTCGATTGCAAGGAAGCGGTAGCCAGGCGTGATGAAAATTGCAGTGTCGCCTTCAAAAGGATGAATTACGCCATTCTCGTCGGCTGCGCTCTCGAGTAGGCGCAGACTGGTGGTGCCTACCGCAATCACGCGTCCACCCGCCGTCCTCGCCGCATTGAGTCTCGCCGCAGTCTCTGTATCGATCCGGCCCCATTCGGCGTGCATCGCGTGGGATTCGGTGTGCTGGGCCTTTACTGGCAGGAATGTGCCCGCGCCGACGTGCAAAGTCAGCGTTTCATGCCCAACTCCGGCATCGGTCAGCGCAGCCATCAATTGAGGAGTAAAGTGCAGTGCGGCGGTCGGCGCTGCTACAGCGCCATCCTTTGCTGCGAACATCGTCTGGTAATCGCTCCGGTCATCCTCATCGGTCCCGCGCTTCAGGGCGATGTAGGGTGGGAGCGGCATGGTTCCAGCGCGCGCCAGCAGCACTTCGACTGGCTCATCGCCTGAAAAGACCAGCGTCCAGCTGCCATCGGCGTGCAGAGTCTCAGCAATTACGGAAACTTTTGCCGGAAAAGTGATCACATCACCAATGTGCAGCCGTTTGCTGTTGCGCACGAACGCCTGCCACCGCCGCAGATCGATCCGCTTGTGCAGTGTTGCGCCGATCCGCGCTTCGCCGCGCGTTCCTTCAAGCTGGGCGGGAATAACGCGGGTGTCATTAAACACCAGAACATCGCCGCTGCGCAGCAGACCCGGCAGATCGCCGACCCGGCCATCAGTTGGCGCATCCTTTCCCGCCACTACCAACATCCGCGCCGCATCGCGAGGGCGAGCGGGGCGCAAGGCAATCCGTTCTGGCGGAAGATTGAAATCGAACAGATCTACGCGCACTGTAAAAAATACCGATCATCCTGAGCCCATTGAAGAGCCGGAACGACGCTCAGTTCGACGTGGAACCGCTCAGCTGGCTGGCCGTGATCGATGCTGGCTCTGCAACAACCAATGGGGCTGGACGCGCCTTGCCATCCGAGGCGAGCGAGGCCTGGACAATCTTGGTTGGCTTGGTCGGTGGTTCGCCGCGTTCGATCACATCGACCACGTCCATCCCGCTAATCACCCTGCCGAAATTGGTGTATTTGTTGTCCAGCGCCATGCGCGGATAAAAAACCAGGAAGAACTGGCTGTTGGCCGAATCCGGCGCATCAGTGCGCGCCATCGAAACACTGCCGCGCAGATGGGGCACCTTGTTGAACTCTGCCTTCAGATCTTCCAGCTTCGAGCCTCCCCCGCCGGTCCCGGTTGGGTCGCCCGTCAGGGCCATAAAGCCGTCGAACACGCGGTGAAAGATGATGCCGTTGTAGAAAACTTCACGAACCAGTGTCTTGATCCGCTCAACATGTACGGGTGCCCATTGCGGCATCAGCCGGATCGATACGCGCCCGCCATTCGAAAGATCGAGTAGGAGAATGTTCTCCGGCTCATGCGATGCGTCTGCATCCACCCAGGCACTAACCGGCACAGCTACAGCCGGAGCCGAGGCGGGAGGCGGCGCATCCTTGGCCAGCGCTGGAACGGCCGCCAGTGTCAGGCCAAGGACAAAGGCTACTAGCGAACAAGGGTTCATGCGTGTGGATCTCGAACTAAGCAAAAAAGGGATAGTGCTTCGGCGGGATAGCGGCGCTTCTCTGTCGTGGCAATGAACGGACCTAATAATCGCCCAGAGTCCCGGTAATCGCAATCCGGGCTCTGACATCGTCACGAACCGCCGGGCTGACAAACGGCGCAATATCCCCGCCAAAAAGTGCAATTTCCTTGACCAATTTTGACGCAATCGGTTGCAGGCTGACATCCGCCATCAGAAACACAGTTTCGATCCTGGCGTTGATTTGCTGGTTCATACCAGCCATTTGATACTCATACTCAAAATCCGCCACAGCGCGAAGTCCGCGGATGATAACAGTCGCGCCCTGCTTTTCTGCAAAGCGCATCAGCAAGGCGTTGAAGCCAACCACTTCGACATTGTCGATGCCCATTTCGGCCACTTCGCGCGTTACCATCGCCATTCGCTCTTCAGGAGAGAACATCGGGTTCTTCGAAGGATTGGTGGTGACGCCAAGAATCAGCTTGTCGACCAACTTGGAACCCCGCCGGATAATATCGGCATGGCCCAGCGTAATCGGGTCGAAAGTGCCGGGGTAAACGCCCACGCGTTGTTTCATTACCGGTCCCTCTCAACTATGTACCGCGCCAGAGCGCGCAAAAGATCGGCCTCTGAGCCATGCTGACCGAGGTGCGAAATAGCCTGATCAGCCAGCATTCGCGCCTGATCACGGGCGCGGTCTGGCCCCAGCAGCGATACAAAAGTCTGCTTGCCCGCCACCGCATCCTTGCGCAAGGCCTTGCCTGCCGCTGCCTCTTCGCCTTCATGATCGAGCAGGTCGTCTGCAATCTGAAAGGCAAGACCAATATCGCGGGCATAGCCGCGCAGATGCGCCCGTCCTTCAATCGCCACCTTGCCGAGAATAGCACCCATTTCCACCGCAGCGCCAAGCAGTGCTCCAGTCTTCAATTGCTGAAGCCGGGTCACAGTCTGGAGATCGAAAGTGGTTCCTTCAGCGACAATATCCATCATTTGCCCGCCGGCCATACCGGCCGCACCGCTTGCACCTGCCAGCGCCTGAACAAGTTCGATCCGGGTAAAGGGATCACCACCGCTGCGCAGATCGCCTAGCACTTCAAAAGCGAAGGCATGGAGCGCGTCGCCTGCCAGCACCGCTGTCGCTTCATCAAAAGTACAGTGAAGCGTTGGCTTGCCGTGGCGCATGGCGTCATCGTCCATGCAGGGCAGGTCATCATGGATCAACGAATAGACATGGATGGATTCGATCGCGACGCCTGCTCGGATCGCAACAGCGCGGTCCACCCCATAAAGTTCTGCCGTGGCGCAAAGCAGCAATGGGCGAACCCGCTTGCCCCCGCCAATCGCGGAATAGCGCATAGCCTCAACCAAGCGGGCACGCGTATCTTGTGGAACCGGCAAAAGCGCATCGAACGCAGCATCGATGTCGCCAGCGATCCGGACCAGAGCGTCAGCCAATAGCGGATCGTTGATCAGGTGCTTCGACATCGCCTAGCGGCCCGGGGCTTCATCAAATGGCTGGGTTCCAATTGCGGCCCCATCAGGTCCGGCAACGATTCGCTCAATCCGCGCCTGCGCGGCATCAAGGCGAGCCTGACAATGCTTGCGCAGCAACTCTCCGCGCTCATAAAGCGTAATCGAATCATCGAGCGGAACCTCCCCACTTTCCAGACGTCGGACGATATCTTCCAACGCACGCAAGGAATCCTCGAAGCTCAGGGTAGAAATATCGGTTACTGCATCATCCATCGCTGGAGAGCATTGACCGGGCAAGCGCCAAGGGTCAAGCTGTGAGGAAACAGGAGATAGCGCAAATGAAGTGGATTACTGCCTACGTTGCCGCCGGACTGGCTTTTGGTGTGCTCGATTTTCTCTGGCTGCGCTGGGCTGGCCCAAATTTGTATCGCCCGGTGTTGGGTGAATTGCTGGCCCCAAGCTTTCGCATCGCACCGGCGTTGATTTTTTATGTGCTGTATATCGCGGCAATGGTATGGTTCGCGGTGCGTCCGGGGCTTGCGCAGGGTGTGCCCTTTGCGGTGCTGAACGGCGCTTTGCTTGGCGGGATTGCCTATGCGACCTATGATTTGACCAATCAGGCGACGATGAAAGTCTGGTCGACCCAGATTACCTTGATCGACATCGCATGGGGTGCTGCCGCCACTGCGCTGGCCAGTGGGATCGCTACCTGGGCTGTCGGAATGCTGGCCAAAACGCAAGCTTAGTCCATTCTTCGGGGGGAGAACACAGCATGTTCATCGGTCATTGGGCGCCAGCGCTGGTTGCAGCAACGCAGAAAAATTCTCCAAAGTTGGGAACGCTGTTCATAGCCGCCCAACTGGTCGATTGGCTGTTCTTCGCTTTTTTGCTGACTGGGACCGAGCGGATGCGCATCACCCCCGGAATCAGCGCGATGAACCCGATGGACCTATACTATATGCCATATACCCACAGCCTGCTCGGAAGTGTGGTGTTCGCCGGGCTGTTTGCTGCACTAATATGGCTGGCAAACATGAACCGCAGAGCTGCGTTTATTGGCGGGGCGGTAGTGCTGTCGCATTGGTTCCTCGATCTGCTGGTGCATGTTCCTGATCTGACACTGGCTGGCAGACCGCCCAATCTGGGCCTTGGCCTTTGGAATTACCCATGGATCGAAATCCCACTGGAGCTGGGCATAACTTTCGCCGCACTGTGGTTCTATGCCCGCAGGATGCAACCATCAGGGCCGCGCATGGCAGCTATGGCAGGGGTTTTGTTGTTGCTTCAGGCGATCAACTGGTTCGGACCGGTTCAACCCGAAGTGACGGCTGGAACCAGCTTGCTGGCAGGCTTCGGCTTTGGCTTGGCGACGCTGGCGGCATGGTGGGTGGGGAAAAGCGCGCAAAAGCTACCCCAATCAGGCTAGCCGTCTGCGCGGTGCGCCGCTAAGGCCCGGGTATGGCCGATATCACCTCCGAAGTCGTCGCTGCCCATGGGCTGTCCGAAGAAGAATATGCCCGTGTGCTGCACGCTCTTGGCCGCGAACCGAATCTGATTGAGCTTGGCATATTCTCGGTCATGTGGTCGGAGCATTGCTCGTATAAATCCAGTCGCATTCACCTGATGAAACTGCCGACCAAGGCGCCATGGGTCATCTGCGGTCCGGGCGAAAACGCCGGGGTAATCGACATCGGCGACAATCTCGCCTGCATATTCAAGATGGAGTCGCACAACCACCCCAGCTATATCGAGCCCTACCAAGGCGCAGCGACGGGCGTTGGCGGGATCCTGCGCGATGTCTTCACCATGGGCGCGCGGCCGATTGCCAATCTCAACGCACTGCGGTTTGGCGATCCCAGCCATCCCAAAATGAAGCATCTGGTCCAAGGCGTGGTTGCCGGGATCGGCGGCTATGGCAATTGCGTCGGCGTGCCCACTGTAGGGGGTGAGACCAATTTCCACCGCGCCTATGACGGCAACATCCTCGTCAACGCGATGACAGTGGGGGTCGCCGATCAGGACAAGATTTTCTATTCCGCCGCCACCGGCCTTGGCAATCCGATCGTCTATGTCGGCTCCAAGACCGGGCGCGACGGGATCCACGGCGCGACTATGGCCAGCGCCGATTTTGGCGATGACATCGAAGAAAAGCGCCCGACCGTGCAGGTGGGCGATCCATTCGTCGAAAAGCTCCTGATCGAGGCTTGCCTGGAACTGATGGCGACCGATGCGATTGTTGCAATTCAAGACATGGGCGCGGCAGGGCTGACCTCGTCCAGTGTCGAAATGGCCAGTAAGGGCGGCGCTGGCATCAAGCTCAACATGAATATGGTGCCGGTCCGCGAAGAAGGCATGACGCCCTATGAGATGATGCTGAGTGAGAGCCAGGAGCGAATGCTGATGGTGCTCAAGCCCGGCAAGGAGCCGATGGCGGCGGCGATCTTCAAGAAGTGGGAGCTGGACTTCGCAGTGATCGGCGAAGTGACGGATACCGGCCACATGGTGCTGGAGTTTGACGGCGAGGTGGTTTGCGATATTCCGCTGGGTCCGCTCGCCGATGATGCGCCGATGTATGACCGCCCGGCGCTGAGCCTGGAAGATTACAAGGTCTGGGCCAATGTCGCACCGCTCGGCGATGTTCCCGAAAGCACCGACATCGGTGCGGACCTGCTCAAGCTGATGGCCTGCCCCGATCTCGCCAGTCGGCGCTGGATCTGGGAGCAGTATGACAGCCAGGTTGGCGGCGATACACTGCAACTGAGCGGCGGCGATGCGGCGGTTGTCCGGCTCCACGGCACCCGCAAGGCGCTCGCGATGAGCACTGATTGCACCCCGCGCTATTGCTATGCCGATCCCTATGAAGGCGGCAAGCAGGCGGTGGCAGAAACCTATCGCAATATCTCAGCAGTTGGCGCCAAACCCTTGGCAATCACCAACTGCCTCAACTTCGCCAACCCGCAGCGGCCCGAAATCATGGCCCAGATCCTCGAGTGCCTGCGCGGTATGGGCGATGCCTGCCGGGCGCTCGATTACCCAATCGTTTCGGGCAACGTCAGCCTTTACAACGAGAGCAAGGCGACCGGCGGTGGCTCAGCGATCCTGCCGACGCCAGCGATTGGCGGCGTCGGCCTGATGGACGATTACGCCAATATGGCGACGATTGGGTTCAAGGCTGCTGGCGAAACTGTTGTGATGATCGGCAAATGCGAAGGTCACTTGGGGCAGTCGATCTGGTTGAGGGAAATCCACGGTCCGGAAGATGGAAGTCCACCACCAGTCGATCTGGCAAAAGAACGAGCGACGGGCGAACTCGTTCGGGAACTGCTTGCCAAAGGCTTGCTGACGGCGGTCCATGACATTTCGGATGGTGGTCTCGTTGTCGCATTTGCGGAAATGGCACTCGCCGGAAATCGCGGCGGGCATCTGTGCGTCGAATTCCCGACGGATGCAAACTCACTTCAAGGGTTGCTTTTTGGCGAAGACCAAGGCCGATACTTGTGCGTGGTCGCGGGCGGTGACAAACTAAAGACGGTTGCTGACCGCGTCGTGGCAGCTGGTCTTGATTACGCCGTGGTAGGCTGGACGAATTCAAGTGGTGAAATCCAGATTGGCGACAATCCTGGCTACTTTGGGCACGTTGCAACAATCCCCCTCACCGCCCTGCGCGAAGCCAGCGACAGCTTCTTCCGGGACTGGATGGAAACTTGAGTGCGGATTACCCCAAGCTACCCTACCCCACGCTGACGGCGCTGTCTGACGCCGAACGTATCGACCGCGCTACCACTGCTTATGAGCAACTCCGCACCCGCCGCACCTGCCGTGAATTCTCGCCCGATCCGATACCGCGCGAAGTGATCGAGCAGGCGCTGCTGGCCGCTGGCACTGCGCCATCGGGGGCCAATCACCAGCCCTGGCATTTCGCGGTGGTTTCCTCTGCCGACAAGCGCCGCGAAATCAGGCGGGGCGCCGAAGAAGAGGAACGCGCCTTCTATGCCGGCAAGGCGGGTAAGGAATGGCTGGAAGCGCTGGCCCCGCTCGGCACCGACGATAACAAGCCGTTTCTGGAAATAGCACCCTGGCTGATTGTCGTTTTCGGCCAGCGGCGCGGCGGGTTGGACCCGACTGACCACCGCCAGAATTACTATGTGACCGAAAGCGTCGGCATTGCCGCTGGATTGCTGTTGGCGACCCTGCACGACGCAGGCCTTGCAACGCTAACGCACACGCCCGCACCGATGAAATTCCTGAATGCCATCTGTCAGCGGCCATCGGATGAAAAGCCGCTAATGCTGATCGTGGTTGGCCATCCGGCACAAGGCGCCACCGTTCCGGTCCACGCCACCCGCCGCAAGCCGCTGGAGCAGATCGCAAGCTGGCTTTAGGCCGCTTTTTCCGTCAGCATATCGTAGGGGTCAATCCCCATGCTGCGCCACACCGCATGGGCCTGCGCATAAAAGCGTGTTGGCGTAATCCCCAGCTTGGCGCGGGCTTCATCGACTTGCATCGCCAGCAGCTCACGGATCGGGGTTTCCACAATCCGCGGGCAGGCCTTGCCCAGCTTTTGCCCTTCACGAACCGCGCGCAGCACAGGGGCACGGCTCTTGACCCGGCTCTTCATGTTGATCCCGCCGGCATAGGCGATGAACAGATGTGCGGGGCTTGGCTGCTGGCTGTAGGTGAAGGCCAGCACGCATTGCTCACCCAGTGCGTCGCGGCCATATCCGGTCAGGATGTGGAGCAGATCATGGGTATCGCGCAGGCGGTTCATGTACCACTCAAACTGATCGCCAAAATCAAAACGGCCGTTGTTGAAACGTTCAAACTCATCGACCAGCCCCTTGGCGCTCAGCCCTTCGCGTTCCATAAAATCACAATAGGCATGGGCGACGCTGCCTTCGGGCAAGCGGCGCAGCGCAGCGTGATCATCAAGGATTGTGGGCAGATGCGGCTCGCTCGCCCGGATCGCCTGGCCGCGGTCACTAGTCAGGAACGCCTCGGCGGCGGGGCGCAGGCCCTTCCACGGCAGCGATTCAAAGATGTGGAACACCTCTTCAGTGTTTTCCTTGTCCTTCAGCAGTTCGCGGAAGTGGCCCCATGCCTTGAGCGGACGCAGCACCGGTTCAGGGCGCCCCTCATCGAACAAGGGCAGGTTGGCAAACGATGCCGTATCGGTTGTGCCACCGTGATCATCGGCGACAAAAGCAGCTGAGGGGGTGATGCTTTCCATGGATGTCAAATGCCACTTACTTACATCTATGTCAATAGGCAAATACCATGTGGATCAACGCGGGCTTTCCAGCTAGTCAGCGCAACGCAATTTCGAGTGGGATACCTATGTGGCTCGGGCGTTGGCCGTTGGCTTTGGGACTGCTGGCAGCACTGTTGGCGGTGGAGGCCGGCCTTGCCGCCACACCGGACTGGATCGAAGGCTGGAAGCTGGCCGCGCGCTGGACGGCACGAGTTGGCTTCCCGATCTTTATCCTGACCTACTCGGCATCATCGCTTCTGCGCCTGTGGCCCAATGTGCTGACCAAGGCGCTGGTCCGTGATCGGCGTTGGTGGGGCTTGGGCTTTGCCGCCAGCCATACGGTCCATCTCGCCGCGCTCGTCACCTATCTCCAACTGATTGGTGAACCGCCGCTCGTGGAAACACTGCTGGGCGGCGGCCTGGCTTATGCGCTGCTCTTTGCGATGGCGCTGACTTCCAGCGATACTGCGCAGCGGGCGATGGGACGAAATTGGAAGCGGCTCCACACTGCCGGGATCCACTGGCTGTGGGCAGTGTTTGTCTTCACCTATGGCGGCCGTGTCGCGGCGGGCGAGGAAATGCCCTACGCAGGGATCTGTGTCGCAGTAGCTTTCGCTGCGCTGGGCTTGCGGATTGCGGCCTGGGTCAAAACGCGGAACAGGCGTTAGCCCCTCACCCAGTCACTCTCGGCAATTCCTAGCAACCGCAACACACTGGTCAAATCGCCGCGATCAATTGTGCCGTCAGCACCGGCGCGGGCCTTGGGCTTGGCGTGATAGGCCATGCCATAGGTGGCCGCCGCCAACATCGGGATGTCATTGGCCCCGTCACCAGTGGCAAGGCTGACCGCGCCATCAAGCCGCGCGGTTTGATCCAGCAGTACCTGCCGCTTGACTGCACTATCGACCATCCCGCCGATCAGGCCGCCAGTCAACTTGCCGTGCTCCACCGCAAGCCGATTGGCGACCACTTGCTCAAAGCCAAGTTGCCCAGCCACCGGATCTGCAAAATGATGGAAACCGCCAGTAACCAGCACGGTGTAGCAGCCATGCGCTTTGAGCGTTGCTACCAGCGTCTTCGCGCCCGGCATCGGGGTGATCCGCTGATCGAGGCACTGCTGGATAGCATCCTCGCCGAGGTCACCAAGCAAGCGCACACGTTGATGCAGAGCCTCGGCAAAATCTAGCTCGCCTTGCATTGCGCGCTCGGTAATCTCCGCGATCTCCGGCTTGATCCCGGCGAAATCGGCCAGCTCGTCAATACATTCCTGCCCAATCATTGTTGAATCCATGTCGGAGACGAACACCCTTGGCAGCATCGGCAGGTGGTCCGTAACCAGCAAGTCAGACGGCGCAAATGCCTGATCGAGGATTACACAAAGCGCCACCGAAGCGCCGTCATCAACCTCGAACTGAAACACGGTCTGATCATCCCGGCGCGGCTCGGCGCGGCGGAGGCGCATCCCCTGCCCCTCGATTTTGCGGATCGCACCACCGAGATTTGCGGACAGCACGTCCGGTTCTGCTATCAGCCGGGCAATGAGCACGCAGACATCCTCTGATCCTGTGGCGGGAAAGCCGCCGCTCGCGCTCATTGCAGGGCCGACGGCGAGCGGCAAGAGCGATTGCGCAGTGCGGCTTGCTCTGGGTTTGATCGCGCGCGGGCAAAGGCCGACAGTCATCAACGCCGACAGCGCGCAAGTCTATGCCGATCTGGCAGTTCTGAGCGCTCGTCCGACGACAGAGGAAATGCGCGGGGTACCGCATTTACTGTTTGGGGCATGGGACGGGGCCGATGCTTGTTCCGCTGCCGATTGGGCAAACCGTGCGCGCGCGGCAATTACAGAAGTCCACGCTGAAGGAGGTGTGCCGATCCTGGTCGGAGGGACCGGGCTATATTTGCGCACGTTGATAGATGGGATAGCCCCGGTCCCGCCAATCGATCCGGTTGTCCGGGTAAAAGTCCGCGCGTTGCCGGTGACGGATGCCTATGCCGCGCTCACGCAGGAAGACCCGGAACGCGCCGCCGACCTCGCTCCGGCGGATAGCGCGCGGATTTCGCGGGCACTGGAGGTGGTCCGTTCAACCGGGCGAAGTTTGTCCGATTGGCAGAGCGAGCTATCCGGTGGGATCGGCGATGCCATAACCCTGCACCCCGTGATCCTGCTGCCGCCGCGCGCCGTGCTTTATCCGCGCTGCGACGCCCGGTTTGCGGCGATGCTGGCAGGCGGCGCGATTGAGGAAGTGCGGGCATTGTTGGCGCGCGGGTTTGATCCTGCGCTCCCGGTAATGCGCGCGATTGGCGTGGCGGAGATTTCTGCCTATCTTGCAAGCACGGCTACGCTGGCTGAGAGCGAGGCGCGTGGAGCTCAGTCGACGCGCAACTATGCCAAGCGGCAATATACTTGGTTGCGGCATCAACCCCCGGCAAGCTGGCTTCGGATTGTGGAAATTAGTTACGACATTGATGATATTTTCGTATCATTATTGCGCAGTTAACGATTGACACGATATTTAATGTCTCCTAGAGGCCCGGCAACATCCGCTAACACGGGTTTTGTGCGAGCTGGAGAGGAGACCCGGCATGGTTCACACCGTGCCGGGTTGACCCTTTCAAGCGTGTGTACATTCGGAATGGAAAGGTAAGTTTGGTGAGTGACGAGCGCAGTGGCGCCAGCATCCTGGTCGAAAGCCTCGTCCGGCAGGGGGTCGAATTCGTGTTCGGCTATCCCGGCGGCGCGGTGCTGCCTATCTATGATGCATTGTTTGATGAGCCGCGCATCCGCCACATCCTCGTCCGGCACGAGGCCGGTGCGGCCCACGCCGCCGAAGGCTATGCGCGTTCAACTGGCAAGCCCGGCGTGGTGCTGGTCACCTCCGGCCCCGGCGCGACCAATGCCGTCACCGGGATTGCCGATGCTTTCATGGATTCGATCCCGCTGGTGATCATCACCGGCCAGGTTGCGACCAGCCTGATTGGCTCTGACGCTTTCCAGGAGGCCGATACCGTCGGCATCACGCGGCATTGTACCAAGCATAATTATCTGGTGAAGGACCCAGCAGAACTCGCCGCCACCATCGACGAGGCGTTCCAGATCGCAACGCAAGGCCGCCCCGGCCCAGTGTTGATCGACATTCCCAAGGACGTGCAGGTTGCTGTCGCTAGCTTCAGCGATGCAGCCCCGCAGCGCCGCAACCGCTATACGCCCCAGCTTGAGGGCAGCAGCCGTGATATCGCCCGCGCGATCGAACTGATCGCCAATGCCAAGGCGCCGATTTTCTATACCGGCGGCGGGGTAATCAACTCAGGCCCGCGCGCGACTGAATTGCTGCGCGAGTTGCAGGCGCTGACCGGCGCGCCCGTCACCTCAACACTGATGGGGCTTGGCGCTTTTCCCGCTGACCATTCCGACTGGCTGGGAATGCTGGGGATGCATGGCACTTATGAAGCCAATATGGCGATGAACCGGGCCGATGTGATGGTCTGCATCGGCGCGCGGTTTGATGATCGGGTTACCGGGCGGCTCGATGCGTTTTCGCCCCATTCGACCAAGATCCATATCGATATCGATCGCTCCTCCATCAACAAGACGGTTCGGGTCGATCTGCCGATCATAGGGGATTGCGCCCGGGTGCTGGAACAGCTGATTGCTGCCTGGGATGGCCGCAAAACACATGATCTGACCGAGTGGAAGGCGCGGATCAACGGCTGGCGCGCCCGCGATAGCCTGGCCTATCCCACCAGCAAAGACGCTATCATGCCGCAGTTGGCGGTTGAACGGCTTTATGCGCTGACCAAATCACGCGATCCGATCATCGCCACCGAAGTCGGCCAGCACCAGATGTGGGCGGCGCAGTATTTTCCGTTCTATGCGCCCAACAAATGGCTGACCTCTGGCGGGCTCGGCACCATGGGTTACGGGCTTCCGGCGGCAATCGGCGCGCAATGCGGCAATCCCGACGCGTTGGTGATCGACATTGCCGGCGACGCATCGATCCAGATGAACATCCAGGAACTCGGCACCGCGACCCAATACCGCTTGCCGGTCAAGATCTTCATCCTCAACAATGAATGGATGGGCATGGTCCGCCAGTGGCAGGAACTGACCTATGAAAGCCGCTATTCAGAGAGTTACAGCGATAGCCTGCCAGACTTTGTGAAGCTGGCCGAGGCTTACGGCTGGAAAGGCATCCGCATCACCAGCGAGGCTGATCTCGACGCCGGGATCCAGGCGATGATCGACCATGATGGCCCGGTGATCGTCGATTGCCTCGTCACCAAAGAGGCTAACTGCTATCCGATGATCCCAAGCGGCGCGGCGCATACCGACATGATCCTGTATGGCGATAAAGTTGCGGGCACGATGGACGATGAAGCAAAGGCATTGGTGTAAAATAATGAAGATCCAGCACAAGGCGCCCGAGCGCCATGTCCTGACCATCACGGTCGACAATGAGGCCGGCATCCTCGCCAAGATCGCCGGGCTGTTCACTGCGCGCGGCTATAATATCGACAGTCTGACCGTGGCCGACATTTCGGAGAACCACTCGGTCAGCCGGATCACAATCGTTACCCACGGACCGCCCGAAGTGATCGACCAGATCCATGCCCAGCTGGAACGGCTTGTTCCGGTCCACAAGGTGATCGACCTGACCGAACTTGGCGAACACGTTGAGCGCGAGCTGGCACTGGTCAAGGTATCCGGCACCGGCGACGCCCGGGTCGAGGCACTACGGCTGGCCGATGTGTTCCGCGCCAAGGTGATCGACACCACCACGAGCAGCTTCATCTTCGAGCTGACCGGCGACCCCGCCAAGCTTGACCGCTTCATTGCCCTGATGCGCGAACTGGGGCTGGTCGAGGTTGGCCGCACCGGCGTGGTCGGGATGATGCGCGGGGCTGAAGCGGCTTAATTCACATAAACCCCCACCCGTCATCCCCGCGCAGGCTGGGACCCATTCGCGGGTGCGACAGAATGCAAACTTGGATAGGCTCCTGCCGACGCAGGGGTGACGAAAGGAAGAAGCAGTGAAAGTTTACTACGACGCCGATGCCGATCTCAACCTGGTCACCGGCAAGAAGATCGCGATCCTCGGCTATGGCAGCCAGGGCCACGCCCACGCGCAGAACCTGCGCGACAGCGGCATCACGGAGGTGGCGATTGCGCTGCGTCCCGGCTCTGCCAGCGCCAAGAAAGCCGAAGCTGCGGGCTTCAAGGTGCTCGCCAATGCCGACGCCGCCAAATGGGCCGATATCCTGATGATCCTCGCCCCGGACGAGCATCAGGCCGCGATCTGGGCCGATGACATCAAGGGCAACCTCCGCCCCGGCGCAGCACTGGCCTTCGCCCACGGCCTCAACATTCACTTCGGCCTGATCGAAGCGCCGACTGACATCGACATCATCATGATCGCCCCCAAGGGCCCGGGCCACACCGTGCGCTCGGAATATGTCAAAGGCGGCGGCGTGCCCTGCCTGATTGCGGTCCATCAGGACGCCACCGGCAACGCGCATGACGTTGCGCTGGCCTATGCCAGCGGCGTTGGCGGCGGACGCAGCGGGATCATCGAGACCAACTTCAAGGAAGAGTGCGAAACCGATCTGTTCGGCGAACAGGCGGTGCTGTGCGGCGGGATCACCCATCTGATCCAGGCCGGGTTCGAGGTGCTGGTCGAGGCTGGTTACGCCCCCGAAATGGCCTATTTCGAATGCCTCCACGAAACCAAGCTGATCGTCGATTTGCTCTATGAAGGCGGCATCGCCAACATGCGCTATTCGATCAGCAACACCGCCGAATATGGCGACATCACCACCGGACCC
>JANOKC010000062.1:0-7136 GCA_031419035.1 Novosphingobium sp. | reverse complement strand
AAAGCCGAGTTTCGAGGCATCCAGCTCGGCATGATAGCCCTTGATTACGCCTGATTCTTCAAGTCCCCGGACCCGGCGCAGACAGGGCGGCGCGGTGAGGCCGACGCGGTTGGCCAGCTCAACGTTGGTGACGCGGCCTTCGTTCTGCAATTCGGACAGCAGCCGCCGATCAATCTGGTCAAGATTCGCCATCTGCCCCAACTTTCCCAGTTCAACAACGTCGCACAATGCCCGGTCTTGGTAATATTCACAACTATTGGTGTCCGCCAGCGATAATTTTATTGTTCTCCCCCGCAATCGTCCCGCTTTGTAACGCAGCAATCAGCCGCGCTTCCGTTGCGCAGGAGACATGCTAAGCCGCAGGCTCGTCCAAATAGACCCAGATTGCCCGGAGCCTTGATGCACTTCGACGACCGTCTTGCCACCGTATTGCGCCTTCGCGCTGACGGCGCAGTGACGTCGCGAATCCAGCTGCGCCAGCTGCTCGATCTGCTTGGAACCCTGCCCAGCGAAGCGCGCGGTCCGCAGATTGACGCCGCATATGACCGGCTTGCCGAACTATCCCCTGCCATCACCGCTGCCGAGCGAGCGGCTATGCTGGGTGGGCCTGGCATCCGGCTGCGATCGCCACGTCTGGTCGCTGTATTGGCTGCTGACGAGCCGCAGATCGCCAGCGCTGCTCTGATTCAAGCTCAGCTGACCGAAGAGCAGTGGCTTGACCTGATCCCTGCTCTGCCGGTCCCGGCGCGCAGCTTTGTGCGCCAGCGCCGCGATCTTGGACCGCTGGTGGCGCGACAACTGGAGCGGCTCGGGATCCATGATCGCGGCCTGCCGATGGGCGAGCACATCGCGATCGAGGAAGTCCTGCCCCCTCCACCGCCTCCCGCTGCAGGTCAAGCGGCCGAAGGCATCGGCGCCATTGTGCGGCGGATCGAGGCCTATCGCCGCGCCCGTGAATTTATCGAAGCACCAGCCCCCGGTGACGCTCCGCGCCTGCCGCTGGGCGAGGATCATGTGCTCCATATCCCTGCCGAGGTTCGTGCGTTTGATTTTGCCACCGATGCCGCCGGGCGGATCATCTGGGCCGATCCCGGCGTTGCGCCGATGACTGTCGGGCTGGCTTTGGCGGGGCGTGATCCTGCCAATCCAGCGCTGGTTGAACCAGCCTTGGCAGCGGCATTACGGCGGCGCCAACCAATCCGCGCAGGCAAGCTTGCAATCACCGGCGCGCCTTCGATCGCAGGGGAATGGCAAGTTGAGGCAACGCCTTGGTTTGAGCGAGAGGGCGGACGCTTTTCAGGCTATCTAGGCCGGATGCGGCGACCCCCTGCAGCGCTGGCTGAAGCGAAGCCAGCCCTGCCAGACAGTGCCTCTGACCGGCTTCGCCAGGTGCTGCATGAGCTGCGCACGCCGGTGAATGCCATTCAGGGCTTCGCCGAAATCATCCAGCAACAGCTGTTTGGCCAGGTTCCGCATGAATATCGCGCGCTTGCGGCAACGATTGCCGGAGATGCGGCGCGGATGCTGGCCGCTTTTGAGGAACTTGAGCGACTGGCCCGGTTTGATAGCGGCATCCTTGAACTGGAGGCCGGAGCCTGTGACTTCGCGGCGGTTGTGGCAACCAGCGTTGAGCAGCTTGCGCCGCATACCGGCCCGCGCAGCAGCGGGTTTTTAGTTCGGATTGATCAGTCCCCGCTGCACGTGCCTCTGGCGGAAATTGAAGCTGAGCGGATCGTCTGGCGGCTGCTCGCGACTTTGGCCGGGGCGGCGGCTCCTGGTGAAATGCTCAAGCTGAGGCTGCGCGCCCGCGGCGAAAATCTTCGCATGACCATCGCATTGCCCGCGTCTCTGGCGATACGCGACGATCAGGCGCTGTTCCACGCCACCGTTGGCGCAGTACCCCAGGCAATTGCAGCAGGGGTGTTTGGGGTTGGCTTTGCCTTGCGGCTGGCAGCAGCAGAGGCCAAGGCGGCAGGCGGAACGCTGGCCCGTAAAACAGATAGGTTGCAATTAACACTACCGGGCTTGACCGCGCCCACCACCGGCCATAGCCAAGATAGTAACGAGGGCGCGGCACCAACGGTTGCTGCGAATCACGACTAGAAACAGCAACAGGGGCCAAACGCCGGTGGCGAACAAACGTATCACGGACTTACCGCAAAGCCGCGATCTGGTGCGTTTCAAACCAGGCTTTGGCCAGCGCTTTGTCCTGACAGTCGATACCGAGGAAGAGTTTGACTGGGGCAAGCCGCTAAACCGGACTGGCCACAGTATCCACTCCATCCCGCGGCTCGCCAAATTTCAGCAATTTTGCGAAGGCATGGGCGTTGTACCGATCTACCTGGTCGATTATCCGATCGCCACTTCGCCGATGGCTGCCGAAATTCTGCGCGAGCCGCTGGCAACTGGGCGGGCCGAGATCGGGGTTCAGCTTCACCCCTGGGTTAGCCCGCCGCACGATGAGGATGTGACTGAATTCAACAGCTTTGCCGGCAACCTTACTGCAGAGCTGGAGCGTGAAAAGTTCAAACGGCTGCGCGATACAATCCAGCAGAATTTTCAGTCAACGCCATTGATCTACCGCGCCGGACGCTATGGTGTTGGTCCAAATACAGCCGATATCCTAAGCGATTGCGCCATTGCCATTGATACATCGGTTCGGGCGCGGTTCGATTACAGCTCGACTGGCGGGCCCAACTTTCGCGATCATCCAGTGGTGCCATATTGGATAGACCAGGGCGCAGGACTGATGGAACTGCCGCTGACCACTGTCTATTGGGGGATGCTGCGCCGTCAGGGACATTGGCTCTACCCCAAGATGTGGCGCGTTCCGCAGCTGCGCGGAGCGCTGGCGCGGATCGGGATGCTTGAGCGCATTCCGCTCACTCCCGAAGGCGTGACGCTGGACGAGGTGATACGCGGAATCGACATGGCAGTGGACGATGGTCTGCCGGTGCTGATGTTTTCCTTCCACAGCCCCTCGCTGGCTCCGGGCTACACGCCTTATGTGCGTAGCGAAGAGGATCTGGATGGATTCTACGATTGGTGGCGCAAAGTTTTCGCCTATTTGGCCCAGCGCGGGGTTCGGCCCAGCTCGGTCAAAGACATAATGGAGTCAGTGGAGCTTGCCACATCGCAAAAGGCGGGCTAACGCGCGCCCCGTCGGGCTTGCATATGCTGGTGTTGGGGCCTGTAGCTCAGTTGGTTAGAGCTGGCCGCTCATAACGGCTAGGTCGCAGGTTCGAGTCCTGCCGGGCCCACCAACGCTGTCAGGGCACCGTTCGAAAGCCTTTCGGGGCGGATTATAATGTCGGGGAGTAGCGCAGCCTGGTAGCGCATCTGGTTTGGGACCAGAGGGTCGTAGGTTCGAATCCTATCTCCCCGACCATTATATCGACGGCTTGTAAGAAACTGGTATAATTGATAAAAATAGACCAGTTTTGACCTGTGCAGGAACTGCGTAGAAGTTTTTGCGGTTTGCCGCGAATGTCGACGACGTAGGACCGCCGCTTTCTCATTATTTTTGGTCAATGGTGGAAAGTGAGAAGCTCACCGATACCCCCGAGATATGGCCCCGGCAGCCTGCGCTTGCGGGTAATCGCCCCGCCCTGTAGAGGCGGCGCAAATTTCCAGCACTTCCAGTTCCCGTGAGGATTCCGATGGCCGCCCAATATGCCTACGTCATGAAGAACATGACGAAGACCTTCCCCGGTGCTGCAAAGCCGGTGCTGAACGATATCAGCCTGCAGTTCTATCAAGGTGCCAAGATCGGCATCGTTGGACCGAACGGCGCGGGTAAATCGACGCTAATGAAAATCATGGCCGGGATCGACACCGAGTTCACCGGCGAAGCATGGCCCGGTGAATACATCACAGTTGGTTATCTGGCTCAGGAACCAGAGCTGGATGCCACCAAGACAGTCCTGGAGAACGTCAAGGATGGCGCGCGCGAGACGGCAGATCTGGTCGCGCGGTTTGATGCAATCAGCATGATCATGGCTGATCCGCCCGAAGACGCCGATTTCGACGCGCTGATGGAAGAGATGGGCACGTTGCAAGAAAAAATCGACGCGGTGGACGGCTGGACGCTCGACAATCAGCTTGAGATCGCGATGGAAGCCCTGCGCTGCCCGCCGGGTGACTGGCCGGTCGACAATCTCTCGGGCGGAGAAAAACGCCGGATCGCGCTGACCCGGCTGCTGATCCAGAAGCCGGGTATTCTGCTGCTTGACGAGCCGACCAACCACCTTGATGCCGAAAGCGTCGAATGGCTGGAAAACCACCTCAAGGAATATGCCGGCGCGGTGCTGATGATCACCCATGATCGCTATTTCCTCGACAATGTGGTCGAATGGATCCTCGAAATCGATCGCGGCAAATACTTCCCCTATGAGGGCAATTACTCGACCTATCTTGAGAAGAAGGCCAAACGCCTCGATCAGGAAGGCCGCGAGGACGAAGGCCGCCAAAAGGCAATCCGTGACGAGCTTGATTGGATCCGGGCGGGCACCAAGGGCCGCCAGACCAAGAGCAAAGCCCGCATCAAGGCGTTCGACCAGCTGGTCGAATCGAGCGAAACGCGGATCATCAACAAGGCCCAGATCGTCATCCAGGTGCCCGAGCGGCTTGGCGGCAAGGTGATCGAGGCCAAAAACATTTCCAAGGCTTATGGCGACAAGCTGCTGTTCGAGAACCTCTCATTCTTGCTGCCACCGGGCGGGATCGTCGGGATCATCGGCCCGAACGGCGCGGGCAAGACCACGCTGTTCAAGCTGATTACCGGCCAGGAAAAGCCCGATGGAGGCGAAATCGCGATTGGTGAGACGGTTCGCCTGGGCTTCGTTGACCAGAGCCGCGATCAGCTTGATCCGAACAAGAACGTCTGGGAGGAAGTGTCCGGCGGGCATGATTTCATGAAGGTCAACAAGCAGGACATGAGCACCCGCGCCTATGTCGGCGCGTTCAACTTCAAGGGCACCGACCAGCAGAAGAAGGTCGGGCAATTGTCTGGCGGTGAGCGCAACCGGGTCCACATGGCCAAGATGCTCAAAGAAGGCGGCAACGTGCTGCTGCTCGATGAGCCGACCAACGACCTCGACGTCGAAACCCTGCGCGCGCTGGAAGATGCGATCGAAAATTTCGCCGGCTGCGCGGTGGTGATTTCGCATGACCGCTTTTTCCTCGATCGCCTCGCAACGCATATTCTGGCGTTCGAAGGCGATAGCCACGTTGAGTGGTTCGAGGGGAACTTCGAGGCTTATGAGGAAGACAAGCGCCGCAGACTGGGCGATGCGGCGGATAGGCCGACGCGGCTGGCGTATAAGAAATTGACTAGGTGAGTTAGGCTATCGGTACTGTGACCGTGGCCTTCGCTCTTCCTTCGGCATCACCACATCTGTTCGCACAATCGCGTCTGTGCGATCATAGCTGAACGCAATCGGATGAGTGGGCTTAAAACCAAGTGATGCTCCCAACGAAGATGGACTGTGAACTTCGATTTTCATATTTTTGATTGGCTTAGTTCGTCGAATTTGATTCAAGGCGGCTAGTAACCTCTTGTCCGTTGTTAGAAAAAACCTAACTCCTGCCTGCTCGGCATTCCATATGTGCCATGCATCTTGGCTGCATTTTTCGCCCATATGTGCTTTCATCACTGAAAGCATATGCTGAAAGTCAGTGTCAGGCACTGAGTTTATCATTTGCCTAAACTGTTTCTGCGGCGACAGTAGATGCAGTCGAGTTGGACCAAGAGTGGGATGCCAAGATTCTCCGATCGTTTTTATGGCAAGGTCAGCTAACACGGAAGAATCGAACATCCCGTACCCCTTGAAACGCCCAATAGGTTGGTAAAACTGTTCTATCTTGAGTCCGTGTGATTGAACGAGATTGAACCACCCACCTCTCGCTAAAATCCCAAATGTATTCAGGTAAGTGAGCTCACAATAGCGCCTGGTTTTGTTTGACGGAGAGTGAACCGGAACCCTCGCTAAATACCCGCCATCCTCCAAGCGCCTACTGAAAGGATCTGCCCCCATCGAGAGCCAGCGCGTCTCATGCGAAATGGAAAGATCCAAAATCGTATTATCGATCATAACGTCGATTGCGGAAACTGGATTGGCTCGACGATAATGGTAAGTCGCAGCCCAAGCCGAAAATCGACCAATCTTACGATACAAGCTTCGGGCAAATTGATGTCTGTAACGCCTGATGCGGTTCGACATCCTACTCAAGCCACCTTCTTCACTCGCTCCAGCCCCAATTCGCCCTCGCGCAGCCGGGCCTGTGCGATGTCATAGGCGGCCTGCATCCGCATCAGCGTGTCCGCTGATATCCCGAAAGCCTTCTCGAAGCGCATGGCCATCGTTGCGGAGAGGCTGGCGTGGCCATTGAGGAACATGCTCATATTCTGGCGGCTGACGCCCAGATTCGCAGAAACCTGCGTCACCGTCAGGCCGTAATGATCGACATAAGTCCGCCGCAACCAAGGGCCGGGATGGACAAAAACCGAAGGGTGCAAGGTGAGAGCCATCAGTGATAATCCTCCAGATCAAGCTCGGCCAGGGTGCGACTATCCTGCTTGACGAATATCAATCGCCAGTTTCGCGTTACCATCATTGCATACGTGCCTTTGCGATTGCCGGTCAGCGCATGGAAACCGTAGTTGGGCGGAACGGCCAGCCCTTCGAAATCGGCAGTCACGGCGATAAAAGTGGCCATATCCAGCAGCCGCTGCGGCTCGATCAGCCCTTCGCTTGCCCTTCGAGAAGTAGCCGCAGCAATGCCTTGTGCCGGATGCTGGCGATTTCCATTGAGCGTCATGTATAGCATGACGCACGACCCGTCAAGTCCGGCATGACACGCGATGGTCGTCACCACGCTTCCCAATTGAATATTCACATGTTCACACCCCAAATCTGAACGCAAAGCTTACCCCTCCATTCACCATGGCGACAGCACGACTCGGATAGTCCTGTCTCCAAGGTCGCCGCCGTTGGTGTGGCGCAAGGAAATGGAGAACGGCTATGGCCGTGATGTCTTTCAAGAAATCAGGCCGCCGCGTGGCGCTGATAGCAGCGTTGGCGGCGTTGACTTTGCCCGGCATGGCGCTGGCCGATCCGGATGAGCGCGGCATCCGC
>JANOKC010000061.1:0-27366 GCA_031419035.1 Novosphingobium sp. | reverse complement strand
CTGACGCCCGATGCGCTGGATACGATCGACCTTGATGTAACTGTCGACGCCCGCGCGCTTGTTTCCAGTGACACCGTCACAACGGGCCGCCTCAAGGGGCCGAAATTCTTCGATGTTGAAAAATATCCCACGGTGCGCTTTGCGGGGCGCCAGATGGCAATGACCGGTGCGCAAACTGCCACTGTGGCGGGCGAGATAACTGCGCGCGGAGTGACCCGGCCGGCCCAGCTTGCGGTCAGCTTCGCGCAGCCGCCGGCCCACGCAAATGGCCGCGAGCCGATCACGCTGACCGCGCAGACCACGATTGACCGGCGTGAGTTCGGGATGAACAGCTACAGCATGATCGTTGGCCGCAAGGTGACGATCACGATTACCGCGCGAATGGTTCCGGGCTGAAACCGAGAACCTAAGCTCCCTCGTCCTCACCCAGATCGCGCGCAACCTTGGGATGGCGCAGCAGCGATTCGATCCGCGCCGCCTCGTCAAAGCTCTCGTCGGGCAGAAACTTCAGCTTGGCGGCGAAGCGCAGCTTGAGCTTGCCGGCCACTTCCTTCTGGAAATAGGCGGTATTGGTCCGCAGCGCCTTCAGCACCACAGCCTCGTCCGAACCCAGCAGCGGCTTCACGAACACGCTGGCGTGGCGCAGATCGGGCGACATCCTGACTTCGGTGATGCTGATGGCGTTGGACGCCAGCACCTCGTCATGCACTTCCTGCCGGATCAGCAGTTCGGAGATCACATGGCGCACCTGTTCGCCCACTTTGAGCAGGCGAACCGAGCGGGTTTCGGGGGCGGCGGGAGGAATGGCCATTATGCTGCGCTTTCATCCATCTTGGCGAGTATCCGCTTCATCGAGCGCAAATTGCGCGCGGTGCCGCGCACACCCATGCGCCGTTCGATAAAGGCGCCGACCAGCTTGCTCTCACCAGCGCCCGCAACATAGTCGATATGGAGCGCTCGGGTTCCCGGGGCAAGCCGTTCGGGTCCGGTGCGGTCCTTTTGCAATCTAGCAAAGCCATCGGGATCAACCAGTCCTTCGAGGAACAGCGTGTGGACGAAGCCCTCTTCGCCGTCCGCGCCGAACGGGTTCTCGGCAATCGCCGCCGCCAGAGCATCGCGCGAGCGGACCAGCGCGACGCTGTCCATTCCGAACTTGTGGCGCATCATCAGCGTCAGCTTTTCCTCCAGCCCCACCTCCGGGCGCTCTTCGTGATCGAACAGCACATTGCCGCTGGCGACCACCGTCTCGACATTCTCGAATCCCTCGCCCTCGAACGCGCTGCGCAGATCCGCCATCTTCAGCCGGTTGCGACCGACATTTATGGAACCGAACAGGGCGACGTAGCGGGGCATCAGGCTACCGTCACAACCCTGTAGGAACAATTCTAGCGCTGGACGTCGATCTAGCGAGCAGATTTCCACTCAGGTCGAACAACTCTGCCTCAAGGAAGGCTGTGGTTTTGGTGCGACTGATGACCTTGCCGCGACCGATAACGCGTTCTGGAGCAACCGGACGAATAAACGTAACATTCATGTCAATCGTCACCGGCGCTTCCTTGCCACCGGTCATCGATACGAGCGCAGGCCCCATCGTATCGTCCAACATTGCTGCGACGAAGCCCCCTTGCACCGATCCTCGTGGATTGAGCATCGACGCATTGGGATGGAAAGCAATCTCAATCCGACCTTCTTCAGGCCATTCTTGAACTAGCTCCCACCCTAGCGTCGCCGGGGCGGGAGGAAGCGGATGGCGACTGAAGAAACTTTCGGACATGAATTATCACCAAATCACAATTACATCGTCCGTTCGCGCATCTCGACGTCGAACACCTCGAGGATGTCGCCCGGCTTGATATCGTTGGTCCCTTCCAGCACCACACCACATTCAAGTCCGCCGCGCACTTCGGCAATATCGTCCTTGAAGCGCCGCAGCGACTGGATCACCGTCTTGGTGATGATCACATCGGCGCGGGTGACGCGGGCATGGATGCCCTTGCGGATATAGCCATCGGTGACCAGCAGCCCGGCTGCCTTGTCCTTCTTGCCGGCGGGGAATATCTCCTTGATCTCGGCGCGGCCGACAACGGTTTCGATCCGTTCGGGGCCCCATTGCCCGGCCATTTCCTTGGCGACGTCTTCGGTCAGATGGTAGATCACGTCGAAATACTTCATCCGCACCTTGTGGCGATCGACCATCTCGCGCGCCTTGGCATTGGGGCGGACGTTGAAGCCAACCACCGGCGCACCGGTCGAGAATCCAAGGCTGACATCGCTTTCGGTGATCGCGCCAACGCCTGAACTGAGCACTTTAACCTTGATCTCGTCGTTCGAGATCTTGTTGAGCGCATTGACGATCGCTTCGGCTGACCCTTGCACATCCGCCTTGATGATGATCGGATATTCCAGAACAGTCTGCTTGTCCTTCAGCGCAGAGAACATGTTCTCCAGGCTGACCGGTGCGCTGGTCGTGCGCTTGGCGGTGGCCTGCTCATGGCGGAACAGCGCGACTTCGCGGGCGCGGGCCTCGCTTACAACCACGGTCAGCGTGTCACCAGCCATCGGCACACCGCCAAGGCCAAGAACTTCGACCGGTAGCGAAGGCGTTGCCTGCTTGATCGGGCGTCCCTTGTCATCAAGCATGGCACGAACCCGGCCAGACTGGGTGCCGACCACAAAGATATCGCCCACTTTCAGCGTACCGCGATTGATCAGAACAGTCGCCAGCGGACCTTTGCCCTTGTCGAGCTTGGCCTCGATCACCGTTGCATCGGCGCTGCGATCGGGATTGGACTTAAGCTCCAGCAGTTCGGCCTGGAGTAGGATCTTCTCAATCAGTTCATCCAGCCCGGCCCCGGACTTGGCCGAAACCTCAACGTCCTGAACATCGCCCGACATCGCCTCGACCACCACTTCGTGCTCAAGCAGGCGTTCGCGGATTTTCTGGGCGTTGGCTTCAGGCTTGTCCATCTTGTTGATCGCCACGATCATCGGCACGCCAGCCGCCTTGGTGTGGTGGATCGCCTCGATCGTCTGCGGCATCAGCCCATCATCGGCTGCCACCACCAGGATCACGATGTCGGTGACATTGGCCCCGCGCATCCGCATTTCGGTGAAGGCTTCGTGGCCCGGCGTATCGAGGAAAGTGATCAGCTCGCCGCCCTTGGTCTTGATCTGATAGGCTCCGATATGCTGGGTGATCCCGCCCGCTTCGCCGCGAACCACATCAGTGCCGCGCAGTGCATCGAGCAGGCTGGTCTTGCCATGATCGACATGGCCCATGATGGTCACCACTGGCGGGCGGGCCACCAGCGATGCATCGGCATCAACATCCAGAGCGGCATCGATATCAACGTCGCTTTCAGAAACCCGCAGGATATTGTGACCAAACTCTTCGACCAGCAGTTCAGCCGTATCCTGATCAATCGTATCGCCCATCGCCGAAGGCACGCCCATCCGAAACAGCGCCTTGATCAGATCGTTGCCCTTTTCGGCCATCCGGTTGGCGAGTTCTTGCACGGTGATTTCTTCGGGCACCACCACATCGCGGACCTGCTTTTCGCGCGGCTGAGACTTGCCGGCAAAATGCGCCCGCTTTTCCTTTTCGCGGGCCCGCTTGAGCGCTGCAAGGCTGCGGGCGCGGGCGCCTTCGTCCTCGTTTAGCGCCTTGGTGACAGTTAGCTTGCCCGATTGGCGGCGATCATTGGTGAGGGTCTTGTCGCGCGGATGGGCAGGCTTCTTGGCTGGTTCCGGGCGCTTGGGCGCGGCGACCGGGGTAAACCGGCGCGCGGCTGGCACAGTTGAAGTTGCGCCAGCTTCTGTTTCGTTTGCCTCCAGAGCAGCTTCGGCTGGCGTTTCGGCAGCATCTAGCGCTGCGGCAGGTTCAACGGCAGCTAAGACCTCAGGCTCGGGAACAGGCTCTGACGCAGGCTCGGCTTCAGCCGCACCCTTTCCGGCCGCTCGGCGACGTTCGGCATCCAGAACGCGCAGGCGTTCTTCCTCTTCGCGGCGGCTGGCGCCTTCGACCGCCACCATCCGCGCTTCCTCAGCCTCACGCAGCAGGCGAGTCTGCATTTCCTGCCGGGATTCTGCAGAAGGCGGCGCGGCGCGGGGGGCTGGCTTTGGCGCAGCCGCAACGGGCGGTGGCGGCGGAGCTGCCAGCAAGGGCTCAGGCGCCGCAGCGACAGCTTCGCCCGGCTTGCCAAGCAGCTTGCGGCGCTTGACCTCAACCACCACCTTGTTGGTGCGGCCATGGCTAAAGGTCTGCTTGACCTCGCCCGCTTCGACCGAACGCTTGAGCCCCAGGGGCTTTCTGCCTAGCGTCGGCTTGTTGTCGGAATCGCTCATGTCTTCGTAACGTCCTTCAGGTTCAATTCGTCGTCGCGGCTGGCGAAAATCCGCCTGCCGGTGCAGTATTCAGTTCTGTTATCGTCGCATCATGCGTTTCGGCATCAACCGGACCAAGGAAATGCAGCAGACGCTGCAGCGGGACGGCTATGCGGTGTGCGGCCGCGGAATCACTCAGCGCCAGGTGCACGACATTATCGCGGCCCAATGCCACAGACAGAGCCGCGCGGTCCAGTGGCAAGGTGACCCCGGCTTTGCCGGTCCCTTCGGCATCCTCACCCACCCGCCAGGCCTGATCAAGCTTGCTCGATCCGTCCTTGCCGGCATCGGCGGCATGGGCCAGCCAGAAAACCTTGCCGCCCCGCGCTTTTTCGGCAATCCGGTCTGACCCGGTCAGCAGCCGCCCGGTGCGCTGTTCCAGCCCCAGTCGATCGGTGAAATCGCGGATCAGGGCGGCTTCGATCTTCGCCCCAAGGTCCGCCGGAATGCTTAGGCCCGCGCCCTTGAAGGCCCGAACCAAAGCGCCCTTGAGCTTGCCCTTGGCCAGCGCCGTTTCCAGCTCTGCCCGGTTCACCCCGATCCATGCCCCCCGGCCCGGCGCGCGCGCCTTCACATCGGGGTGGACCTCACAGCTCCCGTCAGCTTTGGCTGGTGAAATGGCAAGCCGGATCAGCTCATCCCGGGTGCCATGGCTCCCGGTGAGGATGCAGCGCCGCTCAGGCGCTCCCAAGATGTCGGAATCTAGCGGCTCATTGTGAGGAATCCGCATTAGCGGCCTCCTCTGAAGCTGGCTCATCCTCGAACCAATGCGCGCGCGCGGCCATGATGATCTCGTTGCCCTGCTCTTCCGAGAGGCTGTAATCGCCCAGCACACCGCCCTTGTCTTCAGGGCGGGCTTCGCGGCGCGGCTTGGCCGGGACCGGGGTAGAGCCTTCGCGGCGGCGCTGTTCGACGCGCTTCTTGGCGATAAGCTCGTCGGTCGCAAGATCCGCCAGATCATCCAGCGTCTTGATCCCGGCCTTGCCCAGCGTGACCAGCATGGCTTCGGTCAGATGCGGGATTTCGGCCAGCGCATCTTCTACGCCCAGGCCGCGGCGGGTTTCGCGACTGGCTTCCTCGCGGCGCTCCAGCGCCTCGGCAGCGCGGCTTTGCAGCTCTTCGCCCAGTTCTTCGTCGAAGCCTTCGATGTTGGCGAGCTCGGAGATGTCGATATAGGCAACTTCCTCCAGCTCGGTGAAGCCTTCGGCGACCAGCAGCTGCGACAGGGTTTCATCAACGTCGAGCTCTTCCTCGAACATCTTCGAACGCTCGGCAAATTCGCGCTGGCGCTTTTCCGAGGCCTCGGCCTCAGTCAGGATGTCGATCGCGGACGAGGTCAGCGCCGAGGCGAGACGCACGTTCTGGCCGCGCCGTCCGATTGCCAGGCTCAGCTGGTCATCGGGCACAACCACCTCGATCCTGCTCTCATCCTCGTCGATCACCACGCGGCTGACGGTGGCGGGCTGGAGCGCATTGACCACGAAAGTCGCGGTGTCCTCGCTCCACGGGATGATGTCGATCTTTTCGCCCTGCAGCTCCTGAACCACCGCCTGCACGCGGCTGCCCTTCATGCCAACGCAAGCACCGACCGGATCAATCGAGCTGTCGTGGCTGATCACGCCGATCTTGGCGCGGCTGCCGGGATCGCGGGCCGCTGCCTTGATTTCGATGATGCCGTCGTAGATTTCGGGCACTTCCTGCGCGAACAGCTTCTTCATGAACTCGGGGTGCGAGCGGCTGAGGAAGATCTGCGGTCCGCGGTTCTGGCGTTCGACCTTGAGGATAAGTGCTCGGACCCGTTCGCCCACGCGTGCGGCTTCGCGCGGGATCTGCTGATCGCGGCGGATCACGCCCTCGGCGCGGCCAAGGTTAACGATCACATGACCGAACTCGACTGATTTGATCACCCCGGTGATCACCTCGTTGGCGCGGTCCTTGAACTCTTCATACTGGCGGTCCCGTTCAGCATCGCGGACCTTCTGGAAGATCACCTGCTTGGCCGATTGGGCATCGATCCGGCCCAGATCAACCGGCGGCAGCGGATCGACGATGAAATCGCCAATCGCGGCGCCGGGCTGAAGTTTTTCTCCTTGCTTGAGGTCAACCTGCTTGAAGTAATCCTCAACCTCTTCAACCACTTCAACCACACGCCACAGCCGCAGATCGCCGGTGCGCGGATCAAGCTTGGCGCGGATATCGTTTTCCGCGCCATAACGGTTGCGGGCTGATTTCTGGATCGCTTCTTCCATCGCCTCGATCACGATCGACTTGTCGATCATCTTCTCGGTTGCCACCGCAGTCGCAATTGCGAGCAGTTCGGCGCGGTTGGCGGAGTTCGGACTTGCCATGGCTTACTCTTCCACTTCTTCTAGGATTTCGTCGGCACCGCTGCTGTCCAGCGGACGGGTAGCGGCGATCAAGCGGTCGGTCAGGACCAGCTTGGCAGAATGAACATCGGCCAGCGGAAATTCCACCCGGCCGGATTTGCGGTCTTCGAGGCTGACGGTTTCACCATCTATTCCAACAAGATCGCCCTGCACCGTCTTGCGGTTTCCATCAACCGGTGAGAGCAGCATCACCCGCGCTTCAAACCCAGCCCATTTGGCGAAATCCTTGGGCCGGGTCAGCGGGCGATCAATCCCCGGCGAGCTGACTTCGAGCCGATAGGCGCCCTCCATCACATCATCGCCGACGCCTTCCAGCTCATCGAACCGGTCAGAAATCCGGCGGGATAGCGCAGCGCAATCCTCTATCACCAACTGGCCCGTGTCAGGCCGCTCAGCCATGATCTGCAAGGCGCGCTCTTCACCGTCCCCGGCCTCACTCTTGCCGAAAATCTTGACGCGCACGAGATCGAAACCGAGGGCGCGTGCCTCCGGTTCAACAATCTCTGTAATACGCGCGATACTAGCCATACTTGCTCCGTTAACCCGCGATTGCGACAACGAAGTTTCGCGCCGGCCCCTTTCGGCGCCAGCCCTAACGTTGCTAACAATGTCGGGGTAGTGAGGGGCAGATAGGCCGGTTTTGTAGGAAAGGCAAGCGGTGTTAGCCGACTAGCCTCCCCGCTCCATCAGCCCGTGCTTCTTCATCGCATGCCTTAGCTGGTCGTAGCTCAACCCCAGCGCCTTCGCAGTCTGCCGCTGGTTGTAGCGGTGCTTGCCCAGCGCGTGTTCGAGTATTGCTCGTTCGTGCGCATCTACCGCGCCGCGCAGGTCTTCGATGGAATCGAACTGAGTTTGCAACGGTATTGCAACGGCATTGGAAGCAGCTTGCTCTCCCGGCTGCTCAAGTCGCGGCATGGCGGCGGGTTTCCATGGGCTGTCGAACGGGTCGAACACGATATGGGCGATCGGTTGGTCCCAGTCATCCCACCGATAAACCGCGCGCTCGATCACATTGCGCAGCTCGCGGACATTGCCCGGCCATTGGTGCTCTTCCAGCGCCGCCATCGCGCCGTTGGAGAAGCCGGGCCATTCATCCCACATCAGCTCAGTCGCCATACGGCGGCCAAAATATTCGGCGAGGACATAGATGTCGCCTTCGCGGACCCGAAGCGGCGGCAGGGTGATCACCTCGAAACTCAGACGGTCGAGCAGATCGGAACGGAACCGGCCTTGCTCGGCAAGGCGCGGCAGATCTTCATTGGTCGCTGCGACGATCCGGACATCGACCATGATCGGGCGGGACGAGCCAATCCGCGTCACCTCGCCATATTCGACTGCACGGAGCAGACGTTCCTGCGCGCCCATTGAGAGCGTCGCCAGTTCGTCGAGAAATAACGTGCCTTTGTCGGCTTCCTCAAACCTTCCGGCCCGCGCTCTGGTAGCGCCGGTGAAAGCACCAGCTTCATGACCAAACAGCTCCGCCTCGATCAGCGTTTCCGGCAAAGCCGCGCAATTCAGCGTAATCAGTGGCTCGCCCCAGCGGGCCGAGAGACGGTGGAGCCGTTCGGCGATCAATTCCTTGCCGGTGCCGCGCTCGCCCACCACCAGCACCGGACGGCGCATTGGCGCAGCGCGGCTGGCGCGTTCGACCGCATCAAGGAAGGCACCCGACTGACCCAGAAACTGTGTTTCGCGTTCCATTCCCAATTTATAGCGATATTTCCCAACACCTCGCAAGTCTTCCCAAATGTCGTTCGTCGAATGGCGAGGAAAACGGCGGAAATACAGGGCTTTTTCCATTTGGCATGGTGCTTGCTAAAACATGAACAACCGCCACTCTGGCGAAGTTTCAACAAGGTTAAGACCATGACCGCACAAACTCTCCGCAAGTCCAGCAAGCTCGATAAGGCAATCATCGCCAGCATCACTGCGGTCCTGGCGATGAATGTCTTCGTGCTGGCGCAGCAGCTCGATAGCAGTTCGATACTCGCCCTGACCAAGAGCGCCCCCCAGGCGCAGCAGGCTTGATCGCGGGCATGACCGATCCGCTGGATCTTGACCCTCTTAACCCCCTTGGGCCGGAATCTTCCGGGACCCCCGCAGGCGAGAATCAGTCCCCTCGCCACCCGCGGGTTCCGGCCCAGACCTTGACTGGCGATACCCGCCGCACTTCCCGCGTCGACGCCGAGGTTGAACGCCTCCGTCGTTCCCCCACTCCCACAACTGGAGTTCCCTGGATGGGCATTTTCTCGCGTACTCGTGATATCGTTGCTGCCAATTTCAACGAGTTGCTGGATAAGGCCGATGATCCGCACAAGATGATCCGCATGATCATCCTCGAAATGGAGGAAACGCTGGTCGAAGTTCGCGCCAGCGCCGCGCGGACGATTGCCGATCAGAAGGAAATGCACCGCCACACGGTAAAGCTGGACCGGCTCCAGGCCGATTGGGCCGACAAGGCGCAGCTTGCCCTGTCGAAAGACCGCGAGGATCTGGCCCGTGCCGCGCTGGTTGAAAAGAAGAAGGCCAGCGATATGGCCGGACAGCTGATGGCCGAGATCACCGTGCTCGATGATGCGCTGCGGGCCTATGAGATCGACATCGAAAAACTACAAACCCGCCTGCGCGAAGCCCGCAGCCGCCAGACCGCAATCGCCGCTCGCCTTGAAAGCGCCGAAAACCGGGTCAAGCTGCGCACACTGCTGGCCAGCGAGCGGGTTGACGAGGCGATGTCGCGGTTTGACCAGCTGGAACGCCGGGTCGATTACGCCGAAGGCCGCGCCGATGCACTGAGCCTGGCCGATGGCACTGCCAAGCCAAGCCTAGCCGACGAGATTGCCGCGCTCGCGGGTGCGGACAAGATCGACGAAGAACTCGAAGCCATGAAGCGCGCGCTCGGTAGCGACGCCGCAAGCAAGAAGGATTGAACCCGTGTTTCAGACTGAACTGATTTTGGTCCCGGCCATCTTTCTGGGCCTGCCGTGGATCATCCTCCATTATGTAACGCGTTGGAAAACCGCCGCGACCCTGACCGTCGATGACGAATCCATGCTCGAAGAACTCTACGCCCTCGCCCGGCGGCTCGATGACCGGATGGACACCGTCGAACGGCTTGTTTCCAGCGACAATCCCGATTTCAAACCGTCCAGGTTGATCCATGATCGCGAGATCGACAACGAACCGCTGCGCGAACTTGACCGGTTGCTTGCCAAAAAGGGGAGGACTTCGAAATGAACGATCTGCGCACCAGTTTTTACCGCGACAAGCAGAACGCCAAACTGATGGGCATCTGCGCCGGGATCGCCGATTATACCGGGATCAACGCGATCTGGGTCCGGTTGGGGTTTGTCGCCCTGCTGTTCATGACCGGATTTGCGATCCTGCCGCTCTACTTCATCGCCGGGTTCCTCGCCAACAAGAAGCCGCCGCATCTATATGTTGACCGGCAAGAGCAGCAATTCTGGCAGCGGGTGCGCCAATCGCCGACCCGCACCGCCCGCGATGTCCGCGCCACGTTCCGCGACATCGATCGCCGTCTCGCCGACGTGGAGCTCTATTACGTCTCGGCCAATCCGCGCCTGTCCGACGAAATCGAGCGGTTGCGCTAAGCGCAGCCATATTGGGGGAAATATCATGGGACCGGACACTATCTGGATATTCATACCGCTGTTTGCACTGGCCATCCCGATCATCGGGATCTGGAGCAAGCACCGCCAGAAAATCGTTGAACTGCAGGTCAATGCGACCGCGACACTAAGCGCCGAAAAGGCCGCGCAATACGCCAGCCACTCCCGCGAGCTGGAAGAGCGCGTCCGCGTGCTCGAACGGATCGTCACTGACAAGGGCTATGATGTCGCCAGCCAGATCGAGGCCCTGCGCGATAGCCGCAAGGTTGAAGCCTTGCTCGATTCCCGCGAAAAGGATGTCCGCTGATGCCAACTGAGTTTATCGAATTTCTGCCCATTCTGATAGGCGGCGCGATTGCTGTCAGCCTCGCCGGGATTGCAGGCTGGATCTACACGATACGGCTAAAAATCTCCAACGGCTATCCGCTCGAAGGAATGTGGGGTCAGTCGCTCAAGCCCGCTGTCACCAGCGAGGCGATGGAGCGGATCAAGCTGCTCAGCCAGGAAAATGCCGCACTGCGCGCCGAACTTGGCTCAATAAAGGACCGCGTCGGCAATGTTGAGCGGATCGTGACCGACAGCGGCTATCAGCTTAGCCACCAGATCGAAGAACTGCGCAGTGATCGCCTAAGCGTGAAGGCAAGCTGATGGACTGGGACGATCCGGGTTTTGTGATGGCCATCATCGCACTTTCAACCATCGGCTGGCTGGTCAACAACTGGATCCGCGCCCGCCACGGCTATGCGGTGGAAGATGAATGGGGCGGTAAGACCGAACGTTCAGACCACACCAACACAGCGCTGCGCGAGGAAAACGCCCGGCTGACCCAGCGGCTTGAAACCTTCGAGGATCGGATGATCGTGCTGGAACGAATTGTCACCGACAAGGGCTATAGCGTTGCCCACCAGATCGAAGCGCTGCGCGACGACCACAAAGTTGCGGCGCTGATCGATAAGCGGGAAAAGGTGAAATGAACATGTGGGCCGCGATAATGGTGATCTCAATCGTCGCCATCACCTCTATCGCCCGGGTACTGCGGGCCAAATACAACGCCGAAAACGGCATCGTCGAAAGCCGCAAGGGCACCGTACAGATGATTGATCGGCCCGCAGATGCCGAGTTGCAGCGCGAGGTGGAATCCCTGCGTGAACGCATCAAAGTGCTTGAGCGCATCACTACCGATGCCAACAGTTCAGATCGGCTGCGCAGCCAACAGGTCGCCGCCGAAATCGAAAGTCTGCGCGACCGCTAGGGGTCGCGCTGGTTTAACCCAAAGGAGCCCCCGCCATGGAAAGCGAATATCTCCTGATTGCCGCCGCTTCGCTGGTTGGCCTGTGCGTTGTCACCGTGACCATGCTCAAGGGCTGGCAAGGCTGGTTGGCGCTCAAGACCCGCGAACTCGAACAGCACCAGCCGCGTCCGGAAATTGAAGGTGGTTCCGGCACGGGAATGGCCCGGATCGAGATCGCCGACCTCAAGGAACGGATCCGCAAGCTGGAAGCTATTGCCGCGGGGGTGGATTTGTAATCGTCGTCCCCGGCCTGACCGGGGACCACTGGCCTCATCATTCCACCCTAGGATCGACGAGGCCAGCGATCCCCGCTTTCGCGGTGATGACGAAGTGGCTAAGGCGCAGGCCATGCGCAACCTTTCCGACATCCACGCCGAATATGATTTCCTCGACGGCGATGAACGCTATCGCCTGCTGATCGAGCTGGGCCGCGAACTGGAGCCGATGCCCGATGCGCTGAAAACCGATGCAACCCTGGTTCGCGGTTGCTCGGCCAGTGTTTGGGTCTATCCCACGGTCGCGGAGGGCAAGCTCCATTTCCTCGCTGACAGCAACGCCGCGATTACCAAGGGGATCATTGCGCTGGTGCTGTCAGCAGTGCAGGATCAACCCGCCGTTGAAGTTGCGGTGATGGACGTGGCGGAGGCGCTTACTCCGTTCGATCTGAAGAACCAGCTCAGCTCCAACCGCACCCAAGGCGTGCCAAACATGATCGCCCTGATCCGCGAGACGGCAGCGCGCTATGCTGAGGGCGCGGCTTCCGACTGACGGATTTCCGCCACTCCGGCCCTCGCCTGCGCGGCCAGCTCATTCTTCAGCACTGCCGGATCGCGGGCAAAGACAAACCCGAAGCTTACCCCGCCGTGCTTGCCGATCGTCGCATGGTGCAGCTTGTGCGCCTGGACCAGCCGCTTGGCATAGCCGCGCTTTGGCACCCAGCGGAAATAGCGCTGATGGACCAGCCCATCGTGAACCAGCGTATAAATGATGCCATAAAACAGGATGCCGAGGCCGATCCAGGTTCCCGGCTCCCACGCTGATGCCCCGCGCACCAGCGGGCTGCCGATGGCAAACATCGAGATACTCATTACAGCGCCAAACAATCCGAACAAATCGTTCTTTTCCAGAATCTTGTCATGCGGCTCATGATGATCGCGGTGCCAGCCCCAGCCAAAGCCGTGCATGATGTATTTATGGCTGAACCACGCGATGCCTTCCATTGCGAGGACTGCGGTGAAAACGATCAGACTGGCGGAGATGGGTGACATGCCCTCATCATAGGCTTTCCGGCCTCGCAGGGCAAAGGCTGAACAGCTTATAACAAATTGCTCCATTTGAAGGCGAAACAAAATGCGATCTCGGGTGTTTACTATCCATAACGCAATTGGAGACTGCTGATGACCAAGATCAATTACCTAGCCGCGCCGCTCGCGTTGGCGCTGGCCATTGGCGGTGCGTTTGTTCCTGCCAACGCGCAGAATTACCCCCAGAACAACACTTATGAGCGCAACTGGCGCCCGACCCCTGCCGCCAATGCGATGGTGCGCCGCGACATCAACGACCTGCGTCAGGCAGTCAACCGCAGCGAGCGCCGCGGTCGAATACCACACCGCGAGTGGAACAGGCTGCGCTCCGATGTGCGCAACATCCAGTCCCTCTACGCGTCCTACTCGCGCAACGGACTGACCCGTAACGAGGTGGCGGCACTGGAATGGCGGATCAACCGGGCCCGAATGATGCTGCGGATGGAGCGCCGCGACTATGACGGTCGCCGTGGTTAGTCAGCTGTTACTGACAGGCGTCTGGAAAGCGCTGGTTGCCCGTTTAACTTTCGGAGAGATTCGGAAAGAAGAAAGCTGCAATCTCTTCGCCGATTCGGGCTGGGCGCAGGGTTTCGATGTCAATGAAGCACCAGCTTGATTTGACCTCGGCCAACACTTCCTCGCCGCGCTTGACGATGGTTTCGTAAAAGGCGCGCGCGCCCTGGATTCGCTCCAGCAGCACATTGGCAACCACTTCATCGTCAAGAAAAGCGGGCTTACGATAGGTAATCTCGTGCTTCAGAGCTACCCAGCCATGGGCTGCAACCGCCTCGGCCGGGGCCAGCTTGTGCCAGTGTGACAGCACCGCATCCTGCACCCACGACAGATAGCGAGCATTGTTGACATGTCCCATGAAGTCGATGTCATCAGGCAGGATCTTGATCGGAAAATAATGCGGTGCTGCGGTCATGGAGCCTATGTAGGCGTTCAAACCTGACAATTCCATGACCATCGCTTGCGATTCATCGCAAGCTGGGGCTAGGGGAAAATATGTCTGAGAAACCCCGCACCCTCTACGAAAAGATCTGGGACGCTCATCTGGTTGAGCGCCGTGAAGATGGCACCTGTCTGATCTATATTGATCGGCATCTGGTTCACGAAGTGACCAGCCCGCAGGCGTTTGAGGCGCTTCGGGTGTCAGGCCGCAAGGTCCGCCGCCCCGATCTGACGCTGGCAGTGCCCGATCACAATCTGCCGACCACCGCGCGGCGCGATGGCGCAGGGCTGCGCGTGCCGATAGCCGATCCAGACAGTGCCGCGCAGCTCGAAGCGCTGGAGCGCAATGCGCCTGATTTCGGGATCCGCTATATCGGCGATGCCGATGCCGCGCAGGGGATCGTCCATGTCGTCGGGCCGGAACAGGGCTTTTCGCTGCCCGGGGCCACGATCGTCTGCGGCGATAGCCACACCGCCTGCCACGGCGGGTTGGGCGCGCTGGCGTTCGGCATCGGCACGTCCGAGGTTGAGCATGTGCTGGCAACCCAAACGCTGCTGCTGTCTCAATCAAAAACCATGGAAGTGCGGGTCGAGGGCGATCTGCCGACCGGCCTCAGCCCCAAGGATCTGATCCTCCACATCATCGGCGTGGTCGGAACCGCAGGCGGAACCGGCCATGTCATCGAATACCGCGGCAAAGTGTTCGAAGAAATGAGCATCGAGGGTCGGCTGACCGTCTGCAACATGAGCATCGAGGCGGGTGCCCGCGCGGGCCTGATCGCGGCTGACGAGACGACCTTCGCCTTCCTCAAAGGCCGCCCCTACGCGCCCAAGGGCGATGATTGGGACCGCGCAGTAGCATGGTGGAAGTCGCTTTCCACCGATCCCGGCGCGCGGTTTGACAAGAGTGTGGTGATCCAGGCCGCCGACATCGAACCGACCGTGACCTGGGGCACCAGCCCCGAAGACACAGTGGCGATTGGCGGCGTGGTCCCCGCGCCGGAAAGCTTTGCCGATCCCTCCAAACAGGATGCCGCCCGCGCGTCGCTCGCCTATATGGGCCTCACCCCCGGCACGAAGATGACCGACATTGCTGTCGAAAACATCTTCATCGGCAGCTGCACCAACAGCCGGATCGAAGACCTGCGCGCCGCCGCCGCCGTGCTTAAGGGCCGCCACAAGGCTGCGGGCGTGAAATGGGCGATCGTCGTTCCGGGGTCAGGCCTGGTCAAACGGCAGGCCGAGGCCGAGGGGCTAGACAAGATTTTCATCGAAGCCGGCCTAGAATGGCGCGAACCGGGCTGCTCGGCGTGCCTTGGCATGAACCCCGACAAGGTTCCGCCGGGTGAACGCTGCGCTTCCACCAGCAACCGGAACTTCGTCGGCAGGCAGGGACCGGGGGCAAGGACGCATCTGGTAAGCCCCGCGATGGCGGCGGCGGCGGCGGTGACCGGGCGATTGACGGATGTTCGGGAACTGGTGGGGTGATTGGTCACTGCGCTTGTGGCACGGTAGCGATCACGCTGACGCAAAAGCCGGACTTTATCAACGACTGCGATTGTTCTCTATGCAGTCGTCTCGGCGCTTGGTGGGGCTACTTTAGCCCGGCCGATGTGCTAGTTTCCGGGAACGTCGCAAGTTTCCACAAGAGCGCCCTTAAAGACCTTGGGATCAACGCCCATTTCTGCCCAGCCTGCGGCACATCAACGCATTGGACCCTGCTACCTCATCTCGGCAACGATCAAATGGGTGTAAATATGCGCCTTTTCGACTTTGCGGAGCTAGGCGGGGTTGAACTTCGATTCCCGGATGGGCTTAGTTGGGACGGTTCAAGCGAATATGGGTTTCGAAAGGAATCAATCCGGATCGGTGGCATATCCCATTGACCGTTCACAGCCATGGGCGCAGATTTCTGCAATGATTTTCGTGACCACTCTTTTCAAATCCAGAGGTCAGCAGGCAGTGGAAATCCCGCCAGAGATCGAGTTTCCGGACACAGTCAAGAAAGTGCGATTCCACAAATCCGGACAATCGCTTATCGCAACTCCGGTCAAGGCTTCGGAGAAGCGGTCCAAGCGTATTGCGCCTGACAAGTGAATCGGCCTTGCCAACCCCAATAAGTCCGGTTTCCCCCCTCCTCTTCAGGGGAGGGGCAGCGAGACTTGGCAGCACTGCTGCTTAGTCGCAGCGGGGTGGGGTTTCTCCTCCCTCGCAAGCCCGCGTGGAAGGAGAAACCCCACCCCAACCCCTCCCCTGAAGAGGAGGGGCTTGAGAGTATTCCTTATCGAAATACGGTATAAATCCAGCCTTTATACACAACCCCTCTGCGCCTCCGCGCCTCCGCGTGAACCAAATTTTCCACGCCGCCCTTGAAACCCGCTCGCCACATCTACATAGCTATCCCATGACCAAGAAAACCGAAAAACCCGGCTGGACCGGCAAGGCTGCCATCGCTGGTGCCGCGATCGGCTCCGCTGCTCTCGCCGCCGCGCTGCTTTATGCCTCGCGCCGCAAGGAACCCAAGCCAACCGCGCCACCGCTCCATCCCGAAGACGCGCCGGAGACCGATTGATGCAAGCCATCCGCGAGGTTTCAGGCCGGGCGATTCCGTTCGGGCGCAAAAACATTGATACCGATGTGATCATTTCGGCCAAATGGCTAAAAACGATCAGCCGCGAAGGCCTTGGGCGCGGGGCGTTTGAGACGATCCGCGAAGATCCTGACAACATTTTCGATTCAGCTGAATTCAAAGGCGCGCCAATCCTGATCGCTGTCGACAACTTTGGCTGCGGCTCCAGCCGCGAGCATGCCGCATGGGCCTTGCTCGACATGGGTATCACCGCCGTCATCGCGCCAAGCTTTTCAGATATTTTTTCTAGCAATGCTTTCAAGAACGGCATCCTTGCAGTGGTTTTACCGCAGGATCAGATTGATCGGCTGCTGGAAATTGCCAAGACCGATCCGGTCCATATCGATCTTGAACATCAAACTGTCACCACTCGCTTTCAGGATCGCTTCACCTTTGAAATCGACCCGTTCCGCAAGGCTTGCCTGCTGGGCGGGCTGGACGAAGTTGGCCTGACACTGGCGCGCGGCGATGCGATTGCCACTTATGAATCGAGCGCAAGGGCCAATTTGCCCTGGTTAGCCACCGGAACCGGAGCCCAATTATGAGAGCCTTACGATCCCACACTGCGGGTGGCCCTGAAACACTGACCTTGGACGAGATTGACGCCCCCACCCCCGGCCCCGGTCAGGTGTTGGTCGCGGTAAAGGCCTGCGCAATCAACTTTCCCGATACGCTGATCATCCGCGATCTTTATCAGTTCAAGCCTGAGCGTCCGTTTGCACCGGGCGGCGAGATTTCTGGCGTGATCGAAGCGCTGGGTGAAGGCGTGACCGGCTGGGCAGTGGGCGATAAAGTGCTGGCAGGCACCGGCAATGGCGGGCTTGCCGAAAAAGTCGTTCTGGCTGCCGCCAGCCTGTTTGCCGTGCCCGATGGGGTCAGCTTTGAAACCGCCGCCTCGATCCTGATGACCTATGGCACCACGATCCACGGCCTCAAGGATCGTGGCCACATCAAGCCGGGCGATACGCTGCTGATCCTGGGTGCAGCGGGCGGGGTAGGCCTGTCTGCGGTCGAGCTGGGCAAGGCCTTCGGCGCGCGGGTGATTGCCGCCGTCTCCAGCGAGGAAAAGGCGCAGGTCGCCCGCGAGGCTGGCGCTGACGAGGTGGTAATTTATGGCCGCCCGCCGTTTGATCGTGAGCAATCCAAGGCCTTGATTGATCAGTTCAAGGCCGCCTGCGGACCGAACGGTGCCAATGTGATCTATGACATCGTCGGCGGCGAATACTCCGAACCTGCAATCCGCTCGATAGCATGGGAAGGCCGGTTTCTGGTGGTTGGCTTCCCGGCCGGCATCGCTAAACTGCCGCTCAATCTGACGCTGCTGAAAAGCTGCGACGTTTGCGGGGTTTTCTGGGGCGCATTTGTTGCCCGCAGCCCCAAGGAGAATGCCGTCCATGTGGCCGAGTTGTTCCGCCTTCTCAAAGAGGGCAAGATCAATCCGCGGATATCTGCTACACTACCATTGGAACGCGGCGGTGAGGCGATTGCACTGCTGGCCGATCGCAAAGCTATCGGCAAAGTTGTGGTGACGATGAACGGATAACTGGGAGAACTGGCATGAAAGCAGCACGGATTATCGCAGGAGCCGCGCTCCTGATCGCTGCATGGGGCGTGCAGGCCAAGGCTCCCGCGCCCGCCGGTTTATCAGTGCTCAAGGCGCAAGACATCGTCAATACCCGAGAGGCTTCGATGATCCTCTCGGCGGTCGCGCTCGGCGCGGTTCGCGGCGCTGCTGCCAAGCCCGATTCGGTCAAAGGCGCCGCTTTCCCGGCAAGCGGCCTTGCCAAATGGGCCGCCGCGCTGCCCGCGATGTTTCCTGCCAGCACCCGCAATGTCCCCGGAACCCGCGCAAAACCGGAAATCTGGACCAATCGGGCCGATTTCAATGCCAAGGCTGCTGCCTTTACCACTGCCACCACCGCGCTGGTCAATGCTGCAAAGGCCGATGACAAGGCCGCATTCACCGCCGCAGTTGAAAGCACCGCCGGGGCGTGCAAGGCCTGCCATGATGCATACCAAACCCCGCTGCCGCCAAAGCCAGCCGGCTGAGCCTACTAATCCACAAGGGAACGACCAATGACCAATTTCAACGATCGTGAGCGCGCTGAAGAGTCCAAATACGCTTATGATGAAGAAACCCAGTTCCGCATCCACGCCAGGCGCAATCGGCTGCTGGGCCATTGGGCAGCAGAGCTGATGGGGCTGTCGGCGGCTGAAACAGAATCTTATGCCAAAAGCGTGGTTCAGGCCGATTTTGAAGAAGCCGGGGACGAGGATGTGGTCCGCAAGCTGCTGGGCGATCTAACCTCGGCCGGGGTCGAAACCAGCGAAGCCGATGTTCGCGCCGCGCTGGAAGCCAAAGAGGTGGATGCCCGCCGCGCGCTGATGGGCGAAGTCTGAACATGGCGATGGCCGCCGCCGATATTGAAGCAATGATCCGCGCTGCCCTGCCGGATGCAGTGGTTGCAATCACGGACCTTGCTGGTGATGGCAACCACTATGCTGCCCGCGTTACCGCGCCGTCATTCGCGGGTAAAAGCCGCGTAGCCCAGCACAAGCTGGTCTATGATGCGCTCGGCGGACGGATGGGTGGCGAGCTTCATGCCTTGCAACTAACCACCGCCGTTCCCAATTGAACGTCATATCCTTTTCCGATCAGGTTGACCCAGTCATGTCAGATACGAACGCCCGCCTCACCCAGATCGTCAGCTCAAACGATGTCGTGCTGTTCATGAAGGGAACGCCGTTGTTCCCGCAATGCGGCTTTTCTAGCAAGGCGATCGCGATCCTCGATCATCTGGGTGTCGGCTATGAAAGCGTCGATGTGTTGCAGGACATGGAAATTCGCCAGGGCATCAAGGCCTTCTCTGATTGGCCAACGATCCCGCAGCTCTATGTGAAGGGCGAATTCGTTGGTGGCAGCGACATTATGATGGAGATGTTTGAGGCTGGCGAGCTGCAGGATCTGATGACCGAAGCGAAGGTAGCGCCCGCGTCCTAAACACACAGGTCTATCAGTGGGCCGAATTCCAGAGATTTTGGGAGAAGCGTCTCGGGGAGGCGGAGCCGCGGAGACCAGAGTGCGGCCCCGCCTCTATTCGAGACTGCTTGGAGGGTATAACTGTATAAGCACATCTCGTGCCAAACCTTAAAAACAACGAAATTCCGCTAGTTATTGAGCATTTTCGATGCGCCTTGATAGTCGTCGTGTAAAATTTACCGACACGGGTCTGCTTCGATTAGTACTTGGCAAAACACATTGAGCAACGCACGGTCGGATCGATGGATATCATAGACGAATTTGTCGATACGGACGAAGCGCCGCCCGCCGCTCCCGCTGCCACGCTGGTCATCTTTCGCCGCAACCCTGAAGGCGGACCGCCCGAGCTGCTGATGGTCCAGCGGTCAACGGAAATGCGCTTTGCTGGCGGCGCCGCTGTGTTTCCGGGCGGACGGGTGGATGACGCAGACTTCCAACTGGCCGAAGCACTTGGAGCGGCTGACTGCGAAGCACGCGATGAATGGGCCGCGCGAATTGCGGCTGTCCGCGAAACGCTTGAGGAAACCGGGCTTGTAGTCGGCATGCACCAGCGTGCGACGCAGGACCAGGCCCATACTGCCCGTGCTATGCTGCTAAAGCAGTCTGCGCTGGCACCGGTGCTGAAATCAATGGGATGGACGCTCGATCTGGCCGGGCTGGTGCCGTTTTCGCGCTGGCGCCCCAAACACAAGCACATGCGCGTCTATGACACGCGGTTCTATCTGGCTGATCTTGGCACCGGTGCGGTCGATCTGCTGGTTGATGAGACTGAAAACACGCATCTGTTTTGGGCCAGTGCCGCCGCTGCATTGCAACTGGCCGATAAGGGCGAAATCCAGGTGATCTTTCCAACCCGCCGCAATCTGGAACGGCTAGCGCAGTTTCAGGATTTTGGAGCCGCACTTGTCCATGTCGAGACCTACCCCAGCCAGATGATTACCCCTTCGGTCGAACTACGCGACGGAACACGGTGGCTGACCATTCCAGAAAACGCCGGCTATCCGATTACCCAAGAGTCCCTTGAAAGCGTCAGCCGGGGCTAGGCCAAAAAATAGCCCCCGTATTTGCATACGGGGGCTAGTTGCCGGCTGCCGAAGCCCCCGGTCGGGTCGCAACGCTGCTCTATCCGGATCGTAGTGACAGGGATGTGACAATTCCCACATGTCCGAAAATAATTCAGATTATCCGGGTAAATTACTGTAATTAAATAGAACAATTGGCGCGCCCGGCAGGACTCGAACCTGCAACTCCAAGCTTAGAAGGCTCGTGCTCTATCCAGTTGAACTACGGGCGCGCGCAAGGCTGTCCTTAAGCATGGTTTGCGATGCGCGCAAATCGCGTTAGATCGTGAGAATGACCGAACCCCTCTCTCGCCTTGACGGCAATTCCAGCGCGCGGCGTCATTTCCGATATTTCGACTATGTGATGGCCGCCTTTGTCGCGATCCTGCTGCTCTCCAACCTAATCGGGGCGAGCAAGCTGGCGACGCTGGGCGGTTATACCTTTGGCGCTGGGATCCTGTTTTTCCCGGTCTCCTATGTGATCGGTGACGTGCTGACCGAGGTTTATGGTTATGCCAATGCCCGGCGCTGTGTGTGGATGGGCTTTGCTGCATTGGCCTTCATGGCGTTCATGAGCTGGGCCGTGGTTGCGATGCCGGTGGCGGATGGCTGGGGCGGTCAGGCCGCTTATGAAAGCGTGTTCGGCAGCACCTGGCGGATCGTCGCAGCCTCGATGATCGCGTTCTGGGCGGGCGAATTCGTCAACAGCTTTGTTCTCGCCAAGATGAAAATCCTGACCCAAGGCAAGCATTTGTGGAGCCGGACGATCGGCTCAACCTTCTTCGGGCAAGCCGTCGACAGCGCGATCTTCTATCCGGTTGCGTTTCTGGGGATCTGGTCGAATGAGCAGGTGCTGATGGTGATGGTCACCAACTGGCTGCTCAAGGTATTATGGGAGGCTTTGCTGACGCCGGTGACCTATGCGGTGGTTAGCCGACTTAAAGCACACGAGGGCGTGGAGGTATTCGATTCCGGGACCAATTTCTCACCCTTCGCCAAAGCGGACGCGATTTGATTGGCTGATTGGCCCCACCTTTTTGAAGGCGGGGCCTCTCGCCGAGGTCTGATCAATCGGCCCATTCAATCAGCGATGAGGCCGATCGCCAGGTAAACGAGGATCAGCGAGCCGAAGCCGACCAGAGTGCCGATGACCCAGCCCAACCGGACCAGCGTGACATCAATGTTAAAGTAATCGGCAATCCCGGAGCTCACGCCCATGAATTTGCCGCGATCCTTGTTAAGGCGGAAGCCAACCGAGTCGGAAGCGCTGTCGCCGCGCTGGCGATCAAGCGCGCTCATGCGACAACACTGACATAGGCGGTAGCGACTTGGGCATCATGCGCCTGAGCACTGCCGGGCACGGCCACGGTGCCGCTGATCATTACCAACGAAAGGGCAAGGGCAGAGACGGCAGCGGCAAAACGGCTGGTGAAATTGGTGTTGGTCATGGTCTGGTTCCTTTTGAAGTTTGGTGTCAGTGAAGTGTTCCACCGAATGCCAAGATAAATGCATGAGCCGTGCCAAACTGCGAAAATGGCGAAATTCCGCCATTCCGTTCCCTAAGGACAATTCTTTCACCATGATGAATATATAAGAGTTAGTAAAATTTCCCAACTTTCGGCAATTGCCTTTTGCGTGGCATTCGCACTCTTCCCAGACTATCGCCGGGCACCATGGCGCTTGACCGGATCCTGCTGACTGATTTTCGCAATCACCGCGATACGCGAATCGATGGGACGGCTAAATTTAACCTGCTGATCGGCGAAAACGGAGCCGGCAAAACCAATGTGCTGGAGGCGCTGTCGCTGTTCGCTCCTGGCCGGGGGCTGCGCCGGGCCGCGCTTGCGGAAATGCCTGCGCATGACTCTGAGGGCAACTTTGCGGTTAGCGCGCAGCTTTCCAGCAGCGATGGCTTGGTGCAAATTGGCACAGGCGTCCGCAGCGAACGGCCGGGGCGCCGGATCGTACAGATCAATCAGGCCGAGACTGCGGCTGTGCAGCTGGGCGAATGGCTGAGCACTAGCTGGCTCACCCCGGCGATGGACCGGTTGTTTGCCGAAAGCGCGGGCGTACGGCGGCGGTTCCTCGATCGGCTGGTGCTGGCGCTGGAGCCCAGCCACGCCCGCACCGCATCGCGCTATGATAGCGCACTGCGTGAGCGGAACCGGTTGCTCAGCGAGGCTTCCGAGCCCGATCCAGCTTGGCTGGATGCGCTGGAAGCCCAATTGGCCGAAGCCGGAGCCGAACTGGCGCAGGCCCGCGCAGGCTTGATCGCGCGGCTTAGCGAGGCGCTGGTGCTACTTCCGCAAGCACCCTTTGCCCGACCAACGCTCGCCTATCAGCCCGGTGGTCCGATCGAAGCAAGCGCTCTTGCCGAAGCGCTGGTTGGGGGACGCCGCCGTGATCGCGCCGCACAGCGAACACTGGTAGGCCCACACCGTGATGAGCTGGCGGTGACAATGGCCGGGAAAAATCAGCCCGCCGCCGAATGTTCAACCGGCGAGCAAAAGGCGATGCTGATTGCGATCACGCTGGCCCATGCGGGGTTACTTGATGGGGCGCGCCCGCGTCTGCTTCTGCTGGATGAGGTCGCCGCCCACCTTGATCCGGTCCGCCGAGCAGCGCTGTTTGAGCGGCTGCGCGGCGGCGCGGCTCAGGTGTGGCTGACCGGCACAGAAGCCGCGCCCTTCGCGGCGATTGCCGAGGAGGCAGCGGTCTGGCGGGTCAGCGAGGGGGCGCTGGAGCAGGTTTAGCCGTCGTCTCCGGCTCGATCGGGGACGACGATTTCGGCAGCGCTTTCACTACCGCATCCACTGTTGATCCCACCAAAAGATCGATCCCCGGTAGAGTCGGATGAACATGATCGGGCTGGATTAGCTCTGGCCTGCCGACGACCGGCTGAAGAAAAAACGGTACCAACGCCGCGCCGTGCTTCTTCGCCAACGCCGGATAGATCGTATCAAATTTCGCGCGGTAATCCAGACCCAGATTGGGCGCAGAAAGCATCCCAAGCAACAGAACCTTAATCTTGCGCTTGCCCAGATCGGCCAGAATTGCATCCAGATTGGCGCGGGTTTGCTCGGGCGGAAGGGCGCGGAGCATATCGTTGCCGCCCAGACTGATGATGACCAGCGCAGGCGCTTGCGGCAAGCTATTTAAGGTAAACCCAAGCCGCTGAAGCCCGCCCGCGGTCGTATCGCCGGAAACCCCGGCATTCATGATCCGCGCATTGATCCCGCGCACGCGCAGAGCCGCTTCAAGCCGGGCGGGATAGCTTTGCCCCGGCTCAAGCCCGTAGCCGGCGAACAGGCTATCGCCCAATGCCACAATCTGCTGCTCCTGGCCCATGATCGGTGCTTCGAGTGTCTCAGCAGCCGCACTTGGCTGCGGCGCAGGAGCTTGCGAGCCGCAGCCCGCCAAAGCCATGACCGCCAAAGATAACGCCCAGATTGATTTCATTTTGCAACCTCCTTGCCGGGATACCCCTAGCTATGGCATTGCTGCGCTGTGACAAGTCCCTCCTCGGCGATTTCCGCCTCGAATCTTATCCTCACCCTCGGCAATGGGGGCAGCGCAGTGGAGATCCTTCGCGGGATCAACCTGACTGTGCCGCATGGCCAGACGCTGGCGCTGCTTGGCCCATCAGGATCGGGCAAAAGCTCGCTGATGGCGGTGCTATCAGGGTTGGAACGGGCAAGCTCCGGCACGCTGAGCGTAGCGGGCGCTGATTTTGCAGCGCTGTCCGAAGATGGGCTGGCGCAGGCGCGGCGCGGACGGATCGGGATCGTGCTTCAGGCCTTCCATCTGCTGCCGACAATGACCGCACAAGAAAATGTCGCAACGCCGATGGAGCTGGCGGGCATGGACGATGCCTGGCCGCGTGCTGCGGCAGAACTGGAAGCGGTTGGCCTTGGCCACCGCCTGACCCATTACCCGGCGCAGCTATCGGGGGGCGAGCAGCAGCGCGTCGCTATTGCCCGAGCCACCGCCCCGCGCCCGCCGCTTATCTTTGCGGATGAGCCAACCGGAAACCTCGATGCCACCACCGGCGCGGGGATCGTCGAACTACTGTTCGCCCGCCGCGCCGAGACCGGGGCCACACTAGTGATCATCACCCATGATCCAGCGCTGGCTGAGCGGTGCGAGCGGGTGATCACGCTGGCCGACGGACGTATCGCCAGCGACACGGCGGCGTGAACAATTCCCTGCCATGGTCCGCCGCTTGGGCGATTGCGCGGCGCGATCTCAATGCGCGGTTCCGGGGGTTGCGGTTGCTGCTGGTCTGTCTGTTTCTTGGCGTTGGCGCATTGGCCGCTATCGGCACGCTGACCGGCGCAATCGAACAGGAACTGGCAACGCGCGGCCGGGCCATGCTGGGCGGCGATTTGCAGGTGGAGGTGTGGCAGCGCCCGGCTAGCGCACAGGAAATGGCGGCGTTCAAGGCGCTCGGCACCGTCTCTGGTGGCACCCGGATGCAGGCGATGGCATCTGCTGGCGATCTGGCTGCCCCGGTTGAATTGAAGGCGATTGACGCGAAATGGCCGCTGATTGGACGCCTGACCCTCAAGGATGGGCGCGCTGTCGGCACACCGCTGTCAGGCGAGGCGTGGCTGGGCGAAGGCGCAACCGAGCGGCTTGGGTTGAAACTGGGCGACAGCTTCAAGATTGGCGGCCAGCCGCTTCGCGTCGGCGGGATCATCGCCGATGAACCGGACCGGCTGAGCGAGGGTTTTGCGCTTGGCCCGGTGGTGATCGTCACCGATGGTTTCCCCGCGCTAGCTGGCCTGACCCTGCCAGGCGCGATGTATCGCAGCAAATACCGCATAACGCTGCCCGCAGGACGCGATGCCATACAGGTGCAGGCTGCGCTGCAAAAGCAGTTCCCTGCCGCCGGTCTGACCATCCGTGAGCGCAGCAAGGCCGCACCGGGGGCCGAACGCTTCGTCAGCAGGATGGGCGAATTCCTCGTCCTGGTGGGCCTTGCCGCTTTGGTGATCGCGGGCATTGGGATTGGCGGCGGCGTTTCATCCTATCTTGAGGCGCGGCGCGGCAGCATCGCCACGTTCAAGGTGCTGGGTGCGACCAGCGGCGACATTTCAAGGATCTACCTGATCCAGATCGCCGTTGCGGCGCTGGTCGGCAGTCTGGCAGGGCTGGCTGCAGGAGTCGCCGTAACCCCGCTGCTGGGTAAGGCGCTTGGCAGCCTGCTGCCCGTGTCCCCCGGCTTCGTGTTTGATCCTGCCGCGCTGCTGCGGGCCAGTGCCTATGGCTTGCTGGTAGCGTTGATCTTTGCTGCACCGCCGTTGCTGGGGGCCAGGCACTTTCCGGCTATGGCGCTAATGCGGGCGCGGGTTTCTCCGCTTGGCAAAGCAGGCCGTGATGCGCTTGTTCCAGTCGGGCTGGGCATGGCAGCAATTGCCGGTCTGGCGCTGGCGACGGCTGCGCAGCCGATTGTGACTGCGTGGTTTCTTGGCGGCGCGGTGGTCGTCCTCGGGCTGCTCGGCCTGCTGGGTCAAGCGATCCGCTGGCTCGCCGCGCGGCTTCCCCGGCCCCGCGATCCGTTGCTGCGCGCCGCGCTGGCCAATCTCCACCGGCCCGGCGCGCAAACTGGCGCGCTGGTCACTGCGCTGGGCTTTGGGCTTTCCGCCTTTGTGCTGCTGGCCGCCGTTCAGACCAGCCTTGATCAAAACATCGCTGCGCGGGTGCCGCAAAAGGCACCTGACTATTTCGTGCTCGATGTCCCGCGCGACCGGGTGGCAGAGTTTACCGCCGCCGTCAGCACGATCGCGCCCAATGCGACGGTCCGCACTATCCCCGCGCTACGCGGCGCAATCCTTGCTTATGGACCGGCGACCCGCATGATCCGGGTTTCCGATCTGAAGGACATTCCAGAAGAGGCATGGCCACTGCGCGGCGAGCGCGGGCTGACTTATGGTGATACAGTGCCGGAAGGCAATGTGGTGACTTCGGGCAAGTGGTGGCCCGCTGCTTATGTCGGCCCGCCGCAGGTTTCGATCGACGAGAAGCTGGCCGAGGCGCTTGACCTTAAGCTGGGCGACCAGCTGACCATTGGGGTGCTGGGGGTAGAACGCACCGCCACCATCACGTCGCTACGCCGGATCGACTGGGACAGCATGGGCTTCAACTATGTGCTGGTGTTCTCGCCCAATGCCATCGCCGATGCACCGCATAATCTGGCCGCGACGATTGATCTGCCACCCGGCGAAACCAGAGGACAACTGCTGCGTGCGCTGGTCCGCAGCTTCCCCTCCAGTTCGGTGATCGAGGTTGGCGGGGTTCTGCGTGAGGCGCGCGATTTGCTGCGCCAGGTCAGCAACGCGATCCTTGCTGCTGCATCAGTGGCGGTGCTGGCGGGCATTGCCGTGCTGCTGGGCGCGATTGCCGCGGCGCGGGCCAGCCGCCTGTATGACAATGTGATCCTGCGCGTTCTGGGGGCGAGCCGCAAACAATTGCTGCTGCTCCAGCTGGCTGAATATGGCGCGCTGGCGCTGCTTTTGTCTGGCGTCGCACTGGCACTGGGTAGCGCTACCGCATGGCTGGTGATTGTGCAGATGTTCGAGTTCGATTGGCTGCCCGATTGGCGCATCGTGCTAAGCGTGCTGGGCAGCGGCCTTGCACTGGTGCTCGCCTTCGCACTGGCCGGCTCGCTCCCGCTGCTGCGGGCGCGGCC
>JANOKC010000060.1:0-3837 GCA_031419035.1 Novosphingobium sp. | reverse complement strand
AAGCCATTACCAGCGCGCTCGGCGCGGGTCTTGATCCGTTCGGGGCGGTGCTTGGCCCCTTCATCGACCGCCACCGCAAACACGCTATCCCCGGAAATCAATCCGGGAAGCCAGCGCGCCTTGAGATCGGCACTGCCCGCGCCGATCGCACTCGCCGCCATGACCGAGCTGGTCAGGAACGGTGAGGGGGTTAGGTTGCGGCCAATCTCTTCCAACACGATCCCAGCCTCGACATGGCCCATGCCAAGCCCGCCATCAGCCTCAGCCACCAGTAGCCCGGTGAAGCCCATTTCCGCCATCTGCTGCCACAGGCCATGGCCGAAACCATCCTTGCAATTGTTGTCACGCCAATGGCGCAGCTGCTTGGCAATCGCGCCTTCCTCGGCCATGAAGCTGCGCGCCGTATCGGCCAGCATCGTCTGATCGTCAGTGTGGTAGAGTGGCATATCAGGCCCCCGGCAAATCAAGAATGCGTTTGGAAATGACGTTGAGCATCACCTCGCTGGTGCCGCCCTCGATCGAGTTCGCCTTGGTCCGCAGCCAGCCACGCGATGCAGAGCCGCCATTCGTTGCCTCGCTGTCCCATTCCAGCGCACGGCTGCCGCCACCCGCCATCAGCAGCTCATGACGGCGCTTGTTAAGCTCGGTTCCGGCGTATTTCATCATGTTGGACTGGGCCGGGTGACCCTTGCCAACCTTAACCTCATCGAGGAATTTCTCGCCCATTGCGCCGTATGCCAGCGCATCAACATCGAACATCGCCAGCTCTGCGCGCAGCAGCGGTTCGTCGAGGCCATTTCGCGCCAAAACTGCGCCGATGGTGTTGAGCCGGTCTGAACTGCCCGCGCCAGAAATCATCTCACGCTCATGGCCAAGCAGATATTTGGCGACATCCCAGCCGCGGTTCAGTTCGCCCACCAGCTGCGCTTTGGGCACTTTCACATTGTCGAAAAAAGTCTCGCAGAACGGCGAATTACCGCTGATCAGCAGGATCGGCTTGGTCGAAACGCCGGTACTTTCCATATCGAACAGCAGGAACGAAATGCCCTGATATTTGTTCGATTTATCGGTGCGGACCAGACAGAATATCCAGTCGGCCTTGTCAGCATAAGATGTCCAGATTTTCTGGCCATTGACGTTCCAGTGATCGCCCATATCATCGCCAAAGGTCTGAAGCGAAACAAGATCCGATCCTGAACCCGGCTCTGAATAGCCCTGGCACCAGCGGATTTCGCCGCGCGCCACTTGTCCCAGATAATGGACCTTCTGCTCTTCGGTGCCAAATTTCAGCAACGCAGGCCCGAGCATCCAGATGCCGAAGCTAGACAGCGGAGCACGGGCGCCAATCCGGCCCATTTCTTCGCGCCATACCTTGGCCTGCGCGGCAGACATGCCCGCACCGCCGTATGCCTTGGGCCAATCAGGGACGGTATATCCCTTGGCCACGCATCGCTCCAGCCAGACCTTCTGGGCCTCGTTCTTGAATTTAAACTTGCGTCCGCCCCAGCACATATCGTCCTCATCGCGGACAGGCGCGCGCATTTCAGCGGGGCAGTTTTCTTCCAGCCAGGCACGGATTTCGGCCCGGAAATCATCAAGCTCAGACATCGGCAAGTTCCTCTCTTAATCGGGAAGTTAAAGCGACTCGACACGTCTGCGCAAGCCCGGATTTCTGCGGCTTCGCGCAAAGCCCGCTTGCCGTAGCGTCAAGCGCAGATGCGTTGACCGGGCGCGATGGTGCCCTAAGCTGGCGACAAACAAAACAGTGGTGGAGTGGCTATGCGATTCTCTGATAAATGTGCGGTCGTAACCGGGGCGGCATCGGGTATCGGGCGTGAAACCGCGTTGCTTTTCGCTCGCGAGGGCGCTCAGGTTTTCGCCGCCGACCTCGATCTGGCGGGAGCGCAAGCAGTTGCGGTTGAGGCGCCTGGAATTACCGCCGTCGCCTGCGATGTTTGCAATGTGGCTCAAATCAAAGCGTTGATGGATCAAGCCGCAACGGCATGCGGCGGGATCGACATCGTCTTTAACAACGCCGGGGCTGGCGGTGCGGGGGCACCAATTGACGAGATCGAGCCAGAGGACTGGGACCGGACGATGGACCTGCTGCTCCGCTCGGTCGCGATGGGCATCCGCTATGCCGCGCCGCATATGAAGCACCGTAAAGGCGCGAGCATCGTCAATACCTCAAGCGTTGCCGGAATTGGCGCAGGCTATGCGCCTACCGCCTATTCAGTGGCCAAAGCTGGCGTTCTGCACCTGACCAAGCTCGCCGCGACTGACCTTGCCCGCTATGGCATCCGCGTTAACGCTGTGCAGCCGGGCTTCATCAACACCAACATCTTCACCGCCTCGGTCGAGATGCCTGCGGACAAGCTCCACACCGCCAAGGCGATGATCGCGCAGATGTCGACCAATGCCCAGCCAGTAGCACGAGGCGGGCAGCCGATCGATATTGCCAATGCAGTTGCTTATCTGTGTAGCGAGGCTGCGGGGTTCATGACCGGCACATCGATGCTGGTTGATGGCGGGATCACCATTGGTCAGCGTCATGCCTGGGATCCTGAGACACCGGGCTTGTTCGATGCGATGCGCAAATTGGCGGAAGCCCCGCTGTGACTTCGGACGCAGGCACGGGATTGCAGCCCGCCCTTTTACCACCCTCCGCTCGACTGCCGCTGCGGATCAAGCTAGGTAATGGTTTTGGATCGATCGCCTATGGGGTCAAGGACAACGGCTTCGCCACGCTGTTGTTGCTGTTTTACAGTCAGGTTCTTGGCCTTGAAGCCCGGCTGGTTGGCCTTATCCTGCTGGTAGCGCTGCTGCTCGATGCGATGATCGATCCACTGGTCGGCTATTGGAGCGACAAGACCCATAGCCGCTGGGGCAAGCGCCACCCCTGGATGTATGCCGCGATCCTGCCGATGGCCGCAGCTTGGATCATGCTGTGGCATCCGCCCGAGACATCGACGGGCTGGCTTTATGCCTATCTGTTGCTGTTCGCTTTCCTGATGCGCGCGGCGGTTTCCTGCTTCGAGATTCCTGCTCTGTCGGTCGTTCCGGGTCTGACCAGCGATTATGACGAGCGCACCTCGCTCACCCGGTGGCGGTCTATTTTCGGCTGGGCGGGCGGGCTGGTGATGCTGACCCTGGCTTTCGGGGCGTTTCTGGTTCCCTCGGCTCGCTATCCGGTTGGTCAATTGAACATCGATGGATATGAGCTTTACGGCTGGACGGGCGCATTCCTGATGATAATTGCAACCAGCGTATCCGCACTGACGACACACCGCCGGATTGCCGGTCTGGATTCAAGCCCTCCGGTCCATTTGCCGCTGGGCCAAACCGTCCGCAAAATCGCCCGGACGCTTGCCAACCGGGCATTCCTGATTCTGCTGGCGAGCACCTTGTTCGCCTTTATCAATCAGGGCTTGGCCTTTTCCGCTACGACGTATCTGCTGAGCTATTACTGGGAGATGCCGCAAGCGGGCTTTCTGGCCTATTCCCTGACGCTTTTCGTTGGCGTGGTCGGTGCGTTCTTTTTGGTCGGCTTTACGCAAGGACGGATCGAAAAGAAAACCGGAGCGGTGTTTACTGGTATCGCCTCACTTGGTCTGGCGGTAACTCCCTATCTGTTGCGCTTTGCCGGATATTTCCCCGATAACGGACAGCCTGCGCTGATCCCTGCGTTGTTCACCCTGATCACCATCTCGAATGCTCTAGCCGTCGCCGCTATGATCCTCACGCAATCAATGGCTGCTGATATTATTGAGGCATCGCAAGAGGAAACCGGAGAACGCACCGAGGGATTGTTCTATTCCGCCTATTTCTTCACCCAGA
>JANOKC010000059.1:0-5671 GCA_031419035.1 Novosphingobium sp. | reverse complement strand
ATACCGCATATCTGTCTCATAGGTGCTGACGGGGAACACTTTTGATGCCCTACTCGAGCGATCACCCCAGCTTCTGCAGCTAGGACGGCTAACGCCAGCCCTAGAAGTCTGGACAAATATTCAGTCGCGACCGGAATCAGGGCTTGCCATCGCAGCCCTCGGCAAACGCGACATATCCCACGATATCGACCTCCCCGTACCTCTATGGAAGTTCCGGCCCGGTCGCGACACGCGTCCTCTGGCCATTCCAACAAACTGGCAGGTGTCCAGGATCTTCGATCAACACTGCTGCATCGATATTCCCGCCGATTGCGACCTCGCAGTCGGAGATCTTGTGGGCTTTGGAGTATCGCATCCTTGCACGACATTCGATAAATGGCGCGCCGTATTTATGGTGGACAACGACTATCGGGTCACCGACATTTTGGAGACCCTGTTTTAGATAAGTCAAAGGGCGCTGTCAGAGCAATCTCGACGGGCGGGCTGGGCGCTGATGAATCGGCGAATGAGCAAGTCAGCCAACCCGTTCCGGTGTTTCAATTCATCACCCGAGGTGCTCCGACTCGTGGTCATGATGTGCGTCCAGTTCCCGCTGTCGCTGCGGAACGTGGATGGCCGTTTGTTCGAGCAAGCAAGAGTTGAGTGAAAGGCTGTTTTCGGGACCAAAAATGCATCCGGCTAAGACCGCTACATTGTCGACAGCGGTCATCAGTACCGCGACGCGGGCAATGGCGGCTTTCCGCCTTTCGTCCCCACAACCTGCCTGTCCGGACACGACAAGAAAGCGGTCGTTTGATGACCTGTGTGCGTCACCTAGGAGCCACCAAGTTCCGACTTTGCGAACAGGGCATGGCTCGCAAAAGCCGCGATCCAGATATAGAACAGCGCATTGGTCAGGTTGAAACCGTCATAATCAAGAATGAACGCACCATTCAAAAGACCAATAGCCGTGCCCAATCCGATCATGCAGCCGAGTCCTCCGACCAAGCGCAATGTTCCCTGCTTCGCTGCGAAGGAGATACCAAAAAATAGCAGCGAAAGGCTGGATAGGAGTACAGCCGTATTGGCAAACACGCGGTTCAGGCTTGATGCAAACGTCAGTATCATGCGCGCTGCGGCATCGCTTTCAGGGGAGAGCGGAACGGGATAAGCAGATGCCCATATCGGAACCACAAATCCGTTCACCAGCGCGGCTAAGCTCATGGATAACATGGAAAGTCCCATCGTCGCCATCGCCGCCATGATAAGCTGGCTGTTGCGACCTAATTTTCGCGTCAAACCGTTCATGCCGATAGCGGTCAGAAGCATAAGGACAATCAGCGTGGCATGGACACTGAAGTTTGCCGGGGTTTGACCTGCAATACTTGCCAAAGCGGTTGCGGTTGCATCGTTTCGCGTGGCGGGTTCGGGATGGTTCAAAGCGACCGCAGTCGATAGTAGCGCAATTAGCAACAAGCCGATTGCGATAATTTTGGTCGACAGAGTTTCTCTCTGCTGTTCATTTGATGCTGCATTGTTTGACATAAACTGCGCGCTCCTGGTCACTGTTCAGCCTTGGTTAGCACGGGCGAAGTCGTATTTTTCAGACATATGTTGCAATTTGTTTGATTATAGACAATCGTTGTTAAATGGCTGAAAACGACATGCTCAGGGATGGCAGAGATAGACGTGTTATTAGGAACAGCGCGGCCATATTGGCGGCGATGGTCGAACTGGCCGGCGAAAAGCGCTGGGTCGAGATCACAGTTGGCGACATTGTTGATCGGGCAGATGTGGCTCGGTCAACTTTCTACAAGCACTTTTCGAGCAAAGAGGACGTGTTGTTAGCGAGCATGCAGCCTATGCTCCGCATATTGGCGCAGCAAGAGGGTGATTTGCCATGGCGTTCCGATCTTGACCGACTCCTGGCACATTATTGGGCCAACCGTTCTCTCGCCCGTGCTGTTTTTGGCGGCGAAAGGGCGTCAGCCGTTGAGCGCGCACTGCGCGACGAGGCCTTTGTCGGGATAGACCGTGACGAGAACATTGCTGCAAGGCAGATGGTGGCAATCCGGATGGCGGCCGGACGGATTGCACTGATCAGGGAATGGGTAAAGGGCGAATTTTCCGCTACGCCGCATATGGTTGCAGACGCCATCGCCAATTGCAAATAGCCGCCGGGCCAAGTCAAAATCAATGCTTATGATTGACGGATGAAATTAAATAGGTTGGTTGCTGGGGTGCAACGACTCAAGAGACCGGCCCGTCCTTTTCGCTGTCTCAACTCGTAGCCAGATGGTGACATCGCTCTTGGCCAAGATGCGTCTGGTGTTCCCAAATTGAAACCTAGAAACGGACAGTCCGCTCCCCACAACATTCCAGAACTTCCAAGTGCAAAGGATTGCCTCCAAAACTTGCCAAACATTCATCAATCCTCGTAGTCGCAGCTATCAGTGCCAAATGTTCTGGCGACAGACACTCAATCTCAGTTAGGCAATCTCAGTCAGGAGGCTGCATAATGGAAAAGTCCCGTCCCATCGCCGGCGCAGGCGCCATCGCACTCGCTGTTGCATTCAATGTTCCGTACGCGGTGCTTGCCGCGACATACAATTACCCCGACGTATTGCGGGGAACGGCCAGCGATGCGCTTGACCTGTTCGCCGCGGGCGGCCCCGGCCTCGTTCTCATCTGGCATGGATTTGCGCTTTCCGCCCTGGCGTTGGCGCCGCTCGCTATGGCGCTGTCGCTGACGCCGAAACGGGTTGCGGAAAAACCGGGCCTTGCCATCGGCGCGGCCATCGCTGGATCGCTCGCAGGGCTAGCGCAAGCGATTGGGCTCTGGCGTTGGGTGTCCGTCGTTCCCGGACTTGCCCGCACGCATGCCGATCCCGCAGCGACTCCTGACGCAAAACTAGCGGCGGAACGGGCGTTTGATCTGCTCAACCAATATGGCGGCGTTGCCATTGGTGAGCATTTAGGTCAGTTGCTGACGGCGCTTTTTGTTGTGCTGCTCAGTACGTTGCAGTGGGGCGAAGGCAAGCGCGTTAGCGGCGGCATTGGCCTTATTACAGCGCTCACGATCGCGCTTGGTACGAGCGAAGGCCTCGCCTTAGCGATCGGCCAATCGGGCGAGATCTTTTCGCTCGCGACTATCGCTGGGTTTCTGGGCCTCACGGTTTGGCTCATTGCAACCGGCATCGGCCTTTTGCGCGGCCAGAAGCGCGCTGCCTGACCCATCTATTACCCCCCAGTTTCCCTGTTCAACCAAGGACAGTTTCCATGACACGCGTTGCTTCCGCTTTCGACAACAAAGCGGACATCAACCCCCGCGACCGCTAGCGCTAACAAAGGCGCTGTTCAGGCCGCCGATCCACGGTCTTGATTCCGGTCGATCGGGCCTCAGTCGTGGCAAGTGAACGAATGGCCGGTTTCGACGGGTGATTTCACTACCTGGAATGGCAGCAAAGTTAGCGGAAGCCGCCACCGGCTCTTGCCCTAGCTCGAATGTCCGCTTTAGCCGTCAGTGGCCGAAAAGAAGTCTGTCCGCTCACGCAGGTTCCCTCACCCCTCATTCTTCACCGCTGCCGTCCGCTGCAAGTAAAGCTGCACGTCAAATTCCTCATCCCCTTCATAGCGCGGGACGTAGCGGGCGTAAGCGGCTTCTAGTTCGTCGAGCCGTTCATGCAGGCGCACGACATTATAGGCGTGGCTGACTAGATAATAGGCGCCCGCTTGCATCTGTGCGAAAATAGTGGCGGCGAATGTGTCAGCATCCATGCCCATGTTCCGTGACAAAGGTGTTGCGACCCAGCCGGGGATGATGACGCCCAGTTCGATATTGGCCATATCGGCTTTGTTGCCAACCTCGCGGCGCAGCACGTCCATTAGGCCGAACACCGCATGTTTGCCCGAGACATAAGCACCGCCGCCCGAAGGCAGCGCGTTGAACAGGGCGTTTTCGGACGCGGTGGTATAGATAGCGGCGGGAAGGCCGTCGGCGCGGTAACGTTTTCCAAAGGACTGTATCCCGTGCCACACGCCCCAGAAGTTGACATCATACAGCGCCCGCGCCTGTACCAAATCGGTGTCGAGCAATCCGCCGCGCGGCCCTCCGGCCCCGGCATTGTTGACGATGATATCGCCACGGCCATTTTCGGCCCAGGCAAAGGTGGCGAGCGCCTCCACGGCATGGGCGTCGGTTACGTCACCGGCAAAATATTTCGCATCAATGCCCTTCGCTGTGAGCGTATCAACTGCTTCGCGCAGCACCTCCTCGCGTGGTTCGAACAGGATGATCCGCGCTCCGGCCGCGCCCATTTGCTTGGCAAGGGCCAACCCTATGCCGGTGGCGCCGCCGGTGATGATGGCGGTTTTGTCGTTGAACTGCATATTCTCTCCCGTTCTTCGTGTCATTTTTCCAGGCGGTGGTCTGACTATGACAGGGGTAATTCTTGTTTCAAATAGCCCCTCTAGTGCCGCTCCGATGATCGGGCTCGCCGCAACTCTCCTTGTCGGCCTAGTTGAGACGTGGCGGACTGCTGAACGGACAGCAGGTTCTGCCAAGAACTGGGTCTCGCTAGAACGTCTGCAATGTTAGCGGTAGCAGTCATCGCTGCTACTGCGAATAAATGGCAGCCGCTTAAACATCGATTCCCCAAATCGGAATGTCAGGATTTGGCCGAGCAAACCGCTGTCGAGGCTTCGTGCAGTCGCACATCAAAGTGCCGAAAATCCAGCCGAAGCCAGGAATTCGTAGATGCCATCGTACGCGGCTGGCGGCCTTGTGCTGTCGTCAGCACTTCCATCCGGCACAAACACCACAAGGCCCTGACGAGCGCGCGTCAACAACACTCGATAGGAATTCGCGATATAGGCTTGCCTGGCAGGATCGTTCACCGCCTGCCAGCTCGTGCCCTTGAATTGTAGTGTTTCCCATTCGCCGTCTGAACGCCGCAGGTTGGCATCCCAACACAGACACGCCCAATCAAGTTCAAGCCCCTGAACGTCGAACTCTGTGCCGACATCTTCCAAGGCATCTGACGAGCGGACATCACCAAGCGGCGCCAAAAACCACTTTTCTGGCTCGATCTTCGCCTTGACGAAGACTCCTTCAGGCTTGAGCCGGTTTGCATTCGAAGAAGCGAGCAGGCCCGATCGCTCTGCTCCGCGTCGCTGGCTGCGCAGCCAGTCGCGTGCTTGATTGAGATTGCGTGTGATGAAGAGCGGATAATTGGCGAGTTCGACGCGCAATTCGGCAGCTGCGGCCACATCCCCATTGATGAGGTGCCCGACAAAATCAGAGAGTTTTTCAGCGCGAAACGACCGGATCGAGGTGGCGAGATGAAGGTCAGAGGTGAGCTTGCAATCGTCCAACTTGGAGGTGTGATTAAGCGTTTGAGGCAGATGCACCTGCCAATGTGGGAACGAGCGCTCCAGCGCGCGCAGCCATTCGTCAATGCCAGCTTCTCCGGTGTTGATCTCCTGCCCGCTGCCAACCAGACAGATGATCGCGCACCAATCCTCGTGGCGATTCATGTAGCTTATCAAGAACTCTGGACTTGTAACGGTTTTGCGCCGGTCACTTGAGAGTTTAACACTCGTTCAAGGAGACCGACGAGATGATCAAGCATTCAGAAGAGTTCAAGCGCGAGGCGGTTCGCATTGCGCTGAGCAGCGGACTGTCGCGGCGTCG
>JANOKC010000058.1:0-22672 GCA_031419035.1 Novosphingobium sp. | reverse complement strand
ACGTCCCGCCGAGCGTTTCGCGTCCTTCGACGCAGGCAGTCTTGAGCCCCAGCTGCGCCGCGCGGATCGCCGCGACATAGCCGCCGGGGCCAGAGCCGATGATCAGGACGTCGTAATCGTATTCAGCCATGCTCGGCTCCTTACAAATCAATCAGCAACCGGGTCGGATCTTCGATCGCTTCCTTGATGATCTTGAGCGCGGTTACCGCCTCGCGCCCGTCGATCAGGCGGTGGTCATAGCTGAGCGCGAGATACATCATCGGGCGGATCACAATCTCGCCGTCGCGGACCACCGCGCGGTCCTCGATCCGGTGGAGGCCCAGAACTGCCGACTGTGGCGGGTTGATGATCGGGGTCGACATCAGCGATCCGAACACACCGCCGTTGGAGATGGTGAAGGTGCCGCCTTTCATGTCTTCCATCGTCATTGTGCCTTCTTTGGCCTTCTTGCCAAAAGCGGCGATGGCCTTTTCGATCCCTGCAAACGACATATCCTGGCAATCACGGACAACTGGCACGACCAGGCCATTGGGGGCTGAAACCGCCACCGAAATATCGATGTAATCGTGATAGACGATCTCATCGCCCTGGATCTGGGCGTTAACCGAGGGAACATCCTTCAGCGCGAGGCAAGCCGCCTTTGCGAAGAAGCCCATGAAGCCCAGCCGCACGCCATGCTTCTTCTCGAACAGCTCCTTGTAGCGATCACGCGCAGCGATCACGGCGGACATATCGACATCGTTGAAAGTGGTCAGCAGCGCGGCGGTTTCCTGCGCTTCCTTGAGCCTCCGGGCAACAGTTTGACGCAGCCGGGTCATCTTGATCCGCTCTTCGTGGCGGTTCCCGGTTGCGGGTGGAGGGGGGGCGCTTGCGGCGGCAGCCGGTAAGGGCGCAGCATTCTTGGCCTGAGCGGCGGCCACGACATCTTCTTTGGTCAGGCGGCCATCCTTGCCGCTGCCCTTAACCGAGGCCGGATCGATCCCATGTTCCAGCACCGCACGCCGCACTGAGGGAGAGAGCGCGGCGACATCGGCTGATTCGGCTGGAACCGCGGCACTTGCTGGCGCGGATGCGAGGGGGGCTGGCGCTACAGCGCCGCCGCCACCCGCCTCAATCGTCGCGATAACCGCGCCAACCAAAACATTATCGCCCACCTTGACAAGCTGCTGGCCCATCACGCCTGCGATCGTGGCGGTGACTTCGATCGCCACCTTGTCTGTCTCAAGGCTGGCGATCGGATCATCGACCGCAACCGCTTCGCCGGGCTGCTTAAGCCATTCGCCAATGGTGGCCTCGGCGACGGACTCGCCAAGCGCTGGGACTTTGACTTCGCTGGACATGGATGTTTCCTCAGGCCTTCTTTCGGCGTCTAATTTCGGAACGGACGGACAGGCCCAGCGCATCTGCGATCAGCGCGCCTTGTTCGCTGGCGTGGCGGCTAGCGAGGCCCGTCGCGGGTGAGGCGCTGGCGGTTCGGCCGGCATAGCGGGGACGGTTGGGTTTGCATTTGGCCGCGATCAGCGATTGTTCGATGAAAGGTTCAACAAATGACCAGCCGCCGTTGTTCTTTGGCTCTTCCTGGCACCAGACAACCTCTTGAAGGCCAGTCATCCGCGAGAGACGCTTTGCCAGTGGCTCACCGGGGAAGGGATAGAGCTGCTCGATCCGAATGATCGCCGTATCCTTGAGTTCCGCTGCATCGCGGGCTTCCATCAGATCATAAGAGACCTTGCCCGAACAGAGCACCAACCGCCTTACCTCGGTGTCCGCTGGCGGTGTCGGATCAGACAGGATCCGCATGAAGTGCCCCTCGCCGATGAAGTCGCTGGCGGGCGACTTGGCCATGGCATGCCGCAGCAGCGATTTGGGCGCCATGATCACCAGTGGCTTGCGGAACGGACGGTGCATCTGGCGGCGCAGCACATGGAAGTAATTGGCCGGGGTGGTGATATTGCAGACCTGGATATTGTCCTGTGCGCACAGCTGGAGGAACCGCTCCAGCCGCGCTGAGCTATGTTCCGGACCCTGGCCTTCATAGCCATGCGGCAGCAGCATCACCAGGCCATTGGCGCGCAGCCATTTTGATTCCGACGAAGCGATATACTGGTCGATCACGATCTGCGCGCCATTGGCGAAATCGCCGAACTGCGCCTCCCACGCCACTAGTGTCTTTGGATCAGCGCTGGCAAAGCCATATTCGAAGCCGAGTACGCCATACTCCGACAAGGTGCTGTCGAGCACCTCAAACCGGCCGTGCGGCACGGCGGAGAGTGGAACATATTTGTTCTCATTGGTCTGATCGACCCATACAGCATGGCGATGGCTGAAGGTGCCGCGGCCAGAATCCTGACCGGACAAGCGGACACCAAAACCTTCCGACACCAGACTGCCAAAGGCCAACGCTTCGCCAGTCGCCCAATCGAACCCCTGACCGCTTGTGAACATTTCGCGCTTGGCCTCGATTACGCGGGCCAGCGTTTTGTGAATGGTGAGATCCGCTGGAACGGTGGTCAGCGTGCGGCCCAGACTGTCAAACAGCTTCGCCTCGATCCCGGTCGGCACATTCCGGCGCGCGGTTTCCGGGTCAGCCGGCTTGTTGAGGCCCGCCCAGCGCCCCGCAAACCAATCAGCTTCATTGGCCTTGTAGCCCTTGGACGCCTCAAACTCACTTTCGAGTACCGCGACAAAGCGCATCGCGTCTTCAGAGGCCCAATCCTTGTCGATCACGCCCTGTTCGATCAGCCGCCTGGCAAAAATCTCGCTCACCGGCGGATGTTGCCGGATCCGTTCATACATCAGCGGCTGGGTGAAGCTGGGCTCATCGCCCTCATTGTGACCGAAGCGGCGGTAGCACCACATGTCGATCACGATGTCTCGGCCGAACTTCTGGCGATAGTCAATTGCCAGCTTGCAGGCGAAAGTCACCGCCTCGGGATCATCGCCATTGACGTGCAGGATTGGTGCCTGGATGCCCTTGGCAACGTCTGATGGATAGGGCGAATTGCGCGCAAACTGCGGGCTGGTGGTAAAGCCGATCTGGTTGTTGATGATAAAATGGATGCAGCCGCCGGTGTTATAGCCGCGCACCCCGGACAGGCCGAAACACTCCCAGATCACGCCTTGCCCGGCAAAGGCGGCATCGCCGTGGATCAGTACCGGTAGCACCTGCTGATGCTTGCCTTTTCCGATGTCGTCACGGAAAACCTGGCCTGCGCGCACCTTTCCCAGCACAACAGGATCGACGGTTTCAAGGTGGCTGGGGTTGGGGACCAGGCTCATATGCACTTTGATCCCGTCAAATTCGCGGTCGGTACTGGTACCCAGATGATACTTCACATCTCCCGATCCGCCGACATCCTCGGGGTTGGCCGAGCCGCCCGAAAACTCGTGGAAGATCACCCGGTATGGCTTGGCCATGACATTGGCGAGCACGTTCAGCCGCCCGCGATGGGCCATGCCGAGGACGATTTCTTTGACACCCAGCTGACCGCCGGATTTGATCACCGCTTCCAATGCAGGAATCATGGATTCTCCGCCGTCCAGCCCGAACCGCTTGGTTCCGACATATTTGCGGCCAAGGAATTTCTCATACTGCTCGCCGCGGATCACTGCGGACAAAATCGCCTTCTTGCCCTCGGGTGTGAAGTCGATGGTCTTGTTCGCGCCTTCCATCCGCTCTTGCAGAAAGCGGCGCTCCTCGACATCGGCGATATGCATATATTCAAGGCCGACCTTGCCGCAGTAATTGGCGCGCAAAATCACGACCAGTTCGCGCACTGTCGCCCATTGCAGGCCCAGCGTCCCGCCCAGATAAACCTTGCGGTCCTGCGCCGCGCCAACAAAACCGTGATAGGCAGGATCAAGATCGGCGGGCAGATCCTGCTTGGATAGGCCAAGCGGATCAAGGTCCGCCGCCAGATGCCCGCGGACCCGGTAAGTGCGGATCAGCCTCATCGCCCGGATCGAATCCGCTGCGGCATCCTCAACCGCGCGGGGCTCCAGTGGCACTCCGGCTTTGGCGGCAGCAGTCTTGACCGCCAGCTGCATCGCCAGCGGATCGAGCGCTTGAGTCAGATCATCATCGGCCGAACGCCAATCCGCGCGCGCCCAGCTCGGCCCGGGTTGGGGGTCTTCTGGAAGGAAATCGTGGAGTTCGTTGCCCATACTTTAAACCTCTTGCTCCCCCAAGAAGGTGGGGGCCTCAGGCCTCATTGCAGTCCGCCCGATTGGCGTCCCGACTGGCCTTCTGAGGTCCCCGCCTTCGCGAGGACTCACGGTATCAATCCAGCTTCGAACAAGTCCTGCCATTCGGGATTTCGCTCGACAATACGGGTTATTTTCCACGCCCGGTTCCATTTCTTCATCCTGACCTCGAATTGCCTCGCATCCTGGATGTCATCGAAAAACTCACACCACACCAGACGCTCGCAATTATACGTCTTTGAAAATCCGCTGACAGCCCTGCTCCGGTGTTGCTCGACACGTCTGGCAAGGTCATTCGTAACCCCGATATATAAAACTCCGTCTGGCTTGTTGGTCAGCATATAGACGTAGCCGGATCTCATGCCGCTCCACTATCCAGCTCCCCCGCGAAGGCGGGGGCCTCACGCCTCATTGTGGCACGCATGATCAAAGTGCTACCCAGCCTCCTGAGATCCCCGCCTTCGCGGGGAAACACAGAAATACTGTGAAAAATCACACCAGCTCTTTCAGCATCGCATCCAGCGTGGTGCCAAGCTCGCTGGGTGAAAGCGAAACGCGCACCCCGGCGGCTTCCATCGCCGCAATCTTGCCTTCCGCGCCGCCTTGTCCGCCCGAGACAATCGCGCCGGCATGGCCCATCCGGCGGCCCGGAGGCGCGGTGAGGCCTGCAATGAAGCCAACCATCGGCTTCTTGCGCCCGCGCTTTGCTTCATCGCGCAGGAACTGGGCGGCTTCCTCTTCGGCGCTGCCGCCGATTTCGCCGATCATGATGATCGATTTGGTCTCGTCATCGCTCAGGAACAGCTCGAGCATGTCGATGAAATTGGTGCCGTTGACCGGATCACCGCCGATGCCCACAGCGGTGGTCTGGCCCAGGCCAACCATGGTGGTCTGGTGCACCGCTTCATAGGTGAGCGTGCCCGAACGCGAGACCACGCCGACGCTGCCCTTCTTGAAGATTGACCCTGGCATGATCCCGATCTTGCACTCATTCGGGGTCAGCACGCCGGGGCAGTTCGGACCGATCAGCCGCGATTTGGAGCCAGACAGCGCACGCTTGACCTTGACCATGTCGAGCACCGGAATGCCTTCCGTGATGCAGACGATCAGCTCCATCCCGGCATCGATCGCCTCAAGGATTGAATCCGCGGCGAACGGCGGCGGCACATAGATGCAGCTGGCAGTCGCGCCGGTTACCGCCCTGGCCTCGGCCACGGTGTTGAAGTTGGGCAGGCCGATATGGGTGGTGCCGCCCTTGCCCGGCGTCACCCCGCCGACCATCTGCGTGCCATAGGCCAGCGCCTGCTCGGTGTGGAAAGTGCCGGTGGCGCCGGTCATCCCTTGCGTGATGACCTTGGTCGATTTGTTGACGAGGATGCTCATGTGAAATCTCTCAAAATTTGAATTTCTTGCCTTTGCAGGCCACTGCCGAAAGCGTGTAATCGGCAAACAGTTCCGCGCTTCCATCCGGCTTCATGGTGTTGATCGTCCACCGCCATGTCGATCCGGCCTTGACCAAGCGATTGGTGTAAACGGCGTCAGGATACGGAAAGTTGATTTCGACCTTGCCGTCGATCGCAGTGCCGTCCCCTTTCGCGCTGCCACCAGCACCAAAGCTGTCCAACCAGAATGATGTGATGTTCTTGTCGTCGCGCGCCCCTAGAACGACCGCTGCATCATAGGGGTCAGCTACGTCGGTGCCGTTAAGTTCCAACACCAGATATTTACCGTCGAGCCGCTTGGTGCCGCGAACAAAATTCTGAACAGGCTTGCCCATAACTTGCCCGGGTGCTTTCCAGCATCCGACCAAGCCATCCAGTGTATTCGTAGCGTTTTGCGCGAAAGCAGGGAGCGGCATCGCCGCGCCAGCGATCATCACGAGCGCGGCGAAGCGCGGGTGCACTAGCCCAAACTCCCATCAATCGCCCTGCACGCCACCAGCAGTTCCTTCACCGCATCGACCGAAACCTGCAGTCCGGCCTTGTCAGCATCGTCGAGTTCGATTTCGATGATCTTCTCGGCCCCGCCTGCGCCGATCATCACCGGGACGCCGACGTAAAGCCCGTCCAGCCCATACTGGCCGCTGACATGCGCGGCACACGGCAGGATGCGTTTTTGGTCGCCCAGATACGCCTTGGCCATCGCGATGCCCGAGGCGGCAGGGGCGTAGAACGCCGAACCGGTGCCGAGCAGCGCGACGATCTCGCCGCCGCCGCCGCGCGTGCGCTTGACGATCGCGTCGATCTTGTCCTGGCTGGACAGCCCCATCTTGACGAGGTCAGGCACCGGAATGCCGTTGACCGTGGAATAACGCACCACCGGCACCATTGTATCGCCGTGTCCGCCCAGCACAAAGGTGTTCACGTCGCGGACCGAAACCTGGAATTCATCGGCGATGAAGTGGCTGAACCGCGCGCTGTCGAGCACGCCCGCCATGCCGACCACCATGTGGTACGGCAGGCCGGAGAATTCGCGCAGTGCCCAGACCATCGCATCGAGCGGGTTGGTGATGCAGATCACGAAAGCGCCCGGCGCGTGGTTTTTGATGCCCTCGCCAACCGCCTTCATGACTTTGAGGTTGATGCCGAGCAGATCGTCACGGCTCATCCCCGGCTTGCGGGCGATCCCGGCGGTGACGATGATCACATCGGCCCCGGCAATATCCTTGTAATCGTTCGATCCGGTGATCTTGGCATCAAACCCTTCAACCGGGCCGCACTGAGACAGATCGAGCGCTTTGCCCTGCGGCACACCTTCGGCCACATCGAACAGCACGATATCGCCCAATTCATTCTGCGCGGCGAGGTGGGCGAGGGTGCCGCCGATGTTACCGGCGCCGATCAGTACGATCTTCTTGCGTGAGGCGGTGGAGGCCATGATCCGACGAATTCCTTCTCGTATCGCGGGCCCTGATCGCGGAACCGCGTTCGGCAAATGACAAGCAGCACCGTTCCGTGAAGGTGTAAACTGCCCGGTGAAGGGTCACGCACTAGGCAAGAGAGCGTCGGATTGCAACCCGGGAAAAGCACTGGGTTCCAAGTATTTATGATAATGGTTCGCAATTGCAGAAGAAGGACTGAAATCGCTGTGGTATCCGGCCGTATTGGCGGTCAGCCTGCCTTGCGTTCCGGATTCAGCTTTTCGTATTCCTGCGCCAGCAGCATTCCGGCAAGGTAATCGGGAACCGCGCGGCTGAAGTAATAGCCTTGGCCCAGCGTACAACCTGCGGCCCGCACTGCGGCTACCTGTTCGATCGTCTCGATCCCTTCGGCCACGATCTCCATGCCAAGCGTGCTGCCCATTTCGGAAACCGCGCGAATGATTGCATCGCTTTTCTTGCCGACATTGTCGCCCGAAACAAAGCTGCGATCGACCTTGATCTTGCCGAACGGATATCTGTTGAGATAGCCGAGCGAGGAATAGCCGGTGCCGAAATCATCAAGCGCAAAGCGCACACCGGCCGCGCTTAATTCTGCCATGAATTCTTCGGTCTGTGTGCTGTGATCGAGCAGCACCGTTTCCGTGATTTCCAGTTCAAGCCGGTGCGGCGGCAACTTGGCTTCCCGCAGCGCATTGAGAATACCCAGAGCAGCGCCAGGCGCCTTGATCTGAAGCGGTGACAGATTGACTGCTACCGTGATGTCATCGGGCCATTGCGACGCAGCCTTGGCAGCCTGCGCGGTGATCCAGTTGCCCAGCGTGATGATCGCGCCGGTTTCCTCGGCTACCGGGATGAATTCATCAGGTCGTAATTCGCCCTTTTCGGGGTGGAACCAGCGGACTAATGCTTCGAAGGCCCGGATCTTTCCGGTTTCCAGATCGACGATCGGCTGGAAGAAGATCGACAATTCGTCGCGCTGCAAGGCCAGGCGCAGTTCGGCCTCGATCTCGCGGCGGCGGACCAGATTGCGGGTCATTGAAGGATCAAAGAAGCTGGCCTGGTTCCGGCCGTTGACCTTTGCGTGATAAAGCGCGAGATCGGCTCCCTGCATAAGCGAATCCAGATCGGCACCATCATCGGGCAGCATGGCAATGCCCATTGAACTGGCGACTTCGAGCCGATCATCACCGATTCGCATTGGCCGGGTCACTTCACCCAGCAGCGCGAGAGCAATCGCTTCAACCTGCCGGCGATCTTCAACCGTGCAGGCGATCAGGAATTCATCGCCGCCGAAACGGCCTATAACTGCGCCATCGGGCGATTCAGCGCGAAGACGCTCGCCGACTTTGGCCAGAACCTTGTCGCCCATTTGGTGGCCGAGTGTATCGTTTACTTCTTTGAACCGGTCCAGATCGAGCCAGAACAGCGCTAGCTTGCTGCCTTCTGGCCTGGCCGCCAGCCGCTCAATCAGATGGTGGTTGAGCCCGGCACGGTTGTGCAGCCCAGTGACCACGTCGGTGCGCGCCAAATACTGCATCTTGTCTGCCAGTCGCGAGCTGGTTTCAGCGGCGCTGATAGAATCGCGCAGCACCCGGAAGACATTCAGTGTGATCGAAACCATCGCCGGGGCGAGCAGCATGATCGACGCAGCCAAAACCCGCAGCGCGAGATCGTCTTGCATCGCAAGCGCAATACAGAGCGGGAGAAACACAAGGATCATCTGACCAATGGCAATGCTCGGCCGTCCGGCATTGCGGGCGGCAATCCCGGTGGCATAGCCGACCGCGTTCGAAACCATCAGCATCTGGACGACCGCGGGCGCATCGAGCGCAACGGTGAGAGCGGCAATGATGCCGATCAGCAGTGAGTAGCTGAACGCGCCCAGCTCGTAGAGCAATTCAAGCTTTCGGGTATCGCGGTTGCCCAGGCGCGGCAGGACAAATGCCATTGCGACGCGAACCAATGCAACGATGGTCAGGGCAATCGCAGCGTTGGTAATCTCGCTACGGTGCGCATAGGAGGCAGCAACCAGACTGGTGAGAATCCCGGCCGCAGCACCGATCGCAAGGCTGGCCGGCTGCGTGTACAGAGTATCGACCAGAGTCTTCCTGACCCTGTCATCAATGGCGTTGGTGCGGAACAGCACCCGCAAAAGAGTTCGCCAGCGCCTTATCGCCTTGCTCCCGTCGCTACAGGCTAGCCGTAGCGAAGACTGGTCACCGAATGGTTAATTTGGAACTACGGCGGGCGATTGAATCTACGGCAGAGTGACTGATCAAGCGTCAAGCGAGCCAATGCTGGCTCGCAGGCCGACCGCCATTCTGCGATCCAATGCGCGGCATACCCCCAGCCACCAGAGGTATTTGTCCCGGTCTCCGGCAAAAAAAGCTTGTTCTGCAGCGGTGCGGGCGTGCTCAGCTGCGCCAAGCCCATGCTGGGCAAACAGGCGCAACGCACCGCGCAGCATCACCTCGCTGGTGAAGTCACCAGCATTCTCGTTGGCCGCAAGGGCCAGCGGCAAGGCCGCAAAGTTACGACCAAGAATGGTGCCAGTTCCAGATCGGGCTGCGGCGAAGTGGATCGTCATGATGGGGTCCGGATCAATAAGCGGGGGCGGCGTCGATTCTCTACATGAGCCCCGCTAAGGGAGTGTGTTTGGCTATGGTTGCCTGGATATTAATTTTGCCAATTCACCCGCCCGGCTGAACGATCCAGCGGCCGCTGTTTTGATATTCTGGTTTTACCCCAGTGGCTTCGGGTAGCCTTTCACCCTTGTAAAGCGCTTCGCCGCCGCGCGACTGGAGGTCATGCGCATAGTTTGGAGCCGACGTCGTGCGGACCGGAGCGAGGCCAGTGGCGGTTGGTGCAACCGAGTTGCCTTGGGCTGATTTCATCCCGGTTTCATAGGCCCGTTGCAGCGCAAGCGGATCGAGCGACGAATCTTCGGCGGTAACAGGCGCAGCGCTGCGGGGATGTGGTGCGGCCAGCGGCTCGCCGCCCAGATAGGCAAATCGAAACGCCGCAGGTGTGCCCGCCGCGCCGCCGAAGCGGTAGAACCGATGCATGCCGATGGTGCCAAGATGAACCAGGCTATCGGCCCAATAGGGGTGGATCTGGATCGTGTGGTAGTGGGTTGCCAGACCAACACTACGCTCGACATAGCCCGACAAGGCGGCACGGGCGACGCCTTCGGCCCGCGTCCAGAAGAACCGGTTTGGAGTTCGCGCCAGCGCGCCATCGCAGGTGAAACTGAATTGGCAGCCAGTACGACGCTCAGATCCTTGAAAGACCACGCCGCAGAGGGTGTTCGGATAGCTGGGATGGGCAACGCGGTTCAGCACCACTTGTGCCACTGCGCGCTGACCAGCATCAGCCTCGCTCGCCGCTTCGAAATATACCGCCGCAGTGAGGCATTGGAGTGCACGGGCGCGATCGATGAATGTTCCGTTTGAGCGCAATGAGCGGGCAGCTGGCCCCGCATAGGGATCAACAGAAGTAGGAGCGCCCTCTGCGTCGGAATGAACTTCACTGGCAAATTGCGGCGCGTTATCGGGTGCAAGGTAATAGAATGCGGAACCGGGGAAGCTGTCACCCGCCTTTTCAAATGGCATCGGTTCGATCTCTACGGTCGTTTGCGCTGCATTGCCAATGTCGAAACTTCGCCATTCTTCTGGCGCGGCAAAGGCGGGGACCGCAATCGCCGCCAACAAGATCAATCCGCGCCGAGCGCTGTGTGGCCGATTGACCCGGCTAGCCAGAGTCTTCACTTTGCGCCGCGGCAGCCGTGCGACAAAGTCACGCGGGCGCGGTTCGTAAGTGAGGGACATCGGCTTGATCATCGGGTCTTTCATTGGGCCTTGGTGGTTGGACGGCGCGCCTTCGCGCGTAATCGGTTTTGCACGCCGCTCCCTGCGCGGATTCTGCGCCGTGCCGAAGCGGAACACTCCCGCGCGATAAACTGAAGCCGTTAATAAAGCGCTCGCTTGCCAGATCAGGGGGACGCAGCTATCCGGCCCCCACGTCATGGGTTGTCCGGCGAAAGCCGGGCCTAAGAGGGAAGTGAGTTAAGGCTCACGCTGCCCCCGCAACTGTGACCGGGGAGCGTTTTGCCCAACATGCCACTGGTCTTCGGACTGGGAAGGCGGGCGGAAGGCATTGATCCGGGAGCCAGGAGACCTGCCAATGACGGTCGTTCCGCAGCCGGGCGGGGTGTACCGGGTGTAAGCAGGAGCTCGCGATTTCGTGCGGGCGGCCTTGCCATGAACGGCGTTCGTTCATGTGTGAGGAATATTTATGAAATATCTGTTTTTACTGGGTTGTTCACTGGTTATTGCTGCTCCGACAGCGGCGCAGGAAGCGACTGACGAGGTTGTTGTTGCCGACAGCATCCGCGATGATTTGATTACCGTTGTTGCAACCGGAGTGCGCTCGCGGATTGACCAGAGTGGCCAATCGGTGAGCGTCATCGGCGCCGATGAAATCGCCGCGATTCAAGGCCCTGACCTGACTCGTGTTCTCGAGCGTTTGCCTGGTATCAACATCACTCGCAACGGCAGCCTCGGCAGCTTTACCGGAGTGCGGCTGCGCGGCGCAGATGCCGAACAGCTGCTAGTGCTGATTGATGGGGTGCGGGTGAACGATCCCTCATCCCCCGGCAGCGGGTTTGACTTCGGCAGTCTGCTGAGCGGCGGGATTGCCAAGATCGAATTGCTGCGCGGCTCCAACAGCGTCGTCTGGGGCAGTCAGGCGATCGGCGGGGTGCTGGCGGTGACCAGCCGCCAGTTGGACGGGGTTGAGGCCTCGACCGAATATGGTGCGCATGACAGCTTCGATGGCTCTGCCGTCGCAGGGTTAAGCGGCAATGCCTATGCCATCAGCCTGAACGGCGGATACACCAGAACCGATGGCATTTCGTCGGCAGCCAGCGGCACCGAGGCGGATGGCTTTCGCCAATGGCGCATCGGTGGGCGCGGGCGACTTGATCTGGCGGAAGGCCTCTCGGCCAAGCTCAGCGCGCGCTATACCGATAGCCGGGTCGATCTCGATGGCTATCCCGCACCGCTTTACAGCTTTGCCGATACGCCCGAATTCCAGAAGTCCCGCGAGGTATCGGGCCGGGCGGGGCTGGACTATCAGGGAACCGATTGGGCGTTGGCCGGCGGTTTCGCGCTCTCCGACATCCGCCGCGACTATTACGATCCGACTTACGGCACCGCCCCCAGCTATGGCTACAAGGGCCGCAGCGAGCGGGCCGATGTTTCGGGCGGGGTGGATGTGACTGACCAATTCCGGGTGATTTTCGGCGTGGACAGCGAATGGAGCCGTTTTTCCGGTAGCTTCGATGCTGAGCAAAAGGCGCGGCTTTCCAGCACCCATGCGCTGCTGACCTACAATGGCGACCGGCTCAATCTTGCCGCTGGTGTCCGGCTGGATGATCACAGCCAGTTTGGCAGTGAGTGGACCTTTGGGGCCAATGGCAGCTTTGCCGTGAGCAATGATTGGCGAGTTCGGGCATCCTATGGCGAGGGTTTCAAGGCGCCTACGCTTTTCCAGCTGTTCTCATTTTATGGCAACGCGGCGCTAAATCCAGAGCGCAGCCGTAGCTTTGATTTTGGTATCGAGCAGGGAGATCGCAACGGCGATTTGCACTTTGCGCTGACCGCGTTTCGCCGGGACAGTCTGGATTTGATCGATTTCGTCTCATGTTTTGGGGTTAGCGGGGGGATCTGCGTCGGTCGGCCCGATGGCACCTATAACAATATCAGCAAGGCTCGGGCTGAAGGCATCGAGGCTGAAGCTGATGCGCGGTTGGGCGGCGGTTTCACGCTGCATGCCGCTTACAGCTATACCAAGGCCATAAATCGCACACCAGGCGCTGCCAACTTTGGCAATGATCTGGCCCGCCGTCCGCGCAATGCGCTGACATTGTCCGCTGATTGGCAGGCACCGCTGCAAGATCTGACGCTGGGTGCTGATCTGCGGGTGGTGTCCGATAGCTTTGATAATGCCAGCAACAGCCAGCGGTTGGAAGGTTATGCACTGGTGACGTTGCGTGCCAATCTGCCACTGAGCGAAGGGGTGGAACTCTATGGCCGGATCGAGAACCTGACCAATACCAGCTATCAGACCATCGCCGGATACGGCACGGCTGGCCGCTCGGCCTATGCCGGGGTGAGGGCACGGTTCTGATGCGCGGCGCGGTGCTCTCGCTCGGTTTGGCGCTGGCGGCTTGTGCGCCGGTGCCTGCCAGTGAGGCACCGCGCCAGTATCCGACTATCGTCAGCCTTAATCCTTGTACTGACGCGATTTTGGTCGAGGTTGCGGACCCTGCGCAGATTCTCGCGCTGTCGCATTACAGCCAAGATGCGGCATCCAGTTCGATGGACCTCGCCACCGCGCGGCGCTTTGCCAGCACCGGCGGCACGGTGGAAGAAGTGCTGGCGCTGCGCCCGGATGTGACTGTCTCGGGCAATTTTATCAGTCCCGCCACGGTCAGCGCGATGGGACATCTGGGACTGCGGCTGGAGCAGCTGCCGATTGCCTCCACCGTCGCGGCAAGCGAGGCGCAGGTTCGGACCTTGGCACGGCTTGCCGGGCATCCCGAGCGCGGCGATGCTTTGATCGCCCGGATCGAGGCGGCGTTAATTCGCGCCGCTCCATCGCCCGGCTCGGTCCCGGTTAGCGCTGTAGTATGGCAATCGGGCGGAATGGTTCCAGGCGGCGATAGTTTGATCGCGGAACTGCTGAGCCGCACCGGTTTCGCCAATCTCAGTGTGGCGAGGGGGCTGAAGCAGGCCGATGTCTTGCCGCTTGAAGCCATGCTGGCTGATCCGCCGGAGCTGATCTTTGCCGCTGGAAATGCGCGCGCGAATGAAGATCGGCTGCTTGATCATCCGGCGCTTGACGCGCTTGACGGAACCCGTCGGGTGCCGTTCGACCCGTCATTACTGTGGTGCGGCGGGCCGACCATTATCCGCGCGGTTGAACGGTTGGGGGAGGTGCGCCGGGATTTAACACGTCGTCCCCGTGAAAGCGGGGACCGCTGGCCTCATCATCCAGCGCTTGTATCGAAGAGGCCAGCGGTCCCCGGTCAAGCCGGGCACGACGGATCATTCCAATGACCCGTCCGATCCCCCTCCTCATCCTCGCTCTTCTCATCTCGGTGTCGTTGTCGCTGCTGGCGGGGCGTATCTGGATCGATCCGTTGCAACCGGTCACCCCGAATGCTTTTATTATTCTCACCGAGCTGCGCCTGCCGCGGGCGTTTCTGGCGCTGTGTGTCGGGGCAGGCCTTGGCGGAGCGGGGGCCGCGATGCAGGGCTATCTGCGCAATCCTTTGGCTGATCCGGGATTATTCGGGATCGCTCCCGGTGCGGCGCTGGGGGCAGTGCTCAGCTTCTGGACCGGTTATTCCGCTGCGCCTTGGACGTTGCCACTGTTCTCGCTGGCGGGAGCTGCCGTGGCAATGGCGCTCCTCACCCTGATCGCTGGCCGCAGCGGCGGCGTTGCATTGTTTACGCTCGCGGGAATGATGATCGCCAGCCTTGCTGGTGCACTGATGAGCCTGGCGATCAGCCTGTCGCCTACGCCTTTCGCTATGAGCGAGATCGTCACCTGGCTGATGGGCGCGCTGACCGATCGCGGCTGGCACGAGGTATGGATTGCCACGCCGCTGACCTTGACTGGATTGGCTGTGTTGCGCCTTGCCGGACGCGGGCTTGATGCGCTGACGCTGGGCCAAGACGCGGCCCGGTCGCTCGGGATGGAGCCGCACCGGTTGCAGGGTCTGTTGATCGTCGGCGTCGGGCTGACCGTCGGAGCGGGGGTCGCAGTGGCCGGGATCATCGGCTTTGTCGGGCTGATGGTTCCGCATCTGGTCCGCCCCTTCACCGACCGGCGGCCATCTGCGCTCATTGTGCCCTCGGCGCTTGCTGGTGCCTTGCTGCTGTTGTTGGCCGATTGCCTGTGCCGGATTCTGCCGACGGCTATTGAGCTGCGGCTTGGCATCGCGCTCTCGCTGCTGGGTGCGCCGTTCTTTTTTGCGCTGCTGCTGCGGATGCGGCGGGGGTTGGTCTGATGCTGGTCGCTCAAGAGCTGGTCGTGGAGCACCGACTGGCTGGCGTTTCCGCCAATTTCAGGTCGGGAGAAGTCACTGCGATTTGCGGGCCGAACGGGGCGGGCAAATCGACGCTGCTGGCCTGTATGGCTGGATTGCTCGCCCCGATGAGCGGATGTGTATCGCTGGATGCTGTGCAGCTTTCCAGCCTGGCCCCAATCGAACGGGCACGGCTGATCGGCTTTCTGCCACAGACGCCCGAGGTGGCGTGGGATTTGACGGTCGAAACGCTGGTCGCGCTGGGGCGATTGCCCTGGCGCACTTCGCTTGAGGAGGACGCGGCGGCGGTCGAGGCTGCGATTGAAACCATGGATCTTGAGGCACTCCGCCGCCGCGTGGTGACCAGCCTTTCAGGCGGAGAGCGGGCGCGGGCGCTGGTTGGGCGGGTGCTGTCTGGAAACCCGCGCTGGCTGCTGGCGGATGAGCCGCTCGCCAATCTTGATCTGGGGCATCAGCTGGCTTTGCTTGGAGCCTTGCGCAGGCTGGCGCGAGAGCAGCAGCTGGGCGTGGTGCTGGTGCTGCACGATCTGGCGCAGGCGATGAACTTCGCTGATCGGGTGCTGGTGCTGGCAGACGGCAGTTTGCTGGCTGATGGGCCGCCGGAAGAGGCGCTGGCGGCGGATGTGATAGCGGCAGGCTGGGGGGTCAAGGCTCGCTGGCTGGGTGAGCCGGGAGCAAAGGCGCTGGCGACGGCAGGCTGAGACCCGCCGCCGCCATCCGGTTTACTTCAGCCCATTGGCCTTCAGCATTGGCTCAATGCTCGGATTGCGCCCGGTGAAGGCGCGGTACATTTCCGCATAGTCGCGGCTGTTGCCTTGGCTCAGCACCATATCGCGGAACCGCTGTCCGTTGGCTCGGGTCATGCCGCCATTGTCGGTGAACCACTGGAAAGTGTCGTGATCGAGCATCTGGGTCCATGAATAGGCGTAATAGCTGGAAGAATAGCCGTTGGACCAGATGTGGCGGAAGTAGCTTGAGCGATAGCGCGGGCGGACCAGTTCGGTTTCCAGCCCACTGGCGGCCAGTGACGCAGCTTCGAACGCATCAGCCTCCTGCTTGCCTGCGCTGGCTGGCAGCGCGTGCCATTTCAGATCGAGCAGCGCAGAAGTCATTGCCTCGCCCAGAGCATAGGCCTTACCGAACTTGCTGGCCTTTTCGATCTTGGCCACCAGTGCGGCGGGCATTGGCGCGCCGGTTTTGTAGTGCTTGGCGAAATTGGCGAAAACGCGCGGCTCACCGGCCCATTTTTCGTTGAACTGGCTTGGGAATTCAACGAAATCTCGGGCCGTGTTGGAGCCTGAGATCGAAGGGTAGTTCTGATCTGAAAGCATCCCGTGCAGGGCATGGCCAAACTCGTGGAACGTAGTCGTCACATCATCACCAGTGATCAGTGCTGGTTGCCCCGGAGCAGGCTTGGTGTAATTCCCAACGTTGAAAATCACCGGCTTGGTGCCAAGTAGACGGTTCTGATCGACGTAGTTGGACATCCATGCGCCGCCCTGCTTGTTGTCGCGCTTCCACGGGTCGAAATAGAACAGCGCCAGTTCGCTACCATCCTTGTCGAACAAGGTGTAGACGGTCACGTCAGGGTGATAGACCGGGATGTCGCTGCGCTTCTTGAAGGTCAGGCCGTAAAGCTGATTGGCGGCAAAGAACACGCCGTCCTCCAGCACCCGGGTCATTTCGTAATAGGGTTTTACCTGCGAATCATCGAAGGCGTATTTTGCCTTGCGCAGTTTTTCCGCATAATAATCCCAGTCCCATGGCTGGACCGTAAACTTGCCCCCGCTTTGGCGGATCATCGCATTGATATCCGCCGCCTCGCGCCGTTCGGCCGCTGCCAGGGCTGGAACGATCTGCCCAAGGAAGCCGAGGGCTCCGGCCGGAGATTTGGCCATCTGGTCGGTCAAGGCAAAGCTGGAAAAATCTGGATAGCCCAGCAGCTTCGCCTTTTGGGCGCGCAGCAGGGCAATTTCCGAAATCATCGCGCGGGTATCATTGGCATCGCCGCGCATTGTGCGGGTATAGCTGGCGTTGAACAGCGCCTGACGGGTCGCCCGATTATTGAGCGAAATAAGCAGAGGCTGCTGGGTGGTGTTCTGCAAGGGCAGGAGATATTTGCCGGGCATGCCCCGGTCTGCCGCCGCCTTGGCAGCAGCGGCCATAGCGGCTTCATCCAGCCCGGAAAGCTTGGCCTTGCTATCCACTACCAGCGCCCCGTCCTTGGTGGCTGCGGTCAGCTTTTGTCCGAATTCGGTCTGCAGTGTGGACAGCTTGCCGTTAAGCTCAGTCAGTTGCGCCTTGTCGGCAGCAGAGAGCATTGCACCGTTCTTGACGAAGCGATCATAGGTTAGCTTCAGCAACCGGGCCTGATCGGGGCGGAAGCCCATTTCGGCTTGCCTGTCATTCAGATACTTGATCCGCGCGAACAGCTTTTCGTTAAGGGTCACTGAATCCGACAGTGCCGCGAGCTGCGGGGCTGTGGCGCTGTCGATCGCGTCCAACGTATCGTTGGTATTGGCTGCAGTCAGCGAGCTGAACACATAGTAGGCACGGGTCAGCATCTGGCCTGTGAGCTCCATCGCCTCGAGTGTGTTTTCAAACGTCGGCGTAGCGGGATTATTGGCAATCGCCTCAATCTCGGCCTTGTTGATTGCGATCCCCTGCTCGATCGCGGGCTGGAAATCGCTGTCCTTGATATTCGCGAAATCGGGCGCCTGAAACGGCAGGGTGGAAACAGCGGCGAAGATGCCGGTGCCGGAGGGGATCACTGGTGCATAGGGTGCGGGCGCAGCGACGGGAGCCGGTGCTTCCATTACGGCGACTTCCTTCGCTGCACAGCCCGCAAGGGCCAGTGCGGATAGCGATACGATAGATAGTTTATACATATATTCAGCCTCTTACCAGATTTTCGCGCGCAGTTCCGGCGCGATATACATCGTGTCACCGGGCTTGATCCCGAATGCAGCATACCACGCATTGACATTACGAACAGGACCAAGAACGCGGAACCGGTTGGGGCTGTGCGGATCGGTTGCCACCTGGTTCTTGATCGCATCGGGGCGCTGCTTGGCTCGCCAGGCTTGTGCATAGGCCAGGAACAGGCGCTGATCGCCGGTCAGGCCATCAATCACTGGCGCATTCTTGCCGCCCAATGATTTGTGATAAGCAGCCAGCGAGACTTCCAGCCCGGCAAGATCGGCAATATTCTCGCCCATCGTCAGTTCGGGGTTGATGAAGACCCCGGGAGCGGCTTCGAATTTGGCATATTGCGCACCGAACAGCTTGGCCTGCGCTTCAAAACGAGCGGCGTCCTCTGGTGCCCACCAATCGCGCACTGCACCGGTGGCGTCGATCTTGCGGCCCTGATCGTCAAAGCCGTGGATGATCTCATGGCCGATCACCGCGCCAATCGCGCCATAGTTGACAGCGTCATCGGCGGCCAGATCGAACATCGGTGCCTGAAGGATCCCGGCGGGGAAGACGATCTTGTTTTCCAGGCCGCCGTTATAGGCGTTCACCGTCTGCGGGTTCATTCCCCACTTCTTGCGATCAACCTGTTGGCCAAGGTCTGACATCGCATAATCGGCGTTGAACCGGCCAGCCCGCTGGACATTGCCGTAAAGATCGTCGGCAACAATCTGCATCGCATCATAATTGCGGAATTTGTCTGGGTAGCCGACCATAACGGCCATCTTCTGGAGCTTTTCCAGTGCGGCCAGCTTGGTTGGAGCGGCCATCCAGCTATTGGCGTTGATCCGGTCCGCCATGGCAAGCTTCAGATTGACCACCAGCGCTTCCATCTTGGTCTTGGCGGCTGGCGGGAAGTGGAGCCGGACATAATCCTGTCCGACCATCTCACCCAGTGAACCATCGACCAGCTGCACCGCACGTTTCCAGCGAGGACGCTGGGTGGAAACTCCTGACAGTGTTTTGGTAAATTCAAACCTGCTGTCGACCATCGCCTTGGTAAGATAAGGCGCAGCTTGATCGGCGACGTGGAACTGCTGCCACAGCTTTAGCGTTGCCAATGGGGTGGCGGCATAGACCTTCGCAATATCCCGGATTGCTGTATTCTCGCCGACGATCATCCGCTTTTGCGTTGGAACTTTGGCCCCAGCCAGCCACTGAGCCCAATTGATCCCAGGGGCATATCTGGCCAGCTGGGTGCTGCTCATCGGGTTGTTGACCTTGTCGATGTCGCGGCGGTCGGCGATAATCCAGCTCTTTGCCGCAATCGCAGATTCAAAGGCGATGATCGTATTTGCGGCAGCAGCAGGATTGGGATTACCAACTGCGCGCATGGTCCGTTCGATATAGCCGCGATAGGCGTCGCGCTGGGGCTTGAACTGCGCTGCGGTGTAATATTCGCGCTCAGGCAGACCGATCCCGCCCTGGCCCAGATAGAGCACATTGGTAGTCGGATCGCTAGTATCCGCTCCAACCCCGAAATCGACCAGCGAGATGCCAAAAGCACCAGCCGTGCTGCCCATGAAGCGATCGAACTGCGCCCGTGTCTTAATTGCGGCAACCTTCGCCAGATCGGCTTTGAGCGGGGCAAGGCCCAACGCCTCAACCTTCGCCTCATCTATGAAACTGGCATAAAGCGCGCCGTATTTGTTGCCGGCCGGGCCAGAAGTCAGCATCGTCTGGAGCTGCTCTTGCACACGGTCAAAGACCTCATTCCCGCTGCCGATCCCGGCCTTATCCGAAGGGATTTCGTTCTTCGCCAGCCAGCTGCCCGAGGCGTGGCGTTCAAAATCCTCACCTGGTGCGACCGCCATATCACGGTTTTCGAGGGCGACGCCCCAACTGCCATAGGCTGGCTTGGCGGCAGGGGTGGCGGCAGGGGTTTGGGCCTGTGCCGGGATGGCCGCGATGGGCATAGCCAGCACCGCAACCGAAATCAGCCAGGTCGTTTTCATAAACTTCTCCGAGAAATAACGCGCTCAGACAGTTCCGTGGACCAACAGGACTGTAGGCGCGATGAATGGGCGATGGGTCGGACGAGCAGGTTTGGATGTCAATGTCGTTCGCCGAACTGGGATAGCGGTTGGTCGGGAAGGGAGCGGCAGCCAAGGCGCAGTGCCCTGCGCTACCGCTTTACAACAATCTGAACAGGCTGGACGAATCTAAATCCCACGGGCAATGGCGAGCGGTGAAAGTCACGAATTCAACCACTCGGCTGGCTGCCGCCGGAATGTTCTCAATGGCGCTGCTCGTCAGTTCCGCGCCTTCCATTGCGCAGTCGGTTGCACCGCTTGCAGATGCGCCTTTGCGCGAGGTCAATCTTACTTCCACCGAACTGTTCGAATTTGGCGATGCTGCGCGCGATGCTGGCGATTTTGAGACGGCAACTGCCGCCTACCGCGCCCTGTCTGGAAACCCCGATGGGGAATTGCGGAGCGAAGCGCGTTTCCGGCTGGGTATGATGCTGGCTGATCGGCAACAGAAGTATCGCGAGGCCGCAGTCGAGTTTCGCAAGATTCTTGATGAAAAGCCTGATGCTGCGAGGGTCCGGATTGAGCTGGCGCGGATGCAGGTGTTGATGGGCAATCTGGGTGCCGCCGAGCGCGAGTTTAGGACCGCGCAGGCGGGCGGTCTTCCGCCCGAAGTTGAACGGCTGGTGCGCTTTTATGCCAACGCGCTGAGTGCCCGAAAGCCATTTGGTGCCAGCCTTGAAATCGCGCTGGGCCCGGACACCAATATCAACCGAGCGACCCGTTCGGACACTTTGGGCACGATCATTGGCGATTTCACGCTTGATCAGGATGCCAAGGCGCGGTCGGGATTTGGACTGACCACGCGGGGTCAGGCCTATCTTCGGACCGGGATTGATTCCCGCGCGCAATTGCTGGTGCGCCTGTCAGGCAGCGCGACAATCTATCAGGCCTCTCAATTTGATGACATGGCGCTCTCGCTTCAGGTTGGACCGGAATATAGCTCGGGAGCAGATCGGATCAGCTTTTCAGCCGGGCCAAGCTGGCGCTGGTTCGGGCTGGAGCCTTACAGCTTTTCCTATGGGGTCAGCGGCAATTACCGGCATCCACTGGGAAAGCGGATGCAGCTGACAGTTGATGGCGGGATCGCTCGCACCGAAAATCGTCGCAACAGTTTGCAATCTGGCGAGGCGTTTACGGCAAGTCTTGGCATCGACCGTGCCTTTTCTGCGCGGTTTGGCGGGGGCGTGCAGTTCAGCGGCACGCGCGAGACAGCGCGCGATCCTGGATATGCAACCGCCAGCGGCGGGATCAGCACCTATCTGTACCGTGAGATCGGCAAGACGACCGCGATTGCCACCCTGTCCTACAATCATCTTGAGGCGGACGAACGGCTGTTCCTGTATCCCCAGCGCCGCCGCGAGAACCGGATCGGCGCGAGCTTGCAGGGGACGTGGAGGTCGCTTCGGATAGGCAGCTTTGCGCCCTATGCCAAGCTCCGGTTCGAGCGGAACTGGTCGACCATCGAGATCTACGATTACCGCCGCCTGGCCGCCGAATTCGGCCTGACCGCGGCGTTTTGATTAAAGGAGATTTGTGCAAGTAACGGGCTCGCATGGGAATCATCCGTTGCTAGGATAAAGTGAAGTCAGCCGCCGGGCGAATCTGGAAGTGTTTTTAGGGGATGTTTCGATGACCAGTTTTACGCGCATCGCGCAGGCTTCAGTGCTGGCTTTGAGCATCACGCTGGCAGCTTGCGGCGGCGGCGGTGGTGTTGGTAGTACCCCACCCCCAACTCCGACACCCACCCCAACTCCGACACCTACTCCAACACCAACACCGACTCCAACTCCAACTCCAACTCCAACTCCAACTCCAACTCCAACTTCCACACCAGCTGCTACCAACCCCGATCTCATCGCGCCGCTGGTAACCGAGACTTTCAGCAACAACATGGCCCGAGGCGTGGAGAGTTTTTCGGTCAGCGGGACTAATGTCACGGCTGTGCAGGCAGCGGGCACGATCCGCTATGACGCGGGCACTAGTTCCTACACGCTTTCCACCCCCGGCGGCGCGATCACCTTTGCTCCGGGCGACATTGACGCGGCCCAATCGAGCACCGGGGCGGTGGTTTACCAGAAGACCAACGGCTCCACGACCGACTCGCTCACCATTACCCGTCCCGGAACCAGCGGGCGGATCACCTATCAATATGTCGGCGGCGCATTCTGGCAGCACACGGTGCAGGGCGCGTCCACGGCGACCGGCTGGATCGATGCCATCGCCTATGGTGTGCCGACGGCGGCAGCCGGGGTGCCAACCAGCGGCAACGCCAATTATGACGTCGATCTGATCGGCGCTGAAACCGCCTCGCAGACGCTCAACGGGCTATCTGGACTTGTAACGGTTTTGCGCCGGTCACTTGAGAGTTTAACACTCGTTCAAGGAGACCGACGAGATGATCAAGCATTCAGAAGAGTTCAAGCGCGAGGCGGTTCGCATTGCGCTGAGCAGCGGACTGTCGCGGCGTCG
>JANOKC010000057.1:0-18791 GCA_031419035.1 Novosphingobium sp. | reverse complement strand
CTGGGGGTGCTGGCGCTGATAGCCGCACTGATACTCTGGCCCGGCTATTCCCCGCTATACGACGCAGCGGCACCGCCGGAAGAGCGGATCAAGCCATTCTTTGGCGCCCTCGTCACCCTGTTGTTCCTGTTGTTCACCGCCAGCGGCTGGGCCTATGGTGCCGCCACGGGCAGCATCCAATCGCACCGCGATGTCATCCAGATGATGGGAAAAGGACTGGAGCCGGTTCTGCCCTATCTGGTCCTGGTGTTGTTTGCCGCGCAGTTCGTGGCGATGTTTGGCTGGTCGAACCTTGGGCCGATCACCGCTATTACCGGGGCCACCCAGTTAAAAGCCTTGGGCGCACCGCCCGCAGTTTTACTGCCCCTGCTGGCGACGATGTCAGCCTGGCTGGATTTCCTCATCGCTTCAGGCTCGGCAAAATGGACAGTGATGGCCCCAGTCGCGACGCCAATGTTCATGCTGCTCGGCATTTCACCCGAAATGACCACAGCAGCATATCGGGTTGGCGACACAGTCACCAACCTCATCTCGCCACTGAATCCGTATCTCGTGCTGACGTTGCTGTTCTGCCAGCGCTGGGTGCCAACGATGCGGCTCGGCTCGCTCTTGGCCCTGACTCTGCCGATTGCCATCGCGCTATATTTCGTTGGTATCGCGGTGACTATCTTGTGGGTGTCATTTGGCGTGCCAGTCGGGCCCGGGGCCAGCGTTGTCTACCAGCTGCCTTAAGTCATCGGACGCTTTGCAGCGCATTCAGTTTTCAGGAGGCCGCCTCAAGGGGAAGCGGCAAATTAGGTGGAGTGAAGACGATGAAAATGATGAAATCAATCCTGGCTTCAGCAAGTCTGGCAGTGGCGCTGTCGATGGCGGCTCCCGCAATGGCGCAGGAATCGAGCTACAGGCCCGGAACCGTGTGGGAGGCCAGCCGGATCAATGTGCTGCCCGGCCAGTTCGAAAACTACATGGATTATCTTGCGACCACCTGGAAGAAAATCCAGGAAATGGGCAAGGCCGAAGGCGTTGTCGTCAGCTACCATGTCTTGTCGACCAACAACGCCCGCGCAGGTGAGCCCAACCTGGTCCTGATCATCGAATACAAAGATTATCAGACGACTGCGCAGCAGGAAGCCATGCAGAAAAAGGTCAATGCTGCGCTGGCGCAGAATGAACGCAAGGCTGACACCGCTAGCGGAGAACGCGTCAAAATGCGCGAGTTGATGGGCTCGGTCCAATATCAGGAATTGGTTCTGAAGTAAGCGACCCACTTCAGGACCATGGCAGGCGGCGCCCAGATTAGTCCCTCGGCGCCGCCTGCCTAATCTTTTACCCCGCTTGGGGAGGGGAGGCAGCCATGCCAGCCATCAACGATGTTGCGCGCGATTTCACCGCCATGCTGCGGTTGGGGCAGTTCGCAGCTGCTGGTGAGAAATATTGGGCTGATGATGTGACAAGCGTCGAGCCTGTGGATTTGCCCATCGGCATTCCTGCCGTTGTTTCGGGGTTCGAGGCGGCACGAAACAAGAGCAGAAGCTGGTTATCCGCCAGCCGGATCGACGATCTGGACATCGACGGCCCGTTTGTGACTGGCAACCAATTCGCGCTGTTCATGGACATGGTGATCGTCAGCCGCGCCAATGGCGACAGCCAGCCCTTCACCAAAATTGCCATCTTCACAGTCCGCGATGCCAAGATCATCGAGGAGCGATATTTCTATGACTGAAGCGACACTCAAACTCAGCGCGCCGCGCCCGCTGGCACTCAGCGAACACCGCAACCTTCGGTTCTTTGTCGTTTTCATCCTCTATGTCGCGCAAGGGCTTCCGGTCGGGTTGTTCTATTACGCCCTGCCTGCGTGGCAGGCGCAAAGCGGGGCATCTGCCGCAGCGGTTGGCGGCGTCTTGGCGCTGACATCGCTGCCTTGGTCGTTAAAGCTGATCAATGGCGTGGTGATGGATCGGTTCTCGTTTTTGGCGATGGGGCGACGGCGACCGTGGCTGATCACCGGGCAATTGGCCATCGTGCTTGGACTCGCGGGCTTGGCATGGGTCAACCCCGCCGCCCAGAACGCCGCGCTGCTTGGCGCATTTGCCTTTGCTATCAATCTTGCGACAACGGTGCAGGATGTCGCGATTGATGGGATGGCGGTTGACATAATTCCCGCAACCGAATTTGGCCGCGCCAACGGCTTCATGTTCGGAGGGCAAGCCATTGGCATCTCGATGGGCGCAGCGCTATCGGGTTATTTGATTGCTTTTCATGGGTTTCCAGCGGCAATGATGGCTCTGGCGGCACTGGTCGGAGCGATCCTGCTGCTGGTGTTGTTCATTCGAGTACGTCCCGGCGAAAGGCTGCTGCCATGGACAACCGGTGCGGCGTCCGCGATCAACGTCGATCGGAGCCTGGGGGCATTCGGGGCGATATTCCGCAGCCTGATCGCTGCGATGTTTGAACGGCAGACGCTGATCTTCCTCCCCGCCATGTTTTTGTCCGGCGCGGCCTATGGGCTGTTCGTCGGCCTCGCCCCGCTGTTTGGCGCCAATGTGCTGGGCTGGGGCGAAGATACCTATGCCAGCTGGTCGGGACAGGCCAATCTGTTAGCAGGCATCGCGGCGGTGCTTTCATTCGGATTTCTGGCAGAGCGCTGGGGCGCGCGGCGGATGTTTTCCGGCTCCAGCCTGTTAACCGCACTGGCAGCAATGGTCTTGCTCGCACTGCTATCAAGCTGGACCGTGCCGACTATCCTGATTGCCGCCATTTTCGGCTTCACGGCGCTACAGGTGCTGCAAAATGTCACATCGTCTGCCGTTGCCATGCGCTGCTGCACTCCGGCGGTTGCCGCGACCCAGTTTTCGTTGTTCATGGCAGTTGCCAATCTGGGCATTTCATTGTCGTCGGCATCCCTTGGAACCCTCGACTGGCTGGGCGGGATACCAGCCATAGTGATTGCGCTGATCGCGGTCAGTGTGGTTGGGGCGGCCTTCACCTTTGCCGCCAAATTGGGGCAGTGAAGTGCGTCGCGGCAATTTAAGCAGGAGAGAGTGACATGCCGATAGCCCCATCAAGTCTCGTCCACGTTGTTTACCGCACCCGTCGTTTTGAAGAGATGCTGGCATGGTATGCCACCGTATTCGGCGCACGCATTCAGTACCGGAATCCGGCGCTCGCTTTCCTCACATTTGATGACGAGCATCATCGCTTCGCCTTTGCCGATCTGGGCGTGATCCGCCCGGACGAAGTTGACAAGGATGATCGCGGTATGATCGGCGTCGATCATGTTGCGTGGGAATATGGATCGCTGCGAGACCTGCTGGAAAACTATGCCGAGCTGCAAGCCAAGGAGATCAAGCCTTATTGGGCGGTTCACCACGGGATGAGCGCATCGCTGTATTACGCCGATCCCGATGGCAACCAGATGGAATTCACCGTCGATGCCTTTCGAACCAAGGCCGAGGCAAGCGCCTATTTCCACGGCAGCCAGATTAGCGCAAACACGGTGGGCGTGGAATATGATCCGGACGACTGGCTAACCAGGTTACGCGGCGGTCGCGCTGAAACTGAATTGCTATCCTTCGACAGCCTAGGCGCGGTGTCGCCGATACGCGGTGCAATGATGGCTGTGCAGTCATGACAGCAATCGCTATTCCTTCCGCCACAACCGGCCAGCTCCAAATGCGTCTCGGGCTGGTTTTCGCGCTGGCAATCAGTGTCGGGAATATCATCGGCTCAGGCATCATGCGCACCCCGGGGCTGGTCGCGGATCAAATTCCGGTGGCGTGGATGGTGATCGCGCTGTGGGCGCTGGGCGGGCTGCATGTGATGCTCTCGGCCAATATCGTCGCCGAGTTGATTACAAAGCTGCCCAAGGCGGGCGGCGCTTATGTGCCGGTACGCGCGGCATTTGGCGAATCGATGGGGTTGCTGTGCGGGTGGACCGACTGGCTTTCCAACACGGCGGCGATTGCTGCTCTGTCGGTCGCCTGCGCAACATTTCTGGGGACGATTTTTCCTGGCCTTTTGCCGCACACCACGCCGGTTGCGGCAGGCTTTGCGCTGACGGTCATCGCGATCAACTGGCCGGGTGTGCGCGAGGGGCAATTTGCGCAGACGTTTGGCTCGATCCTCAAGGTCTCCCTGATCGTGGGCGTGATAGCGGTGGCTTTCCTTGCCGAGCCGATCCCAGTCAGCGAAGTCGCGGTCCGCTTGGGTGATGCCACCGCCAGCGCCGCGCCTGCGGTCGGCTTTTTCGCGGTCATCGCGGCCTATCAGATGATCTATGGTGCCTATACCGGTTGGCACGCGCCAATCTATTTTGTCGAGGAAGATGTCAACGCGGTGAAGAATATCCCCCGCGCCATATGTATGTCGATCCTGCTGGTCGCCGCCATCTATATTGCGCTCAACCTCAGTCTGCTCAGCGCGCTCGACATAGCGGCGCTGCGGGCCTCGGACCTGCCCGTAGCACTGGTGATAGAAAATGCCTTTGGCAGGTCGGGAGGCATATTGGTGGCATTGCTAGCTATCATCATCGTTGTGGTGGCGATCAATGCCATCGTGATGGGCACTGCGCGCATCCTATATGGCATGGCGCGCGACGGGCTGTTCTTGCCTGTAGCGATGCGGGTCAACAAGGGCGGTACGCCGCACATCGCACTCGCCATCACCGCCGCTGTCGCCGTTCCGCTGATCTTCAGCGGGGCTTTCGTCTTCCTGTTCAAGCTGATGGCAGCGCTTGCCATATTCAACTTCTTTTTGTGCGAACTCTCCCTGTTCGCGCTGCGCCGTCAGCAGCCCGACCTCCACCGCCCGTTCCGCGCGATCGGCTATCCGCTGCTGCCGGCGTTCGTCTGCCTGCTCGATCTCGGCCTGCTGATCGCCTTCATCGCCGCCGATCCGATAAGCGGCGTGTATATGGCCGGGCTCATCGCAGTGTGCATACCCGTCGGCATTATTCTCCACCGCCACAAGACGCGACTAGGGCAAGGATATGACCCTAAGGTCAGGACCTATTGACTTGGCTGGCCCGAGCGAGCCGCAGACTTTTCGGTCAATTCTTTCAGCTCCTCGGCAGTCGGGTGGCGCTTGACTATTTTTTTGGGGGCCGGGCGGGGCGCTTTTTCTGGCTTGATGGCTTCGCCCATTTCCGCAGGCCCCAACGCCGGGGCTGCTTCTCGCGCGGTCACCCCTGCACTTTCGCCAATATCGTAGTTTGTCGTTCCAGTTGGGGAGCCAGCATAAGCTTCGCCGGCCGTCTCTGCATCCTGGGCAAAGCTCATGTATGAGCGGTTGCCCTCGCGTAATTTCATCCCGTTAACTCTAAGCTTGCGAGCGCCGAGCGCGTTGGCCTCGGTCGTGATCAGCTTGTTGCGTTCCTGTCGCTTTTCGATCTGCTGTTCGATGGCCTGGCGGCCCTCGCCATCGGCAAACATTCCCAAGCAGGCAGTAACTGCCAACGTAGCTATAGCAAATTGCCGAAACAGTTTTGGTGAAATTGGCAAAGAGGGTGCAGAGCGGGCCATGGCGCATTCCTTAGCGCGCAGAGGTTAATTGGCCCAAATTGTCTATGGTTAATAACCGCCGAAGTGAAAGGAGCACTCCGGCGGCTATCGTCTCTCCTCCCCAGGAGTTTTGGTAGCCAATTGCGACAGATGCGACCGATCCGCTTCAGCATGGCTGGAACTTGTTGGGTAATGGTAGTGCAGTGACGTGCGATCCAGTAACAAAAATTACAAATAATTTGGTTCAGTTGCCCCTACGCTGCTAATTAATCTTATAATGTTGTGAGCATTATGACACAAATCTGCCATGGCTGACAAAGCGATCCTGGCTGGTCCGACGATCCGGCGATTGCGCCGGCGTGAAGGGCTTACGCAAGCTGCAATGGCGACCAGGTTGGGAATTTCACCAAGCTATCTCAATCTTTTAGAGCGAAACCAACGGCCGTTATCGGCGCGACTGGTTGTCCAGCTGGTCGAGCATTTCGATTTTGACCCACGCTCACTTCGACAGGATGAGTTGGTTGGCGGGATCGATGGCATGCGTCGGCGTCTGTCTGATGAGCGCTTTGCAGATCTGCTCATTGATCGAGACGAGATTGCCGAATGGCTGGCCTCAGCACCGCAGGCCGCATTGGCATTCGCCCGGTTGTATGATGCGGGCGGCAGCGATGGAGCCACTTCGGCCAGCAATCCGATCGAGCTTGTGCGTCAGGAGATTGAGCGCTGGCGTAACCATTTCCCCGACCTTGACGCAGCCGCAGAGGCTCTTTCGGATGAGCTGAGACTTTCCAATGCCGAGACAGGTGCGGCGCTGGCCGAGCGGCTGCGACAACGCCACCAGTTATCGGTCCGGATTCTGCCGGCGGATGTGATGCCCGATGCGCTGCGCCGTCTGGACCTTCACGCACGTCAGCTGCAATTGTCTGAATTGCTGGACCAGTCATCGCGTAATTTCCAGATTGCAGTGCAAGTGGCGCTGCTTGAACAACGGGACGAAATCGCGGCAATCGCCAATGGCGCCAAATTTTCTGATCGGGCTACTTGGCGCCTGTTCAGGCGGCATCTGGCCGGCTATTTCGCCGCTGCAGTGATCATGCCCTATGGCCGCTTTATCAGGGCGTGTGAGGCAACAAACTATGATCTGGCGATCCTCGAGCGCCGGTTTGGAGTTGGGTTTGAGCAGCTGGCCCACCGGCTCACCACATTGCAACGGGTAGGCCAGCGAGGGCTTCCATTTTTCATGGGCCGCCTTGACCGTGCCGGACAGTTTTCAAAGCGTTATGCCGGTGCGAGCGGTGCCACTGTGCTTGAGAGTGAAGCAAGCTGCCCGTTATGGACTGTGCATCACACATTTGAGCGGCCGGGACAGATTTGTGCCCAGCTGATTGAAGTTGAGGATCGCGCGGGCAGCCCTGGCCAGTGGCTCACCTTGTCTCGAACGGTTGAAGGCAGCGGAGCGCTGGGCAGGGACGGAGCGCAATTCGTAGTTGTATTGGGCCTTGAGGCGCGGCTGGCTGGCGATCTGGCCCAAGCGCGGGGCATATCGCTGATATCCCAAAGCGCCACCCGGATCGGACTTGGATGCGCGCGCTGCCACCGTGCTGATTGCAGCCAGCGCTCGCTTCCGCCGCGTGGTGCGGTGCTGAAATTCGACGAGCGAACGCGCGGACTTACGCCGTTTGATTTTGCGGGCTGACAGAAGTTTTCAACCAACTTCTGTAAAATTTACCGACATTTCACTTCTCCCGCCTAATCTGGTGCCTACATGACATCAGGGATACGGCCGCCGGAACTATGATCCGCCTTTTCAAACACTACATCCCGCATGCTGTGCTGCTGCTGGGCCTGATTGACATTGGCCTGCTGCTGTTCGCCGGAGATTTTGGCTGGCGTCTCAGGGCTCGGCAACTTGAGCTGGAGCTAGGGCCGATTACCGATCGTGCGTGGCAATTGGTTGCCTATGCCTCGCTGATGCTTACCGCGATGATTGCGGTGGGGGTGTATGGTGCGGATTCGTTGCGGTCGATGCGGTATGCCACGGCACGGCTGCTGGTGTCGGTCTCGCTAGGCATCATCGCTCTGTCATTTGTCGATTTCGTCCTGGGCGGTCATAATTTTTGGCGCTCGACGCTCGCCTACGCGATGGTGCTTTCGATCGCGGTGCTGGTGTTGAATCGGTTGATCATCGGCGGCATTCTGGGTGCCTCGGCTTTCCGCCGCCGGGTTCTGGTGCTGGGTGCAGGGGCCCGAGCAGACCGGCTTCGCAAACTTGGTGATCTTCCCGAAAGCGGCTTTGCGATTGTCAGCTATATCGCCATGACGGAAAATGAGCCGGTTGTTGAAGAGGCGATCAATCGTTCGGCGCTGCATGATCTGGCCCGCTTTGTCGAGAACCTCGGGGTCAGCGAAGTGGTGCTGGCGCTGGAAGAACGCCGCAATGCCTTGCCCCTAAAGGACCTGTTGCGGATCAAGACCGCAGGCGTTCATGTCAATGACTTCTCCAGTTTCATCGAACGCGAGACGGGCCGGGTCGATCTCGACACGGTGAACCCCAGCTGGCTGATCTTCTCCGATGGGTTTTCGTCGGGTCGGGCTGTTTCCAGCGCTGCCAAACGGGTGTTTGACGTAACTGCAAGCTCAATTCTGTTGGCGCTGACTGCGCCCGTGATCCTGCTGTTTGCGCTGATCATAAAGATTGACAGCAAAGGACCAGCGTTCTTCCGCCAGACCCGCGTCGGTTTGTACGGGACCGCCTTCGATGTCATCAAGCTGCGTTCGATGCGTCTCGATGCCGAGGCTGATGGGGCGCAATGGGCGACCAAGGATGATCCGCGCGTAACCCGTGTCGGGCGGTTCATCCGCAAGACCAGGATCGATGAACTGCCCCAGACCTGGAGCGTGCTCAAAGGCCAGATGAGCTTTGTCGGCCCGCGCCCTGAGCGGCCCGAATTTGTTTCGGATCTAGAGGAAAAGCTGCCCTATTACGCGGAACGGCACATGGTGAAGCCGGGAATTACCGGCTGGGCGCAGATTAACTATCCCTATGGCGCGTCGATCGAAGATTCGCGCCATAAGCTGGAATATGACCTCTATTATGCCAAGAATTACACCCCCTTCCTCGATCTGCTGATCCTGCTGCAGACGCTGCGTGTCGTACTGTGGCACGAGGGTGCTCGCTGACTATGGACGGAATCTGGCCCAGTCTGGCAACGCTGACCTATGGCATCGGGGCGATCGCCACGCTGGGCTGTGTGGTATGGCTGCAAATGCGCCGGGAAGTGTTTGGCATTGCCAGACGCGCTATGATCCTAGCGATGGCGCTTACTGCGGTATGCTCAGCGACCGGATTGTTGGTTGAAGGCGGGCAAAGCGCCAGTCTGGGCGTAGTTGCCCTGCTGATCACGGAATCGCTACGTAATCTTGGTTGGCTGTTTGTGCTTTACCGTTTGTTTGCAACCGATGGCCGGCACGCCAGCGTCAAGCAGGTTCGGCTGCTGGTGGCTGTGTTGGCCTTTGTCGAATTGCTTCAACCCGCCCTGCTTGGCTTGCTGATCCACTTTGATTCAGACGCCTCAGGACAAGCCCTGGTGTTCCAGCTTAGCGCCTTGTTCCGTCTGCTGGTGGCAGTTGGCGGCTTGGTGCTGGTGCACAACCTCTATGTCGGAGCCTCGGCTCAGGCCCGGCTTTCGCTGCGCTGGCCCGCTATTGCTCTGGGACTAATGTGGCTGTTTGACCTGAATTTCTATACGATTGGCTATCTGTCTGACGGGACGCCTGCAGTGCTGGCATCGCTGCGCGGACTTATAGCGCTCGGAATGGCCGCTGTGCTGGCTCTTGGAGCGAGCCAGCGTCGAGAGGAGCTGCGGTTCCGCCCGTCGCGATCAGTGGCCTTCCAATCGGCGTCGCTCATGCTGATCGGAGGCTATCTGATCAGCATGGTCGGCATCGCTCAGTGGCTGTCATATGCCGGAGGCGATGTTGCTGCGTTGATGCAGATTGCCTTCGTTGTCGCTGCATCGGTTGCAGCGCTTGCTATCTTGCCTTCGCGCAAGATGCGCGGCTGGCTGCGGGTGACGCTGGCCAAGCATTTCTTCCAGCACCGTTATGACTATCGGGCAGAGTGGCTGCGCTTTACCCGCACCATAGGTCAGGGCAGCGCCAACACTGCTCCACTCGAAGAGCGGGTTGTGCAGGCCGTTGCCGATATCGCAGACAGCCCCGCAGGCTTGCTGCTTACCATTGGCGATCACGGTCAGCTGGTCTTGGCCGCGCGCTGGTCATGGCCGATGGCCGATGTGCCGGCAGAGGCGCTGGCGCCAAAAGATGTGCGCTTCTTTGAACGTGACGGTTTCATCGCTGATCTGGACGATATGCGCCAAGGCAGGATTTCCAAAGGTGAGGACAAGCATATCCCGGAATGGCTCCGCGCTGAACCACGGGCGTGGGTGATGGTCCCGTTGCTTCACTTTGAGCGACTGGTCGGGATGGTGGTGCTTGCCCGCCCATCGCATACGCGGCGGCTGGATTGGGAAGACTTCGACTTGTTACGGGTGGCTGGCCAGCAGCTTGCCAGCTATCTGGCCGAACACGCCGGGCAGGCAGCCCTGGCCGAAGCAGGCCGGTTTGACGACTTCCATCGCCGGATCGCCTTTGTGATGCACGACATCAAAAACCTTGCGAGCCAGCTCAGTCTTCTTGCGCGGAATGCCGAGCTTCATGCTGAAAATCCAGAGTTTCGTTCCGATATGCTGGTTACATTGCGCAATTCTGCGGACAAGTTGAACGCACTGCTGGCGCGGCTTTCGCGCTATGGTGGACAGGTTGATGCGCTGGCTCCCGTCCTTGCGGACAGGGTAGTCGAGACTATAGCGGAACAATTTCGAAATCTGCATCCGGTCGTGGTTGTCCAGAGCGTCCGTTGTGAAGTGGCCGCTCACCGTGAGACACTTGAGCAGGTGTTGGTTCACATCATCCAGAACGCAGTTGACGCTAGCGCCGCGGACTCGCAAGTTTTCCTGAGCATCTCGACCGATGGACTTCAAGGCAGTATCGAAGTGACTGATTCAGGTGGCGGAATGAGCCCCGACTTTGTCCGGACACGGCTGTTCAAGCCGTTCGTTTCGTCAAAACCGGGCGGCTTTGGGATTGGTGCCTATGAAGCGCGTGAGCTGGTCCGGGCAATGCACGGACGACTTGATGTAGAAAGCCGCGAAGGGCTGGGATCGCGCTTCACCGTCCGGCTGCCGCTTGCCGCCGCTTCGAAACATATCAAGATCCTTGGTCACAGCGATCAGAAAGTAGCATGATGCAGGACACCAAACCAAAACTGCTCATTGTCGAGGATGATCCGGGGCTCCAGGCCCAGCTCAAATGGGCCTACCCAGATTTTACCGTGATCATCGCAGGCGACCGAGCCAGTGCGTTGACAGCGTTACGTTCCGAGGAGCCGGCAGTGGTCACGCTCGATCTGGGGCTACCGCCAAATCCAGACGGAACCACCGAAGGCTTTGCCGTTCTCGACGAGATTATGGCGCTCAAGCCCGATACCAAAGTGATCGTAGCTTCGGGGCATGGTGCCCGCGAAAGTGCGCTTTTGGCGATCGCCAAGGGAGCCTATGATTTCTATCAGAAGCCGGTTGATATCGAGGCGCTGGGCCTGATTGTCCGCCGGGCCTTTCAGCTCCATGCGATCGAAGCCGAAAACCGCCAGCTCGCCAGCCGCAGTGATGATGGCAACAAGGTGCTGGGTCGGCTCATTACCAGCGCACCTGAAATGGTCCGCGTTGCCCGGACGATCGAGCGTGTGGCCAATACCAGCGTATCGGTCATGCTTCTGGGAGCAAGCGGCACTGGCAAGGAACTTTTGGCGCGCGGTCTGCACGAAGCGAGTGATCGGCGCGACGGAGCTTTCGTGGCGATCAATTGTGCTGCAATCCCTGAGAACCTTCTCGAAAGTGAACTTTTCGGGCATGAAAAGGGTGCTTTCACTGGTGCAGTAAAGACCACAGAAGGCAAGATTGAACAGGCCGGCGGCGGCACCTTGTTCCTCGATGAGGTGGGCGATATACCGCTGCTTCTCCAAGTAAAATTGCTGCGCTTCCTGCAAGAGCGGGTGATCGAACGGATCGGATCGCGCAAGTCCATCGCCGTTGATACCAGGATAGTCTGCGCGACCCATCAGGATCTGGAGGCGATGATCGCCGAAAACAGGTTCCGCGAGGATCTGTTTTACCGGCTCGCCGAAATCGTAGTGAAAATCCCCAGCCTGGCCGAACGGCCCGGTGATGCGACCTTGTTGGCTAAGGTGTTTCTGTCGCAGTTCGCTCGAGAGATGAACCCGTCGGTCAAGGGCTTTGCTGCCGATGCACTGGCAGCGATCGACAGCTGGCCATGGCCTGGCAACGTCCGCGAACTCGAGAACCGGGTCAAGCGTGCGGTTATCATGTCTGACGGCAAGCTGGTTGGCGCTGCTGATCTGGATCTTGCCGAACCGGACCGTGAGCTGTCGCAGGCGCTCAACCTCAAGACCGCTCGGGAAGTTTCGGATCGGAAGGTGATCCGGCATGCCCTGGCCCGCAGTGAGGGCAACATCTCAAATACTGCCAAGCTGCTGGGGATCAGCCGCCCAACACTTTATGATTTGCTCAAACAATATGACATGCACGCCTGATCCCCGGCACCGCAACTGGCTTGGAGTAATCGGGCTAGGACTGGCTATAGCTGGGTTGGGTCTGGTGCAGCCCGGTTCGGGAATTGCCGCGCCGGACAAAGCCAGGGGATTTATCGAAAAGGCTGAAGCTGCGCTGACCAGGGGCGATGGCATTGCTGGTGAGGCCGATTTGCGCCGCGCAATGGAATCAGGGGCAAATCGTTCAGATATTGCAGCCCGAATGGGCGAGGCAATGATCGTCCAGAGTCAATTCTCCAAGGCGCGCGAATGGCTTGCACCCGGCCAATTTGCCAAAGGTGAGGAAGCACTTGGTTTCCGGATGCTCGGCAGGCTTGAACTATTAGAGGGACATCTGTCGGCCTCGGGACAGGCTTATGACAAGGCGCTGAAGATCACCCACAAGGATGCCCTGTTGTGGGTAGATATTGGCCGACTGCGCTATGCAGGGGGCGAGCAACTTCAAGCGGTTGACGCAGCCGAGCGCGCACTGGCGGTTGATCCCAGCAGTGTCAGGGCGCTTGAGTTTCGCGCTCAACTTATCCGCGATCAATCGGGCCTTCAGGCGGCACTGCCATGGTATGAACGAGCCTTGGAGGTGGCGCCTGACGATCTTGCCCTGTTGGGTGGATATGCCGCAACGCTTGGCGAGCTGGGACGGGGCGGCGAAATGCTGGTTGTCACTCGTAAAATGCTCGAACTATCTCCGGGCGAGCCGCTGGCTTTCTATCTTCAAGCTGTATTGGCCGCGCGGGCCGGCAAGATCGAATTGGCGCGGGGGCTGCTTGGCCGGACAGGCGAACGGCTCAGCGGCTTGCCGGCGGCGATGCTGTTGCAGGGGATCCTCGAACTGGGCGCAGGCAATGCCAACCGAGCGGTCGAGGTTCTCGATCAGCTGGTCAGCCGCCAACCCGCCAACGAACGAGCGCAGGCCTTGCTGGCGCGGGCGCTTTACGAACTTGGTGACTACCGCCAACTGATCGGACGGTTTGGCGCAGCAGCCAGGCAGGCCGACGCATCGACATATCTGGTTGCGCTGGTTGGGCGGTCCTACGAAGAAATTGGTGATCGAGTGGCTGCAGCGCCGTTGCTTGATCGCGCCGCAGCCGCGCAAGCCCCAAAAATCATGCCGATCGCTGAAGTCTATCCGCCGAGTGTTCTGGCGCTTGGTTGGCGCAATGCCCCCGGCAGCGCCGGAGCGGCTGTCCCCTATGTCCGCAGCCTTCTGATAGCAGGGGACATGGCGGGGGCAGAGCGAATCGCGGAACAGTTTCGAAATGCTCATCCGGGATCGGGTGACGCGCAGGCGCTGGCCGGCGATGTTCAACTGGCACTGGGCCGGGGCGGTCCAGCGCTTGATCGCTATGGTATGGCCTCACGAATCCGTTTCCCCGAAGGTCTGCTTCAGCGAATGTTAGATGCTTTGAACCGGCTTGGCCGGGGTGGGGATTCGCCTGTACTGGTTTCCGGCTATCTCAGCGCCTATCCGGCCAGTCGCCTCGCCGCGCGGATGGCCGCGAACCAATCGGCCTACGCCGGTGATTGGGAGCGTAGCCGCGGTTTGCTCGAAAACCTGCGCGCACGGGCCGGGAACCGTGACTTCCGGCTGCTGGCCGATTTATCGCTGGCGCAGTTGCGGACCGGTGACGTTGCTGCCGCCGTTGAAAGTGGGCGACGGGCATACCAGATCCAGCGAGCCAGTCCGGTAGCGGCGCAGGCCTATGGCATGGCACTGGTCGCGGCCGGAAAGCGACTGCCAATCGCTCGGCAATTGCTCGAAAAAGCACGGAAAGTGGGCGGGGACAACCCCCTGCTGCTGGAAAGCCGCACGAAATTGAAATAGAGGCCCGATTCATAGCAAATCGGGGAAATGCAGTATGGCCGGCGTTCTTGAAGGGGTGACTGTAATCGAGTTGGCCGGAATCGGACCTGCGCCATTTACTGGCATGATGCTGGCCGATCATGGTGCGCGGGTAATCCGGGTTGAACGACCGAGCAAGGCCGGGCGGTTTGGCGATGGCGGCAACCGCGATATCCTCAACCGCAACAGGGAACGGATCGAGCTTGATCTGAAAGATCCGGCTGCGATTGCGCAGCTGAAGGATCTGGCGCGCAGTGCAGATGCTTTGGTCGAGGGCTTTCGCCCGGGGGTGCTTGAACGGCTTGGACTGGGGCCGGAAGTGCTGTTGGCGCAAAACCCGAAAATCGTGATCGGGCGGATGACGGGCTGGGGTCAGGACGGTCCGATGGCGCCGCTGGCAGGGCATGACATCAACTACATCGCCCTTAGCGGCGCGCTTCACAGCTATGGCCGCAAGGGCCAGAAGCCAACATTCGCAAACAATGCAGTGGGCGATTTCGGCGGCGGCGGGATGATGCTGGCCTTCGGAATCCTTGCCGGAATCCTCAATGCCCGCAGCACTGGCAAAGGTCAGGTGGTTGACTGCGCGATGGTTGACGGCGCGGCTATTCTCTCGGCGATGACCTATACCTTCCTCGCCAACGGCCGGTGGCGCGATGAGCGCGGTGTCAATCTGCTCGATAGCGGCACGCATTTCTACGACACCTATGAAACCTCTGACGGCAAGTGGATCTCGCTCGGTTCGATCGAACCGCAGTTCTATGCGCTCCTGCTTGAAAAGACCGAGCTGACGGACGATCCGGATTTTGCCCAGCAATTGAACCCGGAAAAATGGGATGAGCTCAAAGAACGCCTCACCGCACTGTTCCTGACCAAAACCCGCGACGAATGGTGCGCGCTGATGGATGGAACCGACATCTGCTTTGCCCCGGTGCTCAGCCTTACCGAAGCGCCGCAGCATCCGCACAATGTGGCGCGGGGCACCTTTGTGGAGGATGGTGGGATCATCCAGCCAGCCCCGGCGCCGCGCTTTTCGGTGACACCTGCGCCGCCAGTGAAGCTCGCGGGTCGCTAGCGTCCTGAGCCGTATCGATCCGATGGTGCGGCTGCTGATCGCCGCGATCTTGCTGGCGAGCTTTCTGCCGGTAAGCGGCGGTCTGCGTGATGCGGCGCAATTTGCTTCGAACGCGGCGGTGTTCCTGCTGTTTTTCCTCAACGGGTTGCGGCTGCCACGGCATGAAGTGATGGCGGGGCTTGGCAATCATCGCCTCCTCTGGCCGCTGGCCTTCTGGGTGTTCGGCGTGATGAGTGCGGCAGGGTGGTTGCTGTGGCAGCTGGGCGCAGACTGGATGCCGCCGCTGGTTGCGCTGGGCTTTCTGTTTCTGGGAACGCTGCCTTCAACGGTGCAGTCGGCCACTGCCTATAGCTCGCTGGCAGGCGGCAATGTTGCAAGCTCTGTAGTGGCGGCGGCGCTGCTCAACATCCTCGGTGTATTTATCACTGCACCGCTGTTCTCGGCGCTCGCGGGCGGGGCGGGTGCGGGCTTTGATGGCAATGGACTGGTCAAGGTTGCCACCATTCTGCTGCTCCCGTTCGTCCTGGGGCAGATCGTGCAGGGGCAGCTGGGCGGCTGGGTCAAAGATCATCGTGGCCTGGTTACGGGGATGGATCGCGCCTCAATCGCAATTGCCGTCTACGTCGCCTTCTCCGGCGCGGTCGAGCAGGGCATCTGGAACCGAATCGATGGCCCGGGCTGGCTTGCACTGGGGGTTGGATGCGCCGGAATGCTGGTAATCGGCTATGGCGGGGCGTGGTTGCTGAGTGGATGGCTGAACCTGCCGCGCGGTGACCGGATTGCGATGCTGTTCGCCGGGGCCCAAAAAAGCGTTGCAATGGGCGCGCCGCTGGCCAGCGTGCTGTTTGCGCCTGAGGCGGCGGGGATCATCCTGTTGCCGGTGCTGGCTTATCATCTGGTGCAGTTGATTGTGTCCGCGCCCTTGGCCAGTCGCCTCAATCGGAGCGAATAGCGCTTTCCAGTTCGCCATCGGGCAGCTTGCGATTGTGCCGCACTGACCACCACAGCGACGCCCCGATCATCGCCGCTCCGATCAGCCCGGTTATCGTTTCGGGGATGTGGAACTTGGCTGAAAGCAACATGATCGCGCCCAATGCGATGATTGCCCAGAAAGCGCCGTGTTCAAGAAAGCGATACTCGGCCAGCGTTCCTTTCTTGACCAGCATGATAGTCATCGAACGGACGAACATCGCCCCGATCGACAGACCAAGTGCGATGACCACCATATTGTTGGACAGCGCAAAAGCTCCGATCACCCCGTCAAAGCTGAACGAGGCGTCGAGGATGTTGAGATAGAGAAACCCGCCAAGCCCGGATCGAACCAACGCTCCTTGCGCCTTGAGCGCTTCTTCGCGCATCTCAAGGATGGTTCCCAATGCTTCCACCGCGATAAATGTCACCAGACCCAGCGTGCCCGAGACCATGAAGGTCAAAGCATCTGCGGGGGTCAGCGACAGCGAGATCAGATAGATCACCACCAGAAGCAGGGCGATTTCAGCCGCCTTGATGTTGGAAACGCGGCTGAGCCTGGCCTCAAGCCATTCGATCCAGTGTACATCCTTGTCACCATCGAAGAAAAAGCTGAGGCCAACCATCGCAAGGAACGCGCCGCCAAATCCGGCGATGCCAACGTGCGCGCTACTGACGATTGCTTCATATTGCTCTGGATCGTTGAGCGACAGATTTATCGCATCCATCGGCCCCAGTCCTGCGGCAACCGCTACGATCGCCAGCGGAAACACGATCCGCATCCCGAATACCGCGATCAGCATCCCCCAGGTCAGGAAACGGCGCTGCCAGACGTCGTCCATGTCTTCCAGAACGGCGGCATTGACCACGGCGTTGTCAAACGACAGCGAAATTTCGAGGATCGCCAGCACGAACACAATCCACAGCATCGAAAGCGTGCCTCTGACCGTGCCTGACTGCATCCAGCCATACCAGACGGCGATAGCCAGGCAGGCGAGGGTGAACAGGATTGAACCCTTGTAGAACCGCAGCACGTTTGTTCCCCAGATATGTCAGGCAGGCCTTAGCGTTCCGTGTGGTCCGCGCAATGTTTCAGTTTGACCGATACAATTTGTCCCAAAACTTACTTTCTCGTCACCCTGAACTCGTTTCATGGCCCATCAAGCCTCACTGCCAGTGCCCGAATGCTTGGCGGAACTACGCCAGAAGCCTCGAAATGCGAGCGGCCGAAAATGGTTCGAAATGGGCCCTGAAACTAGTTCAGGGTGACGAAGCGGGGGTGATACATGCGACTGCCCGAGGCCAGCAAGAGACTCACTTAGGCTGGTATGTCTGTTCCACTGTGGGGAATGTTCGCGCCCTGACTTCTTCGGCATAGCGCGCGGCGGCGCCCGAGATCGTCTCGGCGATTTCCTCATAGCGCTTTACGAACCGCGGCACCCGGTCAAACATCCCCAGCATGTCCTCGGTGACCAGCACTTGCCCATCGCACTCAGCCGAGGCGCCAATGCCAATGGTCAGACACGAAACAGACTTGGTCACTTCAATCGCAATTGGCTCAACCACGCCTTCGACAACAATGGCAAATGCCCCAGCGCGGTCCAGCGCCACAGCATCGGCGACAATCTTTTTCGCCTCGGCATCGCTGCGTCCGCGCACGTTATAGCCGCCCAGAATATTTACCGCTTGAGGGGTCAGGCCAACATGGGCGACCACTGGGATCCCGCGTTCGGTAAGAAAGGCAACGGTTTCGGCCATAGCTGCGCCGCCTTCCAGCTTGATTGCAGTGCAGCCGGTTTCCTTGAGCAGACGCGCGGCGCTGGCAAAGGCGATCTGGGGCGAGGCTTCATAGGTGCCGAACGGCAGGTCAACCACCACGATAGCATGATAGCTGCCGCGAACCACTGCCGCACCATGCGCGGCCATCATATCCAGCGTAACCGGAACGCTGGAGGGCAGGCCATAAATGACCTGGCCCAGGCTATCCCCCACCAGCAGCAAATCGCAATGCGCATCCAGCAGCTGCGCCTGCCGGGCGGTGTAGGCGGTGAGCATCACAACCGGATCTGCGGTTACCCCGTCCACCTTGCGCTGGCGGATTACTGGCACCGTCAGCCTCTTCATCGGCGCAGGGGTGGGATTGGCGCGGCTGGTTGCCGTATCGAGCTGGAAGGTCGTGGACATGACACGGCTTGTAGCGCCAAGTCGAAAGCTGGGGAAGGCCAAGTCGAAAGCTGGGGAGGGGTGCCAGTTTAGGCTTGCCTTGACGCACCGCGCCGCTAGCTTCCCTGCCAGTTAGCAATTGACGGTCGCACCTTGATGCAGGCCGCAAACACTAGGGGAAGCGCATGTTCGGTCGCGTAAAATCACTAGACGCCATTCTGGCGACAGCAGCAAAGAAATCCCTCCCGCGGACACTTGGCGCGTTCCAGCTGACGATGCTGGGCGTTGGTGCGATCATCGGCACCGGGATATTCGTGCTGACGGCCGAAGCCGCACAGAAGGCCGGTCCAGGAATGATGCTAAGCTTCATCATAGCCGGTGCGGTCTGTGCGGTGGCAGCGCTGTGCTATGCTGAAATGGCCTCGATGGTGCCGGTTTCGGGCTCTGCCTATACCTATAGCTATGCGGTGATGGGCGAACTGATGGCCTGGATGGTTGGCTGGGCGCTGGTGCTCGAATATGCGATTGCGGCAGGGGCGGTGGCAGTCGGTTGGTCAG
>JANOKC010000056.1:0-4076 GCA_031419035.1 Novosphingobium sp. | reverse complement strand
CGAAGAACGCGGCCGCCACATGTGCGAACGCCTCAAAGACCTGATCCCCCGCCACCTCTTCAAAGTGCCGATCCAGGCCGCAATCGGCGGCAAAGTCATCGCCCGCGAAACCATCCAGGCCATGCGCAAGGACGTGACGGCAAAGTGCTACGGCGGCGACATCAGCCGCAAGAAAAAGCTGCTCGACAAGCAGAAGAAGGGCAAGGCCCGGATGCGGGAGTATGGGAACGTGTCCATCCCGCAAGAGGCGTTTATCGCGGCGCTGCGGATGGGGGAGGAGTAACCTTCAGATCCTCCCCATCCTCAGGATGGTGGAGGGGTTTCTCGCACAAAGACGCAAAGCCCGCGAAGTCAGATGCGAGGGCCAAAACCCTCGCGCTCCCGGAACGGGAAATTTGTGCACTGTCACTGGAATCGCTGGAATCTGAAACGTCACCGGAATCTCGTCCGGAATCTCCAAACAAAAAGTGCCGCCCTGGATGGGGCTGCACTTTCTATGTGGTGCTTGGTTTGATCAGAACTTGAAGCTGGCTTCCACGAACAGCTGACGGCCGCGGTTGTAGTTCACGTTCAGATCGTCGCCAACGGGCACCACCCTCCCGCCGGGGATTGGAACTCCCATAGCATTCACACCCAGAACAACGCCAGTCTGGAACGGACGTCCGCCGCTGGTTGTCGCAATAATCTTGTTGGCGATGTTGATGCCGATAAGTGACAGCTTCCACTTCCCGTCTGGATCACCGATCGAAACACCGCCATCGATTGTCGAATATGCTCCCTGCTTCAAATCAGTGTTCGAAGACGGCGCAGTGAAATACGAGCTTGAGAACTGGAAGTTGCCGTTCAGCCCAAATTCCAGACTATCACCCACCGGGGCCGTAAAGTCGAAACCGAGGTTTCCAGCCCATTCCGGAGCCCTTGCAGCTGCCCGACCGATAAGGTCTTGGCCCACGAATATCTGTGATGGCAGCGACTTGGTGAATTTCGCGTCGGTATAGGCCAGCGCCGCGTTCAATCTCAGGCCATCAACCGGCGTCCGCCAGGCGAAATCAACATCAAAGCCCTTGGTAGTCAGCTGGCTGGCATTGAAAGTCCTGAACTGGATAGTCTGGGGATTGAAAACCTGCAGCTGAAGATCGGTGAAGACATAATAGAAGGCCGACGTATTCAGCGTTATGGTCCGATCGGCAAACTGCGCCTTGACGCCAACTTCGCCGCCCTTGCCGGTTTCCGATTTGTAGATCAGGCCAGCGGCAACCGCATCTCGCGTTGCGGGGTTGTTGAAGCCCAGTAGATTGGACGAAGGCAATGCGCTGTTATCGATCCCGCCCGATTTGAAACCGGTTTTATAAGCGGCATAAACATTGACGTCTTCGGTAACCTTGTAACGAAGCGCAACTTCAGGCGAGAGATTGGTATCATTGAAATTGATTGGCCCAGAATAGAAGCCGCTGGGAATGAAATTAGGCCCTACCAAAAATAAGTGCACATAAGGCACCGTGATGGTGTTGACCTTGTTTTCCTTGGTCCAGCGCAACCCGCCGGACAATTCCAGCTGTTCTGTAATATCGAATGTGCCGCTACCAAAAACAGAGACTGTATTGGTTTTGGTCCGGTGCTTCTTGAACCAGTCAAATGCGCTACCAGTAATCGGATCAAGCGCAATAATCGAGATATTCACCCCTTGTTGCGAGGTGTTGAAATCTAGCACGCGATTTTCCCAGAAGGCCCCAAGCACGAAGTTGAATGGCCCGTCAAAGCTGCTCGCGACACGGAATTCCTGGGTAAATTGTTCGGCCTTGTTCTGCGGATCGCTTGATCCGAAGCCTTGGGCTGATCCAGGTGTATTTACCGCAGCAAGTCGCGGCGCGATTGCGCCGACCGGAACGCCGCTGGGATTGAACGCCGCGCCTACACCAACCGAGCTGTAGGTATCGGAATCGATCGAATCGAGGTGGAAATAGCCGGATACTGAGGTGAGCTTCAAACTCTCGCTCAGATCAAGATCCCAGCGCAAGCGCGAAAGGATCATGTCGGTCTTGCCGAACGGATGCCCCGGATATTTACCATCGCCAGCCGCACTGCCCGTTGGGTAGCCACCAGCCTGAGTTGCTGATGGATCAACAATAGCAAAAAAATTGTCGTTGGTGTTGCAATTTGCGCCCGAAGGTATCGCAATTGCGCCGCCAAGTAGGATAACCTCATCTGCGCGACCGTTCGGGCCGCAATCGATGTCCTGATGGCCGATTGCACCATCATTACGATTGGTCACATAGTTAAATTTGAAATTGGCCGAGAATTGGTCCGAAGGATTCCATTGCAGAGTCACCCGGCTGACGAAATCGCGCAAGCCCCGATTGCGGATCAGGGCAGGAATTCCGGGCTGAATCTCGGTATACTTCTCGATGTCATTATATTGCGCTGCAATGCGGATGCCCAGCGTATCGCTAAGCGGGCCGGAAACATACCCGCCAACGACATAGCCCTTCTCTTCAAATTCATAGGAAGCCTTGCCGCCCACTTCCCAAACTTTGGTCGGCTCGTTCGAACGCATCGAAAGCACACCGGCTGATGCGCTTTTTCCGAAGAACAGCGACTGCGGCCCCTTGAGCACGTCAATTTGCTGGACATCGAAGAAGCCAGCCTGAACCAATCGCATCGAGCTTAGTTGAATACCGTCAAAATCGAGCGCCACAGCCGAATCGAACGCGGCGGAAATGGCCGAAGAGCCAACTCCGCGCAGCGCGATCGAGCCACCAGAACCCGACCCACCCGGTTGGATGCTCAAGGTTGGGACGCGGTTGCCGATCTGCTCAATCTTGGTCGTCTGGTCGCGGGCGATCGTGTCGCCGCCGATCGCGGTCACCGTAACCGGCACTTCCTGCAGCGTCTCTGTGGCCTTGCGCGCAATCACGGTAATAACCGCTATGTCCCTGAGGTTCTCCTCATCGGCAGGCGCGGCCTGGGCGAAAGCGGCATTTGGCATAATCAGGCAGCCGACAGCTGCCCCGGCCAGCAGGTTCAATCTGATGCCAGAGATCAAAGATTTGTTCATTGCGCTCTCCCAAGCTGATAAAGACGAAATACCACTCGCATTGCGATGCGATGTGTTCTGTCCTGAGATGAGAGCCTAATTTAATGCCGCGCTACCGCCACTATCAAATTAAGTGGGCGGCCAAACTGGTGCATCACGCGCTAGGGTCAGGACCTGTTTGATCGCTTGCATGATGCGCAAAGGGTTGATTCAATGGCGGCACGAGCGAGGTGTTGTTTGTGGACGGTCTGTTTATGCTGACTGTTTATGCAGAGCGAGGCGCAGATGCGCCGGACATAGCCTATGGTGACACCCCCGGAACGGGAAATTGACCATGCAGCATACCCCGGGGACATGCTTCGCGTGCCCCCGTTCGACGGCGCAGCTGGGCGATGGAGGTGAGGTTAAGGGGTTACGTAAAATGTCCCCGTAATTCCGTAATTCTGAAAACGCTTTTAGCGCGCTAGACCGGGGACACGCTATTGCGTGTCCCCGCGCCCAGGTCCTACTCCGGCTTCGGCGTAGCAGTCTCGGTCACGGTCGGGCCGGGAACCGGAACGCCGACAACCTCGGTCGAAGTCGGCCCAGGCACCGGAACGCCGACCACTGCGGTCGAGGTCGGGCCGGGAACCGGAACCACCATGGTCTCGGTCGATTCCGGCGCAGGATAGGTGGTTTCCTGCTTGCACCCGGCAGCCGCGAGCAGCGAACAGGCCAAAGCAGCGATCATGGCAGTTTTACGCATATCAGTCCCCTAAAGGTCGGCACAGAATGGGCCTTATGGGGAAACGCGGTTGGGGGGTGGTTTGTTCCCTCGGGGGGACGGGGCGTTAGGGGTGGATTTTGGGGTTAAGTAAGGTGTCACCGTAACCGTAACCCCGGAACGGGGAATTATTGCACATGTTGTCTAATTGATTGCCACATCCTCTTTTCCTTTCATCTTTCTGTTTGCCCGATCACCAACGGTTGTCTTCGAGGTCTGCGAACGGCTTTGGAGCCTTTGGGGGTTCGAGCCTTCATGATTGCGGTCAGGCGGTTATGG
>JANOKC010000055.1:0-13628 GCA_031419035.1 Novosphingobium sp. | reverse complement strand
TCGGCACTGCCAATCTCGATGCCCAGCGCATGGTCATCTGGAACATGGGCGCGATCGCGGCGAGCGATGCTCCGGGCCGCTATCGACTGTTCCGGCAGGTGCTGCTGGCGTCATCGGCAATTCCTGGCTTCTTCACGCCCGTCATGATCCGCGCCGACGTCGGAGGCAGAGCTATCAGTGAAATGCATGTCGATGGCGGCACTACAGCCCAGATTTTCACCCTGCCGGACGAAGCGATTACCGGGACCCGGCCCGTTACCGGGACCAGGCCACTGCACATCTACATGATCGTCAACAACAAGCTGAACGGCGAGTTCCGGCTAGTCAAACCGCGCACCATCCCGATCGCGTCCCGGTCGATCAGCCTGAACCTGCGCAGTTCGATGGCCGGGACAGTCGATCTGAGCTACCTTTACGCCAAGGCGCGCGGGATCGATTTCAACATGAGCTTTATCGACAAGGACTATCCGGACGAAGGCCACAAGCTGTTCGAAACGGCCTATATGCGCGGGCTTTACGACCACGGTGTCAAGCTCGGTCGGACCGGGACGTTCTGGCAAAAGCGCCCGCCCGGTCAAGACGAGTAGCTGTTCGACCGGGAGTTTATGATGCCCACACTGGTGCAACTGCGCGCCCAAAAAACCAGACCGGTTTATGTATGGAACCTTTGGCGAGCTGGACGGTTATTCTTCTGGATAGAAGCATGTTCTCCAGATTGCTTGCGCCATCCAGAGATTTCCCAAGCAACCTATCAGAGGAGAAATACCATGCGTATTATAACGATAGGTTTAGCCTGCGCGATGTTGGTTACCGGATGTGCGAGCAACAATAGCTATGACCGCCCCGCCAGACAGTGGCGCTATTACGATTATAACCGCCCGGATCCAAGCTATAACGGCTATGACGCTGGACGTTATTATCGCGAAGATAGCAGGCGTAGCGAGCGCCGTATGTCGCGGAGGGATCGGATCTACCGGGGCCAGGACGGACGCTATTATTGCCGCCGTTCGGATGGCACGACGGGGCTGATCATCGGCGCAATTGCAGGCGGGGTTCTGGGCAACCAGATCGCACCGGGCGATTCTGAAGTTCTGGGAACTGTTCTGGGTGCTGCCGCTGGTGCGCTGGTCGGACAAGCCATTGATCGCGGTGAGACCCGCTGCCGTTAATTTTCTGGCGTTGCAGGGGGCAGGATTCCCAAGCGCAGCGCACATCTCAGAAGGACAGTCATCATGTCACTTGGCCTCATTCTCGTCATCATCCTCGTCATTTTCCTACTCGGCGGTTTTAGCGGCAGGCTGGGTGGCTACGGCTATGGCTATGGCCATGGCGGGGTGGGCATCATCGGAGTGATCCTGATTGTCGTGCTGATCCTGCTGTTCATGGGACGCATTTAACTGCGGTCTAAACATGGAACCAAACCGCACTTGGCTGGTTTGACTTCTATGCCGCATGATCGTTGTGCGGCCCATTGGAGAACGACCATGGGCGAATATATCGACAAGGCAAAAGGCGCAGCCAATGAGGCGATCGGTAAGGCCAAGGTTTCGGTTGGCCAGCGCGCTGACAATCCGGATTTGATTATGGATGGCGCCAAGCAGCAGGCCAAGGGCCAGGTGCAGAAGATTGTCGGTGCCGCCAAAGGCGTGATGGGCGACAAGATCTGATCAATAATTTACCTGTGCAAGATCGCACAGGCAGAGTTTCTGCAATGGTTAAGCACCGATTCCATTGCAGAGTGACCAGCAGCATTTCTGCAAGGCGATGCTGCTGGTCTTTCCTTTGAAATCAGATCTTCCTCGCAATTTGCGCAGTTTTGCTTGCGGTTTCAAAACTGGCTCCACAATTGCCGATTCACGATCGCAAGTCATGGCTATCTGCCCGCTTTGATCGTTGCGTTGTTCAGCTGTGCATCCATCTTGAGAATGTCAGCTGATCCCTAGCGTGTCTGGATGCGACCCCCTTGTTTGCAGGCACCAGCCTAGCCCGCCATAGCCGGTTATACTGGCGGTGGCGGGCCTTTTTTGGCAAGGTTAGCGGTTCGATTGGCTGCAATTCATGGCGCATTATTGGTACCCACTAGCCGCGCCTGGCAGAATGCAGCTGATCTGGATAAAAGCGGCCTGGTACACAGCCCCTAGCGCAAGATGCCTACAAGCTAACGAGCAAAGCGGTGATGTCAGCGATTGATCGCTGGGCATAGTCCTTGTCGATCTCGGCGGTAATCCGCGACCGTGCTTCGGGCGTCAGGCGTTTACGCATCACGCCCAGCACATGCGGCGGAGCTATCAGAATGGCAGTGGAGCCATTCGTCAGCAGCGCATTGAGCTGGTCGGCCGCCGCCTCGGCGAAGTCGTCCTCTTCCTGCTGATGATAATCGGTGCTCTCGTAGGCACTGCGCGAACCGGCCGCGCTTTGAAAGCTCCGACCAGGCTTGTCGCACCCCATATCTGATGTGCGGGCCGAGTGGCGCTGGCGGTGATCGATCCGTTCCAGATCAAGCGCAAAGTCCTTGCCCCGGTTACGGAGCAAGGACTTGCGTGCGGCATCAATCACCATGACATGGGTATCATGAGCGACGAGCATTGCGGTCTCCCAATTAATTGAAACGATCAGTAGCGCCGACCATCATCAAAACTCGGCACCCGGAGCCGTGTGCTCAGGCGATCGAGCCGGAAATTGATCGCTGCTTCATTGCGGTTCGAAAGGTTGCCCTGACGATCGCGTTGCATATACCGCTCACTGCGGCGGATGGCGTTCAAGTCACGCAGCGCCCGATCGGTTTGAACGCGGGTTAGCCTGCGTTCGTTGCTGGCCGTTCGGATGAAACGTTCGAGCCAGGCCTCACGAGCACGAATCTCACGCGGCATTGAATAATTATTGCCATAGTCGCCCGAAGGCCGGGCTATCCAGTTACCCCGGCCATCGTAATAGCCCGAGGTTGCTCCGGCGTGCCAGCGGCCGCGGTTGTCATAATAGCCGGGCTGACCTGCCGCCATCCAGTTGCCATCGCTGTCGCGGTGACCGCTGGCTGCGCCGACCATCCATCTGCCGTTGGAATCATAGTGGCCCATGGTCGCACCAGCCACCCAGCGACCGTTGCTGTCATAGTAACCGCTCGCCATGCCCGTTACCCACTGGCCGCGGCTGTCATAATAGCCATCGGCGGAGGCAGGCACCCAGCGGCCCTGGGTATCATAATATCCAGCGGCTGAGGCATCGCCAGTATAGGCTACCCAGCGCCCTTGCGCATCGTAATGCCCGTTAGGCGTGCCATCGACCCACTGGTTGTTGCGATCATAATAGCCGCGGGCAATGGCCCGGTCAGCGGTGCCGACGTGCCACATGCCCTTATCGTCATAATAGCCATAGGCATCGCTGCGCCGGGCGTTCGGATCAGGCCTTTGCCCGGTCGAAACCCAGCGGCCACGGGTATCGTAATATCCATAGGCGCTGCCAGAAATCCACCGGCCGTCAGAGCCGTAATAGCCGTTCTGCGGGTCATTCACCCAATTGCCGTTACTGTCTCTTTGACCAGCGGAAGAACCTGCCATCCAGCGGCCGCTGCCATCATAATTGCCAGTAGCATATCCTGCGACCCAGCGGCCGCGATCATCATAATATCCGGCCCGTGATCCGGCGATCCATTGATCGTTCCGATCGTAATAGCCGTTGGCGGAAACCGGCACCCAATGATTTTGCGCGCCATAATAGCCATTGTCGGCTTGCGAACCTGAGTTTGAAACCCAACGATTATTCTGGTCGTAATAACCGTTCGGCGCGCCGTTCACCCAATCGCCGTTGCGATCATAATACCCGGTCGTGTTCGCGGAATTGATGCCAGTTGCGTGCCAGCGGTTGTTCTCATCATAATAGCCATAGGCACGGCTGCAATTTGCATCGGGCTTGGCAACCTGATTGCCCAGCACTCCGCCAACGACAGCGCCGATCACCGTGCCGATCGTCTTGTCGCCGCTGCCAGCAATTACATTGCCCGCAACGCCGCCAACGACAGCACCGCCGACAGTTGCAGCTACCCGAGTGTTTTGCTGGCGCTCACACGATTGCTGGGCATGGGCGCTAACAGGGATCAATGCGGTTGCCGCCATGCAGGCGGCGAGAAATTTCTTGGTCATGTCAGGATACTCCTGTTCGGAGCGGTTGCCCCGATTGTAAGGAGTAAACTGGCGCCGAAGCGAATGGTTCCCTGAGAGCCAGTTTCTATTGTTCCCAAACATGTGAAGCGGCTGGAGCAAAAACAGCAAACAGCCGCCTACTGTAGATCCAGTGGCGACGTATTTCCGGTCAGGTGCGTCAATTTCAAGGATTTGGGAATTGTTGGGATGAGCTGCTTTATTGTCAGAACTGATACAATGGCATCGTGGCTCAAAGAACTCTCATCGAAGTTTTGTCGGACACAGAACTCCCGGATCGAATATTATTGCTGCCAGATTACCTTCCAGGCTTCATCATCAATTGCTGCTGGACCATCAGGCTCTCCATCATCTGATGCATCATCGCCATGTGGCGCGCCATCTTTTCCATATGCGCGGCGTCCATCACCATTGGCGTTGCCATCCGCATTGGCATCGGAGTCATCATTGCGGACATCTCAGCCATATGGTCCTTCATCATCACCATGTTTTCAACCATGAGCCGGTTGCGTTCGGCGGGTGTCCGCGCATTCTTGGCTGCGGCCACCATCGCATGCATTTGGGCGCCGTGGTGTGCGCTGTGGTCTGCCGTCGCCATTGGCATGGCCATCGGCGCAGTGGTGGCGGGCGGAGCGGCAAAAGCGGAGGGACTGGTGAGCGACACAAATGCGGCGGCGGCGATCAGGTGAACGGCTTTCATGGCGGCTTTTCTCCGGTGCTGGATTGCTAACTCAGCACACTAACCAAGGAGCGGCGCAATTGTTCCGCGCTCACAATTTAACACGGTAGAGCCGCAGGGCATTTAGCACCACTGTCAGCGACGACAGCGCCATCGCGGCTCCGGCAAACATCGGCGACATCAGGATACCTGCGACCGGATAAAGCACGCCTGCCGCCACCGGCACGCCAATGCCATTGAACAGGAACGAGAAGAACAGGTTCTCGCGGATGTTGCGCATCGTCGCGCGCGACAGACGGCGGGCGCGGACTATGGCAGAGAGATCGCCTTTGGTCAGGGTCATCCCGGCGCTCTCGATGGCGACATCAGTGCCAGTGCCCATTGCCAGGCCCACATCGGCTGCGGCGAGCGCGGGCGCATCGTTGATGCCATCACCGGCCATCGCGACTTTGGCCCCGCCTGCTTTCAATTCGCCGATGATCCGCGCCTTGTCTTCTGGCAGCAGCCCGGCGCGAACCTCGTCAAGCCCGCCAACCGCCTTTGCGACAGCATTCGCTGTCGTGATGTTGTCTCCGGTGAGCATGATGATGCGCAGGCCTTGGGCGCGCAGCGCGGCAATCGCAGCACCTGCGCCGCCCCGCACCGGATCGGCGACCGCGATCAATCCGGCCAGCGCGCCATCGACTGCGATGAGCATCACACCTGCCCCGCCGCTGCGATGCAGCTCCGCACTACTCGACAGGCTCACCGGATCGAGGCCGATGCGGCGCATCTGGGCGTCGTTGCCGATCACCACCTTCTGCTGTCCGACAAGAGCGCTGACGCCAAGCCCGGTCTGCGATTCAAAGTCTGTCACCGCGCCAAGCTTCAAATCGCGCTCGGCAGCCCCGGCAACAATCGCCTGTCCCAGAGGATGTTCGGACTGCGCCTCAACCGCCGCCACCAGCGCCAGCAGTTCATCGGCCGCAAAGGGAGCCTGCGGCGCCACCGCTATCAGCTTTGGCTTGCCCTCGGTCAGCGTGCCGGTCTTGTCGATCACCAGCGTATCGACTTTTTCGAAGGCTTGCAGCGCCTCGGCGTTCTTGATCAGCACACCCGCCTGCGCCCCGCGCCCTGCCGCGACCATGATCGACATCGGCGTAGCGAGGCCCAGCGCGCAAGGGCAGGCGATGATCAGCACGGCGATGGCGTTAAGCAAGGCGTGGCCAAAGCGCGGCTCAGGGCCGACGAGGCTCCAGACCGCGAAGGTGACTACCGCGACCCCCACGACCGCAGGCACGAACCAGCCGGATATCCGGTCCGCCACCGCCTGGATCGGCGCGCGGCTGCGCTGGGCTTCGGCGACCATGCGGACAATCCGCGCAAGCATCGTGTCATTACCGACGGCGCGCGCTTCGATGATCAGGCTGCCGGTGCCGTTGACCGTGCCGCCGGTGACCTTTGCACCGATCTCCTTGAGCACGGGTGCGGGTTCGCCCGTGAGCATCGATTCATCGACCGGGGAGCGTCCTTCGATCACCACGCCGTCAACCGCAATGGCCTCGCCCGGGCGGACCCTTAGTCGATCGCCCAGCATGACTTCGGAAAGCGGGATTTCGCTGTCACTGCCATCAGCGGCGATCCGGTGCGCGGTCTTGGGGGCCAGGTCCATCAGCGCGCGGATCGCCCGGCCAGTCGCGGCGCGAGCGCGCAGTTCAAGCACCTGACCCAGCAGCACCAGCGTAACAACCACGCCCGCTGCCTCATAATAGACCGGCACCATTGTGGAGTGACCGCCAAACGACGGTGGGAATAGTCCGGGGGCCACGGTAGCGACCAGACTATAGGCAAAGGCCGCACCAGTGCCGATGGCAATCAGCGTGAACATGTTGAGGTGGCCTGTGAACAGCGAGGCCCAGCCGCGCACGAAAAAGGGCCATCCGCCCCACAGGACGATCGGTGCGGTCAACGCCAGTTGCACCCAGGGCGAGGCAATCATACTGACGAAGTGCAGGCCAAACATTTCGGCCCCCATCGAGAGCATGAGCAATGGGATGGTGAGAACCCCGGAAACCCAAAGCCTTCGCGTGAAATCAACCAATTCCGGGTTAGGCGCGTCGAGCAGTGAGGGGGCTTCGGGTTCCAGCGCCATGCCGCAGATCGGGCAAGCGCCTGGTCCTGCCTGGCGGATTTGCGGATGCATCGGGCAGGTCCACATGGCACTATCAGCGGCGCCTACCGGAGGCGGCGAGGCACCAGCCAGATAGCGCGCCGGATCGGCCATGAATTTCGTTCGGCACCCCGCACTGCAAAAGTGGAACGTCGTGCCCGCGTGGTCAGCATGGTGCGGCGTCACCGCAGGATCGACTGTCATCCCGCAGACGGGATCCTTCATGGGACCGGCTCCGATGCATGAACCGCCAAGTCGGCCTGTGCAGCCAGCAGCCGCTGGATTGCCTGGGAAAGCGCCTTGGGCTTGACGGGTTTGTTGAGCTGCTTGCAATCATGCGCGGCAATATCGCGCAGGGCTGCTGTCGAAATATCGCCGGTCAGGATGATAATGGGAACCTGCCGTCCGATCTGTTTGCATAGCTTCCCGGTCACCACGACCCCGTTCATCCCGCCGGGGAGATTATAGTCGCACAGGATCAGATCGGGCATGAATTTCGTTTGTTTGACGAGATTCAGAGCCACCACGCCGTCATGCGCAGATTGGACCTGATGCCCATCCCCCTCAAGCAAGATTTCAAGCAATTCGCGCACTTCGGGATCGTCGTCGATTATCAGAATTTGGCCGCTATGCGCTCCATTGCCTGATTCTGCAGCGGCTGGTTCGTCTGAGCGAAGGCCGATCAGGTTCGGCAATTCTTTCACATCAATTGCAAAGACAGAGCCCTTGCCGGGGACCGATCGAACATAAACACTGTGGCCGAGCAAATTGCCCAGCCGCTTGACGATCGAAAGCCCCAGACCCAGGCCCCGGCTGCGCTCACGGGCGGCGTTATCTACCTGATGGTATTCATCAAAAATGGCCTCGATGTCCTCGCTGGATATGCCAACACCACTATCCCACACCTCAAGGCTCAGATAGCCGCTGCGCCGGCGGCACCCGATCAGCACTTTTCCGGTGGCGGTATATTTGAGTGCGTTGCTGATCAGATTGCGCAGCATCTGTTCCAGCAGATGCGGATCACTGGAAATCAAGACGTTGCAGCGAACGTGCCGCAGCGACAAGCGTTTGGCGTCTGCGTGATAGGCAAATTCATCCCGCAGCCTCTCGAGGATATCATTCACCCGGAAAGTTGAAATCGCGACTTTTACCGTGCCGGCATCGATCTGGTTGATATCGAGCAAAGTGTTGAGCATGCCCGACACGGCGCCCAGCGTTTCATCAATCCGCGTGACCAGCCGCTGTGCCTTTGGCCCCTCAACCACCTTGGCGAGCAAGCCCTGCAACAGCGCCAGAGTCTGAAGCGGCTGACGCAAATCATGGCTGGCCGCTGCAAGAAAGTGAGATTTGGCGGCATTGGCGCGGTCAGCCTCTTTCCTGGCCGCTTCCAACGCCTCTCTGATCAGCTTGCGTTCGCTGATATCGGTGAAGGTTATGACCACCCCTTCGACCGCTCCATCATCAGCGAGGTATGGAATGATCCGCCGGATGAACCACACGCCGCTGGCTGTTTCAATCTCGCGGTCGACGGCCTCATGATGCTCAAGCACCTTATGGGCATCTTCGGACAGCGCTTTGTCAGCAGACAGCGATTTCAGATCAGCCAGCGGACGCCCGACATCGCCTGGGATCAGGTTGAACAGCGATGTTGTGGCGGGGGTGAAAAAGCGGATGTTGAGTTTGGTGTCGAGAAACAGCGTCGCAACATCGGTGCTGTAAAGCACATTCTGCAAATCGTTCGAGGTGATCCGCTGCCGATCAAGCGTTTCCTGCAGCTGGGAATTGAGCGCGATCAGTTCCTCGTTGAGTGATTGTAGTTCCTCCTTGGAGGTCAGCAATTCTTCATTGGTCGATTGGAACTCCTCATTGACCGACAGCGCCTCCTCATTGACCGCGCGCTGTTCTTCGCCTGAAATCTCAAGGTTATGGATCGCGCCCTGCAATTCGGTGCGGGTGGTTTCCAGTTCGTGTTCAAGCTCGGCGACCCGCGCGGTACCTTTGGGCGAGGCTGCGCGGCCCGGTTTGGCTGGCTTCAACGCCGCATCGACGAAGCACACCAGCAGCAGCGCCTCTCCCTCGCTTTCGACCGGCTTTACGTGAATATCGAAGCCAATCGCCTGGCCATGCTGCTCCGTACGCCCGCCGCCGACGATGATCGGACCGCCAGCCTGGATCGCCTGCTGGATTGCCGAACGCAGCTTGGTGCGCAGGCCCTGGGGAGCCATGGCGAGAATATCATGGCTGGGGTGGCCCGGCGCGACGCGCAGATAGCGTTCGGTAGGCCCGCTGGAAAACAGCACCTCATGCTTTCGATTGATCAGCGCCGCCGCCGGGCAATGGGCTTCGATCACCAGCCGCTGTACCAGATCGGCAAGCTTGTTCTGGTGTGCGGTCTGGCTTGGGCCTGACCGAACAGCGCCGCGCGCCGCCTCTGCCTGACCAATCTGGAAGCCGGCATCACCCGGGCGGCTGCGGCCGATGTGGCGGTAAAGCCGCTCCGCCTTTGAGATCACCTTAAAGCGGTTCTCATTGCTGCCAATCGTTTCGGCGGCGCCCAGCAGCAAAGTGCCGCCTTCACGCAGGGCAAAGTGAAACAAGGCGATGACCTTCGCCTGCGCCGCTGGACCCAGATAGATCAGCATGTTGCGGCATGAAATGAAATCAAGCCGCGAGAAAGGCGGATCGGACAGCACATCCTGCACGGTAAACACCACCGCCGCGCGCAGCTCAGGCGAGACGCGATAGCCGTGATCGTCTCTCACAAGAAAGCGCGCGAGCCGTTCGGGGGTGATCTGGGCTGCGATCGTTTCGGGATAGACGCCGTCGCGCGCTGCGGCGATGGCATCCACATCTACGTCAGAGGCAAACACCTGAAGCTTGATGTCGCGCTTTGATGCGATAATCGCCTCACGCAGCAGCATGGCGAGTGAATAGGCCTCTTCACCCGTGCTGCAGCCCGCAATCCAGATACGCAGCGGGCGATCCTGCGGGTGATCGCGCACAATATCGGGCAGGATACTGGTGGCGAGCAGATCAAACACCGGCGCATCACGGAAAAAGCTGGTGACGTTGATCAACAAATCCTTGCCAAGCAGTTCAAGTTCGGGCTGGTCAACGCGCAATCTTTCAAGATAAGCCGGCATGGAATCCAGCTTGGCGATACCCATCCGCCGTTCGATCCGCCGCTGGAGCGTGCCCATCTTGTAAAGCGTGAAATCGTGATTGGTCGATTCGCGCAGCAGATCAATGATTTCGGGCAGGCAGGTTGGGCTGGCTACCGCAGATTTATCCTCGCGTTGCAACCGCCGGGCCGGATCAACCAGCGCGGCGGCAATTTCGGCAACTGGCAGAATCAGATCGATCGCTCCCGCTGCAATTGCCGATTGCGGCATGCCATCATACTCAGCCTCATCAGGCTGCTGCGCGATTGTGAAACCGCCAGCCTCATGCAGCGCCTTAAGACCGAGCGAGCCATCCGCACCCGTGCCAGACAGGATCACGCCGATGGTCCGCTCGGCGCAATCCTCTGCAAGGGAGTTAAGCAGGAAATCATACGGCAACCGCGCACCATGACGGGCGCCCGGCGTTGAAAGGTGGAGGCTACCACCCGCCACTGCAAGATAGCTGCCGGGGGGGATAATGTAGATATGTTCAGGGGCTATTGTATCCCCATTGCGGGCCTGTTGCACTGCCATTGCAGTATGTCCGGCAAGCAGTTCTGCCATCATGCTTTCATGATTGGGGTCAAGATGCTGGACCAGGATGAAGCCCATGCCGGTGTGCGCGGGCAAGGCGCTGATCAAGCGGGTGCAGGCGTCCAGCCCGCCCGCCGACGCGCCGATCGCAACGATCGGAAAGTCCGAACCCGTCGTGCCGCGTAGCGCTTTGACTGGCTTGGGCCGCTTGTCTGGCATTAATTCCCCGTCCTAAATGCGGAACTTCCAACAGTATCAGAACAAGGCAAACGTGCGGTTGTTCCGCGCGATGCAAATCGGACCGACAGAATAGCGGCGCTTTGCCGAAACATGTCAATTGGCCAGACGTGGGAACCATTAGCCTGTTGAAGCGTTTCCCAGTCTCAACACACAGCCTGCCCGGCAACGGAGACATCCCATGCAAAAGACCCACAACACCCTGCCGAAGAAGATACGGGTTCAGTCCGTTGAACTACTCAATCTGCATTTGGCGGCGGCAATCGATTTGCATGCCCAGCTGAAGCAGGCGCACTGGAACGTCCGTGGACCAGGATTTATCGCTATTCATCAGCTGTTTGACCGGGTTTCCACCGAGGTGGAGAATTATTCCGACATGCTCGCCGAACGCGCAGGCGGGCTGGGAGGGTCGGCGAATGGCACGATTCAGGTGGCAGTCAAACAGTCGTTCCTCATCCCCTATCCGCTTGGCGTTGCCGACGAGTTGCAGCATCTGTTTGCGGTATCGGGCGCGCTCGCGGCATTCGGCGGCTCAGTGATCGAGGCGATTGCCAAATCGTCCGAAATCGAAGACCCCACTACCGCTGACCTGTTCACCGAAATTTCGCGTGGCATTGATCAGCAGCTCTATTTCGTCGAATCGCACCTTGCGCCCAAGAAAATTGATCCTTCAAAAGAGAGCTGATGCCAGCACTTTCCATCCTGATTGTCGAAGATGAAGCGATCATCGGCCTGCTGCTGTCAGAGGTACTGTCAGGCATGGGCTATGAGGTCTGCGCGGTCGTGGCGTCGGAAGACGAAGCTGTCGCGGCGGCGGCATTGCACCAGCCAGACCTGCTGATCGTTGATGCCGGCCTTGCAGCGGGAAATGGCCTGTCAGCGGTGGACACGATCCTCGCGGCCCGCTTGGTTCCGCATGTCTTTACTACCGGCAACGCGCTGAAGGTGCGGCAGCTTAGGCCTGACGCGATCGTGCTCGAAAAGCCGTTCCATGAAGTCGAACTTGCCGGTGCCATCACTCTCGCGTTGTCCCGCAGTCAGGAGTTACCCGTATGAGAGATTTTAACATTCTGGGCATATCAGGCAGCCTGCGCAAGGAATCCTACAACAGCGCCGCGCTGCGTGCCGCACAGAAATCTGCCCCCGATGGCGTGGAAATCAGGCTAGCCGACATCTCTGCCATTCCGCTTTACAATCAGGATCTACGTGAGCGGGGCCTGCCGGCAAGCGTGGTCACTCTTGTTGAGCACATCGCCACCGCTGACGCAGTGATGATTGCCACGCCGGAATACAACTACTCCATTCCCGGTGTGCTGAAAAATGCTATCGATTGGGTCTCAAAAGCACCCGATCAGCCATTCCGCCGCAAGCCCGTCGCCATTCTGGGCGCGAGCATGGGTGCGATCGGCACTGCGCGGTCGCAATATGATTTGCGTAAAGTCTTCGTATTCCTCGACGCCCATGTCCTCAACCAGCCCGAAATCATGATTAGTGCCGCGCATACACGGTTCGGCGCGGACGGAGATTTGACTGATGAGAAAACACGGCAGCTGATCGGGGCACAGATTGTGGCCCTCAAGGAATGGGCGATGCGGCTGCGGGATTGACGGGGAATCAATCGGATGAAGTTCAGCCGGAAACGAGCCATTCAAATCCTGGTGTTGGGGATCTTTTTGCTCGGTGCCTTTGCGATCGTCCTGCGGGCTACCGCACCCAAGTCGGTTGGCGTTATACGTTTGACTGCCGGACCAGCCGAGCAAGTCCTGGCAGTCGTAGGGCGGGTCCGTTCGGCCAATGTCGTTCATGTTCAGCCCGAAAATGCAGGTGCAATTGTCGCGTTGCTGCATGATGAAGGGGACGAGGTCATCAAAGGAACCCTGCTTGCGCAGATCCGTTCAGATCAACAGATTGCCGCAGTCGCTGTTACGGCAGCTCAGATCAAAAACTTCGAAGCGCAATTGGCCCTCGCGCGGATAAAGCAGCGCCGCGTACAATCGCTTGCCCGCGACGGATGGGTCACGCGCGCAATGCTGGACGAAACAAATGCAGCTGCAGCAGTCGCCGCTGCTAGCCTTGACGCGGCTCGAGCGACAGCCGGGCAAGCCTCGGCAAAGGCGCGAGAGTTCAATGTCTATGCCCCGATGACCGGTACAATTCTCGTTCGCCCGGTAGATGCAGGACAGGTTGTTTCGGTGAGTAGTATCCTCTTCGAAATCGGCTCCGCCGGTGCTGTGGAAATTGAAGCGGAGATCGACGAGGTTTACGCCGACCGGGTTCCTATCGACGCAAAAGTCACCCTTTCTCCGTCTGGTAGCGGGAAGCAATTTTCGGGTCGGATCAGCGAAATTGCGCCACGGATTGATCCCGCCAGTGGCGGCCGGCTGATGCGGTTCATGGCCAGCAATGGCGACGGTAGCCTGCGGTCCGGGCGATCAGTAGACGTCACCATCATCGTCGAAAAAATGGACCTCGCCTTGTCGCTCCCTCGTTCTTCGGTGATCAAGAATCTGGGACAGAACAAAGTTTTCGTCATTGAGTCTGGAAAGGCGGTCATGCGCGCTGTGGCATTGGTTGATTGGCCTGGTGCCTATGTGATCATCACGGGAGGGGTCAAGGCAGGGGCGCTCGTTGTGCTTGATCCGCTAACTGTGAGCGCTGGTGATTCAGTCAAGCCCAATGAGGTCAAGAACGAAAGGGCCGATTGATGCTGTTCG
>JANOKC010000054.1:0-8122 GCA_031419035.1 Novosphingobium sp. | reverse complement strand
CTTGCCGCGCATCGGCTCGCCGACGGCGCGCAATGCGGTCGCAAATTCAGCGACCGAATGATAGGACGGCACATATTGCGCTTCGAAGTGGATCTCGGCGACCCGGAGGTAATTGCCGGTGGTCAGCCCGTAAAGGATCTCCGCCAGCCAGGCCCGTGCCCGGCGATCGATCCGGCCCATGATCCCGAAATCAATCGCCGCAATTGTCCCGTCGGCTTGCACAAACAGGTTTCCCTGATGCATATCGGCGTGGAAGTAACCATGGCTGATCGCCTGGGTGAGGAAAGCCAGCACCAACCGCTGGGCCAGATCGGGCATGTCATGCCCGGCAGCCCGAAGCGCGGCCACTTCGCTGATTTTCGTCCCGTCGATCCAGTCAATCGTCAGAACTCTGCCGTTGGTCCGGTCCCAATCGACTGCGGGCACAATATAGCGATCATAATTCTTCATCGCATCGGTGAGTTCTGAGGCTGAAGCGGCTTCGCGCCGAAGGTCCAGCTCGCGCACCGTCCAGCGCTTGAAATTGGCGATAGTCAGGCGCGGGCGCAGGCGCTGCGCTTCGCCGCCCATGGCTTCGAAATGAGCCGCCGCCCATTCATAGGTCTCAATATCGCGGGCGAATTTCTCGCGGATGCCGGGGCGCAGCACTTTTATAGCTACTGTTGCGCCACCGCTGGTGACCGCTTTGTGGACCTGCGCAATCGAGGCCGAGCCGACCGGGACCGGATCGATGCTGGCATAGAGCTCGTGCCACGGACGGCCAAAGCTCGCCTCGATCTCACGCTCGATGGCCGCGAACGCAACCGGTGGCAGGCTGTCCTGCAAGGAGAGGAGGTTTTGCACTGCCTCTGTGCCAACCAGATCGGGCCGGGTCGCCAGTGTCTGCCCCAGCTTGATCGCGGCGGGGCCGATTGCCTGAAACGCTCCGGCATAATCGGGAATGCGCGGCTGGAAGGTGCCCAGCCGCGCCAGTCGGCACAACCGCCGAACCTGCGGCGGAGTATTGGGATCGCGCTCAATCCCCCGCAGCGCGCCATGCTTCGCCAGGGTCCGACCCCAGCTCAGCAGACGGAAAACATGAGTTATCGGACGGGTCAAATTTTCCAGCCCGAATGGATCGCGACCAGTCCGCCAAGGATCGGCTCGACCTTGGTGCGCGTAAAACCGGCGTTGCGGATCATGCCCTCAAATTCCCCCATCGGCGGGAAGCGGCGGATCGATTCGATCAGATAGCGATAGCTTTCCCCGTCGCCCGCAATCGCCTCGCCGATCCGGGGAACCAGCCGGTGCGAATAGAAGTCATAGGCTTCCTTGAAGCCGGGCCATTCGGTGGTCGAGAACTCAAGGCAGTAAAACCGTCCGCCGTGCTTGAGAACGCGGTGCGCTTCAGCCAAGGCCGAATCGATCCTTGTGACGTTGCGGATCCCGAAGGCGATGGTGTAGCCATCGAATATCCGGTCTTCGAAGGATAACACCTCGGCGCTCTGGCACGACCAGACCAGGCCATCTATACCCCGGTCCATCGCGCGTTCGATGCCCACGTCGAGCATGTCCTGGTTGATGTCGGACACCGTCACCGCTGCACCCTGCTCGGCTAGCCGAAACGCAATGTCGCCAGTGCCGCCCGCCATATCGAGGAACATCTCGCCATTGCGCGGCTTCACGCGGCGGACGAAGCGATCCTTCCACAGCCGGTGCATGCCGCCCGACATGGCATCGTTCATCACATCATATTTGCGCGCGACACTGGAAAAGACCTCACCCACCCGGGCGGTCTTTTCCTCGGGGCTGACGTCTTCGTAGCCGAAAGATACCTGATTGCTCATGGGCGGCGCTTTAGGGGAGTTTCGGCTTTGCGGGAAGGCTGTTAGGGGGCGGACATGCCAGAATTACCAGAAGTCGAGACAACTGTCCTTGGCATGGCCCGCTACCTTGAAGGTGAGCGCCTGTCGCGGGTCTCGCTGCACCGGGCCAACCTGCGCCGACCCTTCCCGCCCAGCCTGGTCCAGTCGTTGACCGGAGCCACGGTCACATCGCTGGGGCGCCGCGCCAAATATGGACTGATCCATACCGACCGGGACCAGACCATGGTGTTCCATCTTGGCATGTCAGGGCGCTGGCGGATTGATCCCGATGCGCTGGGTAAGCATGACCATCTGGTGCTGGAAACCGGGGCGGGCCATGTGCTGGCGCTGTGCGATCCGCGCCGGTTCGGCTCGGTTGACCTGATCGACAGTGCTGGGCTGGAAGAATGGCCGACTTTTGCCGCCTTGGGCCCCGAGCCGCTCGGTCCGGGTTTGACGGTCGGGCATCTTCGGCAAAAGCTGGCAGGGCGCAGTGCCACGATCAAGCTTATGCTGCTTGATCAGCGGATCGTTGCCGGGCTGGGTAATATCTATGTCTGCGAGGCTTTGTTCCGGGCGCATATTGATCCGCGCAAGCCTGCGGGTAACGTTAGCCGAGCGGCGCTGGAGCGGCTGGTCCCTGCAATCCGCAGCGTGCTTGGTGAGGCAATTGCAGCGGGTGGTTCAAGCTTGCGCGACTTTGCCCGGCCCAATGGCGAGCTTGGCTATTTCTCCAAGCAGTTCGACGTTTATGACCGGTCGGGCCAAAGCTGCGGTTGCGGGGGCTCGATTGCGCGGATCACCCAGGGCGGCCGCAGCACCTGGTATTGTGACGGGTGCCAGAAGTAGCTGGCCGGTAACGCAACGCCGTAAACGCGAGCATAGCTTGACGATTCGGCCCTCGCTGGTTAAGGGCCGCGCTTTCCGCGGGGATGCCTCTGATCAGACCCCGCGATTCTGCATGAGTTTCAACCGATAAAGGCTGCGCCCAAGCAGCCGAACGAAGGACAGACATGGCCAATACGCCGCAAGCCAAAAAGCGCATCCGCCGCAACGACAAGCGCGCCGAAATCAACGGCAACCGCATCGGTCGCATCCGTACCTTCGTCAAGAAGGTCGAAGCGGCGCTTGATGGCGGTGACAAGGCAGCAGCGGCGCTGGCGCTTCATGCGGCTCAGCCTGAACTGGCGCGCGGCGTGGCCCGGGGTGTGCTTCACAAGAACACAGCATCGCGCAAACTTTCACGGTTGACCAAGCGCGTCGCCGCGCTCTGATTCGGGTGACCGATTCGCTGCTTTAATCAGGCGGCGGTGGGACGAAAACGGAACGGAATTGAGTTTGGGCCGGCGGGTATCTCGCCGGCCCTTTTCATTGCATTTAGCAACCTAATTGCTGCGTTGCAGTAAGCCTATGTAATCCCGCGATTCGCAGTCTCTGATTCGGGAAAAACCTTAGTAAACAGTGCATTATCCCTAAGTTGGTAGTTTTCCGAGGGTGCGATAGAGTCAAGCCAGATTATTTCATTTTTTTTTACAATACACGCCTTGCCCTTGGCGCAGAACGCTTCATAAATCGGGCACTGACCAAGGCGTTTTCAGCCTGGGCATCATAAAACAAACGCAAAAATGATCGTCCACTTCGGGAAGCGGGCGAATGGGGATTTTCGTGCGATCCGTCTGGCTTGCGCGGGGGGGTATGGCGACTATTATTTTGGGGGCGGCCGGGTGACTGGGGCAAATAACGACGGATCACAGGTGCTTGCACCTGCGCAGAACAAGGCAACAGAAGAGCGCATGCGAGACGAACAGGAAGCGCTTAATCTTTCGGCCGATTGGGCTGATATCAGCCAGGGACTGCGCAAGGATCTTGGCCAGCAACTTCACAGCCAGTGGATCAAGCCGGTTCAACTGGGCAGTTTCTGCAAGGAAACGGGTACTCTGGATTTGTTCCTGCCAACCGAATTTTCGGCCAATTGGGTTGCAGACCGTTTTGCAGACCGGCTGTCGCTGGCTTGGAAGATTGCCCGGCCCGATGTGCGCAATGTGCGAATCTCGGTCCATCCCGGGCGGCGTCAGATGCCCGAGCTGCGGTTGCCACGCGATGCAGCTTCGCGCCGGGCAGCGATTGATGGCGGGGCCCTAGGCCAGCCGGGCGATGCACTGGGGATGGGACATGCGGATTTCGGAGGCTTGGGCCACGGCGCGCTGGGGATGGGCTCCGTTGGGCTCGATCCATCGCTGACCTTCGCCACTTTCGTAACCGGCACTGCCAATGTGCTGGCCTGCAATGCTGCACAGCGGATGGCGGCGGTGGAAGTGCCGCAGTTCTCGCCGCTCTATCTCAAGGGCGCGACCGGGCAGGGCAAAACCCATCTGCTCCACGCCATCGGCCATAACTATCTGGCTGCCCATCCGCGGGCGCGGATCTTCTATTGCTCGGCCGAACGCTTCATGGTCGAGTTTGTTCAGGCGCTGCGCCAGAACCAGATGATCGAGTTCAAATCGCGGCTCAGGGGCTTCGATCTGCTGCTGGTCGATGATATCCAGTTCATCATCGGCAAGGCGAGCGCGCAGGAAGAACTGCTCTATACAATTGATGCACTGCTGGCCGAAGGCAAGCGGCTGGTGTTTGCCGCTGATCGCGCGCCCCAGGCACTGGACGGAGTCGAACAGCGCCTGCTCTCGCGCCTGTCGATGGGCCTTGTGGCAGACATTCAGCCCGCCGATATCGAGCTGCGCCGCTCAATCCTTGAGCATCGCCTTGCACGCTTCTCGCCCACCCACGTGCCCGCCGATGTGATCGAGTTCCTCGCCCGCACCATCAACCGCAACGTCCGCGAGCTGGTCGGCGGCCTCAACAAGCTGATCGCCTATGCCCAGCTGACCGGCCAGGCTGTCTCGCTCCAGCTTGCCGAAGAACAGCTGACCGATATCCTCTCGGCCAACCGCCGCCGGATCACGATCGACGAGATCCAGCGCACCGTCTGCCAGTTCTACCGGGTCGATCGCACCGAGATGAGCAGCAAGCGCCGCGCCCGGGCCGTCGTCCGCCCGCGGCAAGTGGCAATGTATCTCGCCAAGGTGCTCACCCCGCGCAGCTATCCTGAGATTGGCCGCAAATTCGGCGGACGCGATCATTCGACCGTGATCCACGCGGTCCGCCTGATCGAAGATCTGCGCACCCGCGATGCCGATATGGACGGCGATGTGCGAAGCTTGTTGCGACAGCTGGAAAGCTGATCTCTATTCAGGGGTAAATGCCAGAAAAGCGTCAGGCAGCGGCAGCAGCTGTGCGACTGGTGGTTACAAGGCGGAGCTTTTTGGCAACCACCAGCGGAACGACAACCGATAAAGCTATGCCGCCAAGCGAGCAGAACCCAAGCCAGAGCGCGATCAGCGTCCCGCCAGACTGGTACATGGCGTAAAATACCGGCCCCGCCAGAACCAGGCCGCGCACCTCGTTGGCAATTAGCAGGACTGCAGCAGACTTCAGAAACAGGCTGACTAGAGCTGAAAATAGATCGATCATCAGGGGATAATGACCGCGAAAGGTTAGCGGTCCGTTGAGATGCCCGATTTTATGCAGCGCCGCTGGGCGATGGCGGTCCAATCTTTCAACTTTCCCTTATCGCTCAAGCTGCTCTAAGCCCGCGTGATGACCCTGCCGCCGTCCCGCCTTGATCGTTTCGCTCGCCACATCGTTCTGCCCGAAGTGGGCGGGGCGGGGCAGGTGGCGTTGACGCGGCGGCATGTCGTATTAGTCGGCTGCGGTGGGATCGGCTCGCCAGCGCTGCAATATCTGGCTGCGGCAGGGATCGGGCGGCTGACGCTGATCGATGATGATGTGGTCGAGGCCAGAAATCTTCAGCGCCAGACTATATTCACCCCCGCCGATATTGGCCGTCCCAAGGCTGAGGTTGCCTGCGAATGGCTCGAAAGGTTCGACCCGGAGCTGGAATGGCACGGTGCGGTTGAACGGATTAGCCCGAGCAATGCTGGCAGGATGATAGCCGGAGCCGATCTGGTGCTCGACGGCTGTGACAATTTCGCGACTCGCCTCGCCGTCTCGGATGCCTGCGTCGCCGCCGCTATTCCGCTGACCAGCGCCGCGATCGGGCGCTTTCAGGGCCAGATCGCCAACTTCGCCGGGCATCGGCCGGATGAGGCCTGCTACCGCTGCTATGTCGGCGATGCCTTCGATGCCGAGGATTGCGACAGCTGCGCCGCCGATGGCGTGCTGGGGGCGATGGCGGGAATAGTCGGCGCGTTTGCAGCGATGCAGGCGATCCGGGTGCTGCTGCAAGGCGTGGCCACGCTGGGCGATCCGCAGTGGAGCAGGCTGCATCTGTTTGAGGGGCTGGTGCCAAGCCTGCGCCCGCTAAAGATCGCCAAAGATCCCGAGTGCCGGGGTTGTTCAGCCGTTTAGCATTTGCTCGACCCATTCCGGGACCACCTCACTCGCTGGTCCCAGCCGGGTTTCATCGAACCAGGCCGAGCCTTGCGACCGCTCGAGATTAAGCTCCAGTGTCTGCGTGCCCAGATCACGCGCATTTCGGACGAGGCCTGCTGCGGGATAGACCGCGCCCGAATTGCCGATCGAAACGAACAGGTCAGCCTCGCGCACTGCGGCGTAAATCTCCCCCATCCGGTAAGGCATTTCGCCAAACCACACGACATCGGGACGCAGCGTGCGGGTCTGACAGACGGGGCAAGGGGGGCGGTCGATCATCGACATGGCCCAGCGCGAGCGGACATCGCAATTGGTGCACCAGGCGCTCAGATGCTGCCCGTGCATATGCAACACGCGCGAAGCCCCGGCGCGGCTGTGAAGATCGTCGACATTCTGCGTCACGATCAGCAACCCGCCGCTCCACATGGCATCGAGCCGGGCCAGCGCGAAATGGGCTGGATTGGGCTGCTTGGTCTGGATCGCCTCGCGGCGCATATCGTAAAAGCGCAACACCAGATCGGGATCGCGCTCGAATGCTTGCGGCGTGGCGACATCCTCCACCCGTTGCTGCTCCCACAATCCGCCTTCGGAACGGAAGGTGTCGATCCCGCTTTCGGCGCTGATTCCCGCCCCGGTCAGGATCACGATATTCTGAATTGGTCGCGCCATCTGCCTTGATCGTCACCCTGAACTTGTTTCAGGGCCCATTGTGCCCCAAGAACAGGCCTGAGTGTGGGGCATGATGGCTGCTGAAACAAGTTCAGCATGACGGTCCCCGGTGGAGGTTTTGTGGCACGGATCGGCATTATCGGCAGCGCAGGACGGATGGGGCAGGCGCTGGTCGATGCCATCGCGGCGGCGGGCGAGGTTCATGCGGGCGGCGTGGATCAAGGCGATGATGTTTCCGTGCTGGCCCGGCGCAGCGATGTGCTGGTCGATTTCTCCAGCCCGCACGCGCTCGAGGCGAACCTTGATGCGGCAATCGCGGCGGGGATCCCGATCGTGGTCGGCACTACGGGGCTGGAAGATCGCCACCACTGGCTGTGTGACAGCGCGGCGGCGCAAATCGCCGTGCTACAAACCGGCAATACCTCGCTCGGCGTCACGCTGCTCGCCCATCTGGTGCAGGAGGCGGCGAGCCGACTGGGTGAGGATTGGGATATCGAGATCGCCGAAACCCACCACCGTATGAAAGTCGATGCCCCCTCCGGCACCGCGCTGCTGCTGGGCGAAGCGGCCGCCAAGGGGCGCGGGATAGCGCTGGCGGGCAACGCAGAGCGGGGCCGGGATGGTATCACTGGTGTGCGCAAGACGGGCGCAATCGGCTTCGCGTCCTCACGCGGCGGCAGCGTCGCGGGCGATCACACCGTGCATTTCCTCGCCGATAATGAGCGGATCGCGCTGTCGCATCTGGCCGAAAACCGCGCGATCTTTGCCAAGGGCACGGTCAAGGCGGCGCAGTGGCTGGTCGGCAAGGAGGCCGGACGCTATACAATGGCGCAGGTGCTGGGGCTTTGAACGAAAAGGCCAGTTGGCAAAAGGACCGGGCGACCTCGTTTTACCGTGTCGGAGCCTTGCTTGCGGTTGGCGTCGCTGTCATCGGGTTTTTCCTCACTTACCTGCAGCCCATCGCGCAGGGGCGTTTTTCCGGTCCAAGCTGGTCGCACATCCATGGCAGCCTGCTTGGGGGATGGTTGATCCTGATTGTTGCGCAGACATGGCTGGTGGGCAAGAGTTTGCAGGTGCATCGAAAACTGGGCTGGGCTGCCCTGGCGCTCGCTCCGGCGATTACCGCGAGCACCTTTGCCATCGCGGTGGAGGCGGCGCAC
>JANOKC010000053.1:0-19157 GCA_031419035.1 Novosphingobium sp. | reverse complement strand
GGCGATTTCGGCATCCTGATGGGCTGGGCCGATCAGCACCGCCGGATGAAAGTGCGTACCAACGCCGAAACCCCGGCCGATTGCCGGATGGCACGGCAGTTTGGCGCGGAGGGCATCGGGCTATGCCGCACCGAGCATATGTTCTTCGATGCCGGCCGGATTTCCGCCGTCCGTCAGATGATCCTGGCCGAAGACGAGGCCGGGCGGCGGGTGGCGCTGGCCAAGCTGCTTCCCGAACAGCGCGCCGATTTTCAGGCGATTTTCGAAGTTATGGCGGGGCTGCCGGTGACCATCCGCCTGCTCGATCCGCCGCTGCATGAGTTCCTGCCGCAGGGGGACGCTGAATTCATCGAGCTTTCGGACACCATCGGGATCGGCGTCGATACACTGAAGCGGCGCGCGGGCGAATTGCATGAGTTCAATCCGATGCTCGGTCACCGCGGTTGCCGCCTCGGGATCACCTTTCCCGAGATTTACGAGATGCAGGCCCGGGCGATTTTCGAGGCGGCGTGCGATGTGGCGGCCGCTTCGGGTGACGCACCAGTTCCCGAAGTCATGATCCCGCTGGTTGCTACCAAGCGCGAGCTGGAGATCCTCAAGGCGCTGGTTGACCGGGTTGCTGTTCAGGTCTTTGCCGAAAAGGGCCGCACGCTCGATTATCTGGTCGGCACGATGATCGAGCTGCCCCGTGCGGCATTGATGGCTGGCGAAATTGCCGAGGAAGCGACCTTCTTCTCGTTTGGGACCAATGATCTGACGCAGACTACTCTTGGCGTTTCGAGGGACGATGCGGCGCGGTTCCTGGGACCATATGTGGAGCAGGGGATCTATCCGCGCGATCCGTTCGTCAGCCTTGATATTGACGGGGTCGGGCAATTGGTAAGCCTTGCGGCAGAGCGCGGCCGGGCGACCCGGCCCGAGATCAAGCTAGGCATCTGTGGCGAACATGGCGGTGATCCGGCCAGCATCGCCTTTTGCGAGAAGGTCGGCCTCGATTACGTCAGCGCCTCGCCGTATCGGGTGCCGATTGCCAAGCTGGCTGCGGCACAAGCGGCGCTAGCGCTTCCAACCGCTTAGAGTCAGTATTTCGAACTGTTCGACAGTGCCCGTGCCAAAAGCGACACGGGCAAGGTCTAGCGCTGATCGGGTCAACGGTGGGCCAGGACAAGCCAGCACATTGCTGAGACCTTGAGCGCGCAAATCGCCCACAAGCCTGTCGAGCGAGCTGAAGCGGACATCCAGCGAGCGGCTATCGACCACCGGATCAGCCCAACCAGCGCGTTGAAGTAATTGGCCGCCAGCGCGGACATCGACCATCGGATGGAGCCGCGGGGCAGGTCGCTCCCCGTCAGCGATGAGCATTGCAGATCGCAGCGCTGGAAGGCTCCCCGCGCCGATGAGGCTGGCGATGGCAAAGCCTCCGGGTGCCAGCGCGGCTCGCAAGTGGATCAGCGCGCCGGGCAAATCATTGAGTGTATCGAGCGTGCCCAGGCTTGCGATAAAGTCGAACCCACCCAATGGATAGGGACGCTCCTCGTCAAATTCGTTGGCCGATTCGCACTGCTCGGCCTGCAGATGGCGGGCCAGTACGCCGTTCCAGTCACCGATTACCAGCGCCCGTCGCGGTTCGATCCGCAGAAACGAGAGCCGTTCGATGACATCCTCGATCATGTCGTCGATCACATAGCGTGGGGCATTGGGGAGAGTTTGCAGCGCCAGCATCCGGCGGCGTAAAGCAAGTCGCCGGGCGGGCTTGAATATCTGCGGCGGTGCTGCGCTGACCATTCCCAGCCCCTGCCGCGCCGGGCGGTGCAGCGCAAGCGCTTGTCGTATCGGCCGGGAGCGATAGAACGGACGCAATGGAAATCCCTCCGGTTCTCGCCCCGATCATTGACTTGATCTTTCCACCGCGCTGCCCGTTGTGCGGAGAGGGCCTGGCGACTCAATCGGGCCTTTGTGCGCCTTGCTGGGCTGAACTTGCTATTCCGGGTGAGCAGAGTTGCGCCAGTTGCCAACGTCCCTTTGCTGAAGGCACGCAAGATGGCTCGCTATGCGCAATATGCCTCGCCGATCCGCCCCGGCACGACGGGATAGCCGCCGGAACGCTCTACAATGATGCCTCACGGCGTCTGGTTCTGGCTTTCAAGCACGGGCGGCGGATTGCGCTGGCGCCATTGCTCGGACGGTTTGTCGCGGCGCGGCTGCCGCAGATTGACGAGACATGGATTGTGGTGCCTGTTCCGCTGCATCGCTGGCGTTTGTGGCGGCGCGGGTTCAATCAGGCAGCTCTACTCGGTCGAGAGGTTGCGCAATTGCGCCAAACGCAGCTGCTGGTCGATGCACTGCTTCGCCGCAAAGCCACGCCAATGCTCGGCGGACTGGGCCGAAAGGCCCGCGCTCGGGCATTAAGCGGATCAATTGCGATCAATCCGAAACGTGCCACCTGGCTAAAGGGAGCCTCAATTGTGCTGGTTGATGACGTACTGACCAGCGGGGCAACCAGCAATGCATGTGTCAGTGCGCTGAAACGGGCCGGAGCGAAGCGTGTAGTGATCGCCTGCTTTGCGCGCGTTTTGGACGAGTCATAACGGTTCGTTTAAATTCAAACGAAAGCGCCCGGAACCGAAGTTTCTGCCAAAGTACAAACGAAAGCGCCCGGAACCGAAGTTCCGGGCGCCCGCGTGACGAAACTGTTGGGTGCTGCTTTCGCAGTTGGGCGGCCCCCCTATTAGACCACTTCACCCGATCCCTCATCCGGCTCGCCCAGATTATGCGGGCGTTAGCCTTTTCCCTGAACCCAGGCCTTGGTGCCGTTGCGGAACCGTCGGTTCTGGTGCGCAGCCTGAAGCCGCAAACGCCTCCTTGATCCAAACCCTTTGAAAAGAAAGTGCCAAGGCCGTTTCACGCAGATTTTGGTCGACACGTGTGGTTATCGTGCAACAAAGGAACCTATGACTGAGATCGACTTGAATGACCGGGAACAAGGCAGCGCCTTTCTTCCGCGGTTCGATAAGCAAGGGCTGATGGCTGCTGTCGTGGTTGATTCCTCGAGTCGTGAGGTATTGATGCTGGCCTTTATGGACGTTGAAGCGCTGGCTATGACCCGCGAGACAGGACTCGCCCATTTTCACTCCCGTTCGCGAGGGCGACTATGGCTAAAGGGTGAAACCTCGGGACATTTCTTGAGGATCGTCGAGATTCGGGTCGATTGCGATCAGGATTCGCTGGTTCTGTACGTCCGGCCCGAGGGCCCAGCTTGCCATACTGGCGCGACAAGTTGCTACTATCGCAAGCTGTATGGAGATCAGCTACACACCGAGAACCGTTGACGCTTACGTAAAGGGAATGTAAAACCGTGGCATGGACAGCCCTGCTTCTGCCAATGCGACACACGGCGGCGCGCATCTTGACCGGCCAGATGCGCTGCAGCGCGAAACCTATGCTATTTCAGAACTGACCGCCGAGTTTGGTGTTACTGCGCGGGCGTTGCGTTTTTACGAGGACGAGGGGCTAATATCGCCGGCTCGCGCTGGCCTTAGCCGGATTTATTCGCAGCGTGACCGGGCTAGGCTAGCGTGGATAATGCGGGCTAAAAATGTCGGTTTCAGCCTGACAGAGATCAAGGAAATGATTGATCTCTACGATCTTGGCGATGGGCGGGTTGAACAGCGCCGCGTTACTATCGAACGATGCCGGGATCGTGTTGGGCACATGAAAGAGCAACGCAATGATATCGACTCCTCGATTGCAGAACTAACCAACTTCATCACCTTGTTGGAGAACCTGGAACGGTTTCCCGCCAAGATCTGAACCGAACCAACAAGGACGAATTTTCTAATGCCTGTCTACAAGGCGCCTGCGCGCGATGCCCAATTCATCATCAATGAAGTGCTGAAGCTCGAAGGCTTTAACAACCTTCCCGGTTTTGAGAATGCCAGCACGGACTTGATCGATACCGTCGTCGAAGAGTGCGGCAAGTTCACTTCGGAAGTGCTCGCCCCGCTAAATTTGTCGGGGGACATCGAAGGCTGCACCCGCCATGCCGACGGAAGCGTTTCAACGCCGAAGGGCTTTAAGGAAGCCTTTGGCAAGTTCCGCGAATCAGGTTGGGGAACGCTAACAATGCCCGAAGAGTTTGGCGGGCAGGGGCTGCCCCACATTCTGGGCTTTGTGATGGAAGAATTCATGTCCTCGGCCAATCAGGCATTCGGCATGTATCCGGGCCTGACCAACGGCGCGATCGCGTCGATCCTGGTCAAGGGCTCCCCCGAACAACAAGCAATGTATCTCCCCAAAATGGTTGCAGGCGAATGGCTTGGAACGATGAATCTGACTGAGCCGCAGTGTGGCACGGATCTGGGCCTGATCCGGACACGCGCTGTGCCGCAGCTCGGCGGTTCCTATTCCATAACCGGAACCAAGATATTCATTTCGGCTGGGGAACATGACCTGACCGACAACATTATTCACCTGGTGCTCGCCAAGACCCCCGATGCTCCCGATTCTACCAAGGGGATCTCGCTGTTCATCGTCCCCAAGGTGCTGGTGAACGACGATGGCTCGCTGGGCGAGCGCAATGCTGTGACTTGCGGTTCAATCGAGCACAAGATGGGGATCCACGCCAATTCAACCTGCGTAATGAACTATGATGGCGCGACCGGGTTTATGGTGGGTGAGGAGAACAAGGGACTCGCAGCGATGTTCATCATGATGAATACCGCGCGGCTTGGGGTTGGTATTCAAGGATTGTCCCAAGCCGAGGTTGCCTATCAAAATGCTGTCAAATATGCCTCTGAACGCCGCCAGGGCCGCGCGCTGACAGGTGCTGCCGAGCCTACGGAAAAGGCCGACACGCTATTCGTACATCCAGATGTGCGCCGCATGCTGATGGACGCCAAAGCCTTTACCGAAGGAATGCGCGCGCTTTGCCTTTGGGGGGCGCTCCAGGTCGATCTGTCGCACAAGCTTGAGGATGAGGCAGGCCGTCAGATGGCGGATGATCTGCTTAGCCTGCTGACACCCGTGATTAAGGGGTATGGTACCGACAAGGGGTTCGACACTGCAGTCAACATGCAGCAGGTATTCGGCGGCCATGGATACATTTCCGAATGGGGGATGGAGCAGTTCGTCCGCGATGCCCGGATCACCCAAATTTACGAGGGTGCCAACGGGGTCCAGGCAATGGATCTGGTCGGCCGCAAGCTTGCGATGAACGGCGGGCGGGCGGTGCAGGCGCTTTTCGCACTGATCGATCAGGAATGCGTCGAGCTTAAGGATGATGCCGCCCTAGGCGGTTTGGCTGTGCAACTCGAAAAGGCCAATGGTGATCTAAAGACCGCTACGATGTGGTTCATGGCTAATGGCATGGCCAACCCCAACAATGTCGGGGCCGGCGCGCATCACTATATGCACCTTATGGGCATCGTTGCGGTTGGCCTGATGTGGCTGCGGATGGGCAAGGTTGCTGCGGAGGCGTTGGCAGCCGGAGCCGGGGATAAGCATTTCTACGAAGCTAAGCTGACCACTGCTCGCTACTATAGCGAACGCGTAATCCCCGATTCAGGAGCACTGCGTCGCAAGATCGAGGCTGGATCAGAGGCGATGATGGCGCTTCCGGTCGAATCATTCGCCACGGCTTGACCTATTCGGGCAGGAAGTCCGGCACCGAAAGGTAGCGCTCGCCAGTGTCATAGTTGAAGCCCATTATGCGGGCGCTAGCAGGCAGTTCGGGCAGCTTCTGGGCGATTGCAGCCAACGTCGCTCCAGAACTAATGCCGACCAGCATGCCTTCCTCGCGGGCGCAGCGCCGGGCCATTTCCTTGGCGTCTCCGGCATCAACCTGGATCGCCCCGTCAATTGCCTGCGTGTGCAAGTTGCCTGGGATGAAGCCCGCGCCAATCCCCTGGATCGGGTGAGGAGCAGGCTGGCCGCCGGAGATTACCGGAGACAGTGCAGGCTCAACAGCATAAGCCTTGAGGCCCGGCCAATGGCGTTTCAGTTCTTCAGCGCAGCCCGTCAGATGCCCGCCGGTGCCTACGCCAGTAATCATCACATCAATCGGCATATCCTTGAAATCGGAAAGAATTTCCTGCGCTGTGGTTTGCGCATGCACGGCAATATTAGCCGGGTTTTCGAACTGCTGAGGCATCCAGGAATTCGGTGTTTCCTGCACCAGCTGATGCGCCCGCTCGAGCGCGCCCTTCATGCCCTTTTCGCGCGGTGTCAGGTCAAAACTTGCCCCATAGGCCAGCATCAGTCGCCGCCGTTCGATCGACATTGATTCGGGCATGACGAGTACCAGACGATACCCTTTGACGGCAGCAACCATGGCCAGACCTATCCCGGTATTGCCAGATGTCGGCTCGATGATTGTGCCGCCCGGCTTCAAGCTGCCATCGGCCTCCGCCGCTTCTATCATGGCAAGGCCAATCCGGTCCTTGATCGAGCCGCCAGGATTGCCGCGTTCGGACTTCACCCAAACTTCATGGTCAGGGAACATCCGCGCCAGGCGAATGTGCGCTGTGTTGCCGATGGTGGCGAGGATGCTGTCAGCCTTCATGGGGCGGGTTCCTTCTGGCGATAGTGGGGGGCAAAGGTACGGGCATTGCGAAGTTCTGGAAAGAGCCAAGCCCATAGCACGGTGACAGCAATCGCCCCAACCCCGCCGAACATGACGGCTCCGGTTGCACCGAGCAAAGCAGCAGCCACTCCTGACTGCATTTCGCCCAGCTCGTTTGAGGCGGAAATCGCAAGTCCTGAGATCGATGACACGCGGCCGCGCATGTCATCGGGAGTGTTGAGCTGGACCAGGCTGCTGCGGATATACACCGAAACCATGTCCGACGCGCCAAGCAGTGCCAGCATCGCCAAGGAGAGCCAGAATGAGGTCGACAGACCAAACACAATTGTTGCGAGTCCAAACACTACCACTGCCCACAGCATCTTTACCCCGACATTGTTAGCGAGCGGCCGGATCGCGAGAATCAGTGCCACGATTGCAGCGCCCAACGCAGGCGCAGCGCGCATCAGGCCGAGGCCTTCGGAGCCGACCTGCAATATGTCCCGAGCAAAAACCGGCAGCAGCGCGGTCGCGCCGCCGAGCAAAACGGCGAACAGATCGAGGGTGATGCAGCCAAGCAGGAAGCGCTCATTCCAGACATACGACATACCCTCCGCCATCTGGCGAACAGGGTGCACATCGCGGCGAACATCCGGCCGCTTCATCGGTGCTATGCTGAGGATGGTTATGCTTGCCAACACCAGCAGGGCAACGGCGCTCCAATATGGCAGCGCAGGGCTTGCCGCATAAAGCAAACCGCCGGCCGCTGGTCCGACTACTGAGCCCATTTGCCAGGCGATTGAATTGAGGGCGATCGCGCGCGGCAGCAGGGCTGCGGGTACGATGTTGGGGGCGATCGCGCTCATTGCCGGGCCGACGAACACGCGAGCCGCTCCGTGGGCTGCGGCGAGCAGGAACAGGATCGGCAAGTTCAATGCGTCGGCGGCGGTGACCAGTCCAAGTATCAGCGCGATGCACAAGTCAGCACAATTGGCGATGGCGGCCACGCGGCGGTGGTCAAACCGGTCCGCCACCAGCCCCGCAACCGGAGAGAGCAGGAACAACGGCACAAATTGGGCTAGTCCAAGCAGACCAAGCTGGAACGCAGCGGCGCTGACGCTCATCCCATAGTCACTGCGAGCAATATCATAGGTTTGCCAGCCAATCACCACGACCATCGCCATGGTAGCGACAACTGCGGCAAAGCGGGCCAGCCAGAACAGTCTGAAGTCGCGGATCTGGAGCGGTGAGGTGGGTTCAGTCACGCCACCCGAATGGCAGCGCTGGCAGCACTTGCCAAGCGGTCAGATGATTGCGGTGTTGAAAGCGCAACTTTGGCCGCTTAGCGGCTCTGACGAAGCCGCGGATTGGGTTGGATCGCGTCAATCATCCGGACGAAATCTTCCAGCCGGATGATCCGCTCGAACTGGAATCCTGCCCGGTTTTCGGCGACCCAGATGAGATGAGCTTCGATCCGGCCGATCGCGGGAAGCCGGATGGTTACCCGCTCGCCCTTGCTGAGTTCGACTTCGCCCTCAACCATGAAGCCATGGGCGGACAGGTTCATGATGTGCAGTTGCACATCGCCGAGCAAACGATGCTCGCCAATAACGGGATGATCGACCGGGTGCCGCGTGGCGCGGCGCAGGTCAGTTACTGAAAGTTGTGCACCGACTCCCATAGTATCGCCTTGCCTCCATTCGTCATCACAGGAGAAGCCATGATGGACGGTAATGGCGAATAAAGCGTAAACTCTGGCAAATTGAGGTTTTAAACGTCGGGTCGAAGCACCCCGTGCTTCTTCTTGCCCGCTGAAATGCGCACCTCTGCGGCTGATCCGCCGATATGCAGGGCTTCATCGGAGATCGCTTGGCTATCAAGGCGCGCACCGCCGCCTGCAATCAACCGCTTTGCCTCGCCTCGGCTGGCCGCAAATCCAAGCCCGACTAGCGCATCGATAATGCTAATGCCTTCGGGCGGAAGTGCCAGCACCGGAAGGTCTGCGCCTACGCCGCCGCCTGCAAAAGTTGCAGTGGCCGTGGCCTCGGCTTCCCGCGCTGCCGCAACACCGCGGCACAACCGGGTCACTTCATTGGCCAGAATTACCTTGGCTGCATTGATTTCACTGCCATCCATTGCCTCAAGCCGAACAATCTCGTCGAGCGGAAGATCGGTAAACAAACGCAAGAACCGCCCAACATCGCGGTCATCGCAATTGCGCCAGTATTGCCAGAAATCATAGGCGGGCAGGGCATCCTCATTAAGCCAAACCGCTCCCGCAGCAGTCTTGCCCATCTTGGTGCCATCGGCGGTGGTCAGCAGCGGCGTGGTCAGCCCGAACACTTCCTTGCCCTCCATCCGGCGGGTCAGCTCGATCCCGTTGATGATATTGCCCCACTGGTCTGATCCGCCCATCTGCAAGCAACAACCATGGCGCAGTGCAAGTTCGCGGAAGTCATAGGCCTGGAGGATCATGTAGTTGAATTCGAGGAAAGTCAGCGGCTGCTCGCGTTCAAGCCGCAGCTTGACCGAATCGAATGTCAGCATCCGGTTGATAGTGAAATGCGGTCCGACAGTGCGCAGCAGTTCGACATAACCAAGCGCGCTCAGCCATTCGTCGTTATCAACCATTATTGCATCGGTGGGCCCATCGCCGAAAGTCAGCAGCCGTTCGAAGATCGTCCGGATCGAAGCGATATTGGCCTTGATGTCGTCCGAGGATAGCATCTTGCGGCTTTCATCCTTACCCGAAGGATCACCAACCTTGGTGGTGCCGCCGCCCATCAGCACGATCGGCTTGTGCCCCGCCTGCTGAAGCCGGCGCAGCATCATTATCTGCACCAGCGAACCAACATGAAGCGACGGCGCTGTCGCATCGAAGCCGATATAGCCCGGCACAATCTGCTTTGCGGCCAAAGCATCAAGCCTGGCCGCATCGGTGGTTTGGTGGATGTAGCCGCGCTCATCGAGCGTGCGGAGCAGGGTGGAGTTGTATTTGGTCATGGCGCACGGCCCTTAGCAGCGCCCATGCGATAGCCCAAGTGCTGCTTGCTCGGACCTGTGCGCTGGGTAATAGAGCAAAGATGCACGCTCTCATACTTCATCCCGATTGCCCAGCCGGGGCAGTCCATTCCATCACCGCCTCGATCGAGCCGACGCTGGCCGGCTGCCGCGCGATATTTGTGGCGAGAGGCGATATGCAGCGAATCATCGTTCCGCCGGTGCAAGAGCCTGACCGGTTCGACAATCTGTGGCAAACTACCTGCTTTGAGATTTTCTGGCAGACCGGGCCAAGTTCCTATCGGGAGTTCAACCTCTCGCCTTCTACCCGCTGGGCTTGCTATGATTTCGATAGCTTCCGCGAGGGGATGCGCGACGCTCCGGCGGAGGTTGAAATTAAGGTTTTCGCGACACTGTCCGAGCTGAGGCTTGTCGCCGAAATTGCATCAGAATTGCCGCTGCCGAGCCGTGTGGCATTAAACGGGATCATCAAGGATGATGCCGATGGGCTGAACCGCTTTTGGGCGCTGGATTTTGCTGCCGGCAAGCCGGAATTCCATTCCGAGGTCTGCCGCGCATTGTTGCTTGAGACGGAAGTCTGATGGCAAAATTCGGAATTGATCGCCTGCTTGCCGATCCTGAATTACGCAAGCCTCTGGCGGGCAAACGCGTTGCCCTGATCGCGCATCCAGCGTCGGTAACGGAAGATCTTGCCCATTCGCTCGACGCGCTGATCGCGGCTGGGATCAATGTCACTTCCGCCTTTGGCCCGCAGCATGGGCTGAAGGGCGACAAACAAGACAATATGGTGGAAACGCCCGACGCGGTTGATCCTCATTACGGCATTCCCATCTTCAGCCTTTATGGTGAAGTCCGCCGCCCGACCGGACAGATGATGTCCACCGCCGATGTTTTCCTCTTTGATCTGCAAGACCTTGGATGCCGAATCTATACCTTCGTCACCACGCTGCTTTATCTGCTTGAGGCTGCATCAGGCACCGGCAAGGCGGTGTGGGTGCTTGATCGGCCCAATCCCGCAGGAAGGCCAGTGGAAGGCACGTTGCTGCTGCCCGGGAAGGAGAGCTTCGTTGGTGCCGGGCCAATGCCAATGCGCCATGGCATGACACTGGGCGAGATGGGGCAATGGTTCGTCGCTCATTTCAAGCTGGACGTGGAATACCGGGTAATCACCATGGAGGGTTGGCAGCCTGATGCAGCACCCGGCTTCGGCTGGCCCGAGGACCGTATCTGGATCAATCCCAGCCCCAATGCAGCGGGCGTCAACATGGCACGGGCCTATGCCGGGACAGTGATGCTGGAAGGCACCACGCTGAGCGAAGGGCGCGGTACCACCCGTCCGCTTGAAGTGCTGTTTGGCGCGCCCGACCTGGATGCCAAAGCGGTGCTGGCCGAAATGTATCGCGTTGCTCCGCAGTGGCTGGCTGGTTGCGCGATCCGTAATTGTTGGTTTGAGCCGACCTTCCATAAGCACGCCAAAAGTCTTTGCAGCGGGCTGATGGTCCATGCTGAGAGGCGCTTCTACGATCACCGCAACTTCCGCCCATGGCGGTTGCAGGCACTGGCATTCAAGGCAATTCGTAACCTCTACCCAGACTATCCGTTGTGGCGTGATTTTCCGTACGAGTATGAGCTTGATCGGCTCGCGATTGATGTGATCAATGGTGGTCCGGGATTGCGGTTGTGGGTTGATGATCGCGCTGCAACAGCCAGCGATCTTGAGGCAATGGCCAATCCTGATGAGGCGGCGTGGCGGGAGACTATTCGAACGTTCCAATTATACGAATAGTTTGCGATTCCAATCGTGCTTGACGGAACCCTCGCACCAAGCGATGCTTGCCCGATAAGAAACGAGGTGAGGGTGAGCACGATAGCCAAACCGGGCGAAAGCCTGCCCTTCCTGAGTTCGACCCGGGCGCTGCTGTGGCTGCTGCTGGTCGTCTACATCTTCAATTTCATTGATCGGCAAATCGTCAATATCCTGGCCGAACCGATCAGCCGTGATCTTGGCCTCAATGACACCCAGATCGGCGTGATGACGGGGATCGCCTTCGCGGCGTTTTATGCGATCCTAGGCCTGCCGATCGCTCGATATGCCGATCGTCCAACCACCAATCGCGGACGTTTGATCGCTGTGGCGCTGGCGTTCTGGTCACTTGCCACAGCCGTTTGCGGGCTGGCGCAGAATTTCATCCAATTGCTGCTGGCGCGGATGGGTGTTGGCATTGGCGAGGCCGGTTGTACCCCCGCCGCGCATTCGCTGATCGCTGACCGCGTTCCGCCAGAGCGGCGTTCCTCCGCGCTAGCTTTCTATGCGCTGGGGATCCCGGTCGGCACATTGCTTGGCATGATGATCGGCGGTTATCTGGCGGATTTGCTGGGCTGGCGCCGCGCTTTCTTTGTCGTTGGACTGCCGGGCGTGTTGCTGGCGGTAGTGGTCGCCTTTGTCATTCGGGATAACAATCGTCCGGTCCATGCACACACAGCATCCAGCGGTGCTATGCCAGCGAGTCTGCGCCAATCCTTAGCCGAAGTACTGCGTTCTCGCGCTTACGTCCTGTTGCTTTGCGCAGGCTCGGCAGCATCGTTTCTGAGCTATGGAAAGGCTACTTGGACCACGATCTTTTTTCAGCGCACCCACGGCATGACCCCGGGCGAGGTGGGCTTTTATTTTGGCCTGTTCGGAGGGATCGCGGGAATTGCCGGGACTTTACTGGGCGGTTGGCTGGCTGATCGGTTCGGCCAAACCAATCGCCGCCACGTCCTTACCGCGCCAGCAATCGGCATGGTTCTAGCGGCGCCGTTGGCCTTTGCTGCCTACTTTGCTACCCGCTGGGAGGTTGCGCTGGCATTGGTGATGCTGCCAACCCTGCTCAATTCGCTGTACTACGGTCCGACCTATTCGAGTGTGCAAGGGCTGGTCCCGCTGCGAACCCGCGCAATTGCGAGTGCGCTTATGCTGTTTGCCCAGAACCTGATCGGGCTAGGGCTGGGTCCGCTGTTCTTCGGGATGCTGTCCGATCTCCTCAAGCCCACCTACGGAGCAGAATCGGTCCGGTATGTCCTGTATGGCGCGGCCTGGCTTGGGCTGATCCCGGCGTATTTCTTCTGGCGGTGCAGCCTGCGGTTGAATGCAGAGCTCGATCGGCAGGGTTAATGCTTCTTGCGCGTCATCTCGCGCATCGCATCGTCCAGCCCGCCCAGCGTCAGCGGAAACATCGAATCGCTGACCAATTCCTTGATCATCTTGGTTGATTGCGAATAGCCCCATTGCTTTTCGGGCACCGGATTTAGCCAGACTGTCGCCGGATAGACATGCGCCACGCGCTGCATCCAGGCTGCGCCCGACTCCTCGTTGAAATGTTCGACCGAGCCGCCCGGATGGGTGATCTCATAAGGGCTCATCGCCGCATCCCCGACGAAGATCACCTTGTAATCGTGTCCGTATTTATGAAGGATGTCCCAAGTGTTGGTCCGGTCTGACCAGCGCCGCTTGTTGTCCTTCCACACCCCTTCATACAGGCAATTGTGGAAGTAGAAGAATTCCATGTTCTTGAATTCACTGGTCGCCGCGCTGAACAGCTCCTCGACCAGCTTGATGAACGGGTCCATCGAGCCGCCGACATCGAGGAACAGTAGCAGCTTGACCGCGTTGTGCCGCTCAGGCCGCATGTGGATATCGAGCCAGCCCTGCTTGGCAGTGCCGTCAATCGTTGCATCAAGGTCAAGCTCGTCGGCATTGCCCTCGCGCGCAAACCGCCGCAGCCGGCGCAGAGCGATCTTGATGTTGCGGGTGCCGAGTTCGCGGGTGTTGTCGAGGTTCTGGAAATCGCGTTTTTCCCACACTTTCAGCGCGCGCTTGTGCTTGCTCTCGCCGCCGATCCGCACGCCTTCGGGATTATAGCCGTCGTTGCCAAACGGCGAAGTGCCGCCAGTCCCGATCCATTTGCTGCCGCCCTCATGGCGCTTTTGCTGCTCGGCAAGCCGCTGCTTCAGCGTCTCCATAATCTCGTCCCACGAGCCAAGCGCCTTGATCGCCTCCATCTCTTCAGGCGTGAGGAACTTCTCGGCGAGGGCTTTCAGCCAGTCCTCCGGAATATCCACCGGATCCTGGCCATAGCTGGTCAGGATGCCCTTGAAGACCTTGTTGAACACCTGATCGAACAGGTCGAGCAGGCCTTCATCTTTCACGAAGGTGGCGCGCGAGAGGTAATAAAATTGTTCGGGCGTCTGCTCGATCACTTCCTTCTCCAACGCCTCAAGCAGCGTCAGATGCTCCTTGAAGGACGCCTTGATTCCGGCCGCGCGCAGCTCATCTATGAAGTTGAAGAACATGGGATCAAACCTTTTTTCGTGACCGATGAACCGCCGCGACGAGAATGAAAGAGATATACATCAACAAATACCACGCGCCCAGCTTTCCAGGCGAGACCATCGCCCAGCCGCTTTGCTGGCTGGGATAAATCCACGCGCGTGAGAAGGTCGAGATATTCTCGGCCAGCCAGATGAACAGAGCGACAAGCAGCCAGCCAATCAGCAGAGGCATCCAGCGGTCTTCGCGCCAGACACGAAACCACACCCGCGTCCGCCAGAACAGCAGCAACAATCCCGCGAACAGCGCTAGCCGAACATCCGGCAGCCAGTGGTGCGCGAAGAAATTGATGTAGATTGCGGCGGCAAGAATCCATGACCAGTGGGAGCTGGGATACGCAGTGAAGCGGAAATCGAAAATCCGCCAAACACGTGCAATATAGCTCCCAACGGCAGCGTACATGAATCCAGAAAACAACGGCACGTCGCCGATCCTCAGCAGGCTGCTTTCGGGATATTGCCATGACCCAGCGCTGGTTTTGAATAGCTCCATCACGGTGCCGACCAGATGGAATGCCAGAATGACCTTTGCCTCAGCCAATGTTTCGAGCCGAAGCGCGAGCATGCCAAGTTGGATCATGACCGCTGAGAGAGTAAGAAAATCATAGCGGGCTAACCACCCCTGCGCCGGGTAAAAAAGATGGGTCCCGATCAGGAGTATGAGCATTAATGCGCCGAACAGGCAGGCCCAGCCTTGCTTGAATCCGAACAGCAGAAATTCATAAAACCACGCGTGCCAGCCCGGTTGCGGCGCATAGCTTTCCAGCCTTACGCGGATCGCTGCAAAGCGGGTATGCGTCAGTCCGACTGCTAAAAGCCAATGGCGGTCTGGTAACTTGATCAAATGTTGCCGACCTTGGCCCGCTCGCCCAGATAAATCGCGCTCGGTTTTGGCGTTCGCGCAAAGGTTTGCCGATCTACCGCTACCAGCCCAAACCGCTGCTTATAGCCATAAACCCATTCAAAATTGTCGAGCAATGACCAATGCAAATACCCGCGGACATCGATGCCCTCGGCAATGCAGTCGCTCACACCGGCCAACGCCCGCTCGATGAATTCGCGGCGGCGGGTGTCATCGTCGGTCGCGATGCCGTTCTCGGTTACAATGATCGGCTTGCCGGTTTTGGCCGCTGCAAAGCGAATGGTTGCGGCCAAAGCCTCCGGGCGGAATTCATAACCTGCCGCAGTAAGCTCTGCGCCGTCAGGCGGCGGCAGCAGTCCATCCGGTCCGACCCTGAACCGTGTATAGGTCTGCACTCCGACAAAATCAGCCCGCGCAGCTGCATCCAGCCAGGGGCCATAAAGCGCCTGTTCGATCTCGCCAGCCCGGTTGCCCGCGCCAACGCCCTCAATCTCCTGCATCGTGATGGTAACGCCGACCGGAAAATCACCTAGTCCAGCCTTCAACGCCGCCATTGCCTGATCGTGGGCGGCGAGCATGTTGGCCTCGATCTTATCCACTTCACCAAACAGCACCATGGAAAAGCGATCCGATCCGCATGCCTTGGCACAGGCCGCATACATCGCCGCAACCGATTGCCGCATCCTTTCGCTATGGCCGCGCAATCCGATCAATCGCTGAATATTTGCCTCGTTGAAGGTTGACGCATAGCTCATCAGCGGGCCGAGCCGCGCAGTGGCCTGTTCAGCGAAGCGCGCAAACAACTGCGGGCTGTCAGGATGTTCAAAGCCGCCGCGCGCCGCAAACCAGCGCGGTACCGTCCAGTGGCTAAACGTGAGCATTGGGGCCAAGCCTTGGCGGTGGCACTCCTCTAGCTGGCGGACATAACGATCAAGCGCGGCCTGGCTGAAAACGCCCGGTTCCGGCTCAATCCGCGCCCATTCGATTCCGAAGCGGTGGCAATTGAACCCGAGCTTTGCCGCTATGGCGATGTCCTCGGCATAGCGGTGATAGCTGTCGCAGGCATCGCCAGAGGGCTCTGCGAACAAGGTGGGTTGGACATGCTCGGCCAACCAGAAGTCCGAGTTGACGTTGTTACCCTCGATCTGGTGCGCCGCGGTGGCCGTGCCCCAAAGGAAGGTGGCGGAAGCTGCTTCGAGTGTCACTGCGATACGCTTGCAACAGGAGCCGGAGGCTGGCCGCCATGTTGTTCCAGTGCAGCATCGATTACCGCCCATTCCGGCGCATCATCGATCCAGATCGCCATTTGCGGTCTCAACCCATGCGGCTCATCCAGAAACCCCAGCCGGACCATGCGAAACTGAGGCCGCGCGGAAGATTGCGCCATCACTTGCGTCCCGCAGGATGGGCAGGAGCTGTGGGTCAGCGTGTTACCGCTCGCCGCAGTATAATCGTGGGTGGTAAGAACGCCGGTGAGTTCCAGATCAGAAGTGGCGAACATCGCATTATGCGTCGGCCCACCTGCTGCGGCCCGCTGGCATTGGCGGCACCAGCATTGCCGGGTTGCAAGGGGTTCGCCACTGATCGTTGCAGCAACTGCCCCGCAGGCGCAGCGTCCGGTGTAGCCCATCGCCGCCTTCAGCCCTGCCGCCGCGCCATAAAGGCCAGCTTTTCAAACAGCATCACGTCCTGCTCATTCTTGAGCAGCGCACCGTGCAAGGGTGGGATCGCCTTGGTCGGATCGCGGTTTTGCAGCACGTCGAGTGGCATATCCTCATTCATCAGCAGCTTGAGCCAATCGAGCAACTCCGAGGTTGAGGGCTTCTTCTTGAGGCCCGGCACATCGCGCACTTCATAGAAAATATCCATCGCCTTGGTGACCAGGATCTTCTGGATATCGGGGAAATGAACATCGATGATCGCCTGCATCGTCTCGCGGTCAGGGAATTTGATATAGTGGAAGAAGCAGCGGCGCAGGAAAGCGTCTGGCAGCTCCTTTTCATTATTCGAGGTGATGATCACGATCGGGCGTTCTTTGGCCTCGACCCGTTCGCGCGTTTCGTAGACGTCGAAGCTCATCCGGTCGAGCTCTTGCAGCAGATCGTTGGGAAACTCGATGTCGGCCTTGTCGATCTCGTCGATCAGCAACACCGGCAGTTCGGGCGCTGTGAAGGCTTCCCACAGCTTGCCGCGGCGGATGTAGTTGCTGATGTCGTGGACTCGCTCGTCGCCCAGCTGGCCATCGCGCAGCCGTGCAACCGCGTCATATTCATACAGGCCCTGCTGGGCCTTGGTGGTCGATTTGACGTTCCATTCGATCAGCGGCGCGCCAATCGCCTTGGCGATCTCATGCGCCAGCACAGTTTTGCCGGTGCCGGGTTCGCCCTTGACCAGCAATGGCCTCCGCAAAAGGACTGCGGCATTGACTGCCACCTTGAGATCATCTGTCGCGACGTAATCGCTGGTGCCTTCGAAACGCTGCATGGGAAGCCGTCCTATCGTTTAATCGTTCGGTTAAGCGATAGGTTGAGCGAAGAAACCTTGCAAGGGCGAAACGTCGCCAGTTTGAAGCGCCAGGTTCAATGCAAACAGCAGAACGAGAAGGGCCCCACGCCGGAAAAGTTTCCAACGTGGGCACCCATCTCAGCTATTCAAATAACCGGGCTATCCGAGCGCTTGCGCCAATCCCTAATCAGTCTTGAACGCCACAGCGCCAGCAGCAAGCCAATCAACAATGCCCAAGGCAATAATGCTCCGCCGATAAGCAGCACGAACGACAACAACGCCTGTGCGCTCCCCCAAGATGCTTTCGCGGCGGTGGAGAAGGGATTGCGGTTCGGACTTAACAATCCTTCACTCGCATAGGCAAAGCTTAGTGGGGTTGTGGCAAACGAACGTTCAGCTGCCTGCCTGCCTTGTCCTTCCTCCTGCAACTGTCCGCGCAGTTCCAGTATACGCCGTTCCAGTTCGATCCTGGTTTCCTTGACAAGACCTGCCGTTTTTAGGCGAGCTTCAATTCGCATCAGCTCTGCCTTCACGACGGAGCTGCGTTGGTGCGATGCATTGATTGCGCCGCCGGCGTTTTCTCCAGCTATATCTGCACTTTCGAGCGTGCCGTCAGCCTTTTCGACGGTCGCAATGCCCTCTCGTCCGAATTGGTGAGCTAGCTCTGGAGCCAATAGCAGATCGAGTCGCGCTGCGGCCTCGCCTTCACGTGGTTGGTCAAACCGCATTCCAGTGATTTGGCATCGATCCGCGCCAAGTCGGCCGCAAGCAGTTGCGTGTTGTTGCTGGACATCAGAGATTGCCTTGGCGGGCAGGGTGAAGGCATAGTTGTAGGCGAAGGCGACACCGGGTGCTGCCGCGCTTACATCGGGCAAGTCGCCAGATGCGGCATCAGCGGCGGATATGCTCTCGGAGGTTGGTTGGTTTCGCGCTGCTGTGTTGTCTTGGGATGATTGCTCGGAACAACCAGAAAGGGCCAGTAGGCCAATTGACAGTGACATCATGTATTTTGGGTGATTGGGACGCATTTTCGATCTCCCGCGATGCAGACAAGACGACTGCGAGGTTAAGTCTACTAAAGTTGTAGAGATTAGCAATAGCCAATCAAATCTGAACACTTGAAGTGCCCAAAAAATAGCTACTCAAGCATCAATCATCCCAGGATCAATCTCCCCCGCCCGGTTCTGGATGAACATGAAGCGCTGCGCCGGATCGCGGCCCATCAGGCGATCTACCAGATCTTTCACCGCCGCGCGGCCTTCATACTCCGGCGGCAGGGTGATGCGCAGCAAGCCGCGTGTCGCTGGGCTCATGGTGGTTTCGCGCAATTGGCCGGGGTTCATTTCGCCAAGCCCCTTGAACCGCCCGACTTCGACCTTCTTGCCCTTGAACTGGCCTGCTTCCAGCTCAATCCTGTGGGCCTCGTCCTTGGCATAGGCACTCTCCTTGCCGCAGGTCAGGCGGTAAAGCGGGGGCTGGGCGAGATATAAATGCCCGCGCCGGACCACTTCGGGCATTTCCTGGAAGAAGAACGTCATCAGCAGTGTGGCGATGTGTGCGCCGTCGACATCGGCGTCTGTCATGATGATGATCCGGTCATAGCGCAGATTGTCAGGGTTGCAGTCCTTGCGCATCCCGCAACCCATTGCGAGCGCCAGATCGGCGATTTCACTGTTGGCGCGAATCTTGTCCATGGTGGCGGAGGCGACGTTGAGGATCTTGCCGCGGATTGGCAGGATTGCCTGGGTTTTGCGGTCGCGCGCCTGTTTGGCGCTGCCACCAGCGCTATCGCCTTCGACGATGAATAGCTCGGTCTCGGCGCTACCTTCACCGGTGCAATCG